>JBBRTW010000121.1:0-16226 GCA_038244055.1 Tepidisphaerales bacterium | reverse complement strand
GGTCGCTTGAGCGTCCATGCCAAGCTCCTTGGGGTCAGGCGTTGGAATGAGAAACAACCCGGCCGGGAACAGCCACCCACCCTATTCGATCATCAGTGAACGCGCAAGCGCAAGAATCTTAATCTACATGCGGATGCCCTGGGTCGAAGACTTATCGCCGGGGAGTTTTCTTGCTTCCCTCCGCGCCGTTCATAAACTTCAAGATCATGCGCCTGTTAAGGCATCTATTGAGCGATACGTGGAAGTGGGGCGAACGATTCGGGATGGCCGCATTGAATCGTTGCCAATGCCGATTCGCGCCGCCGCACGAAAAATCGTTGGAGTTATTGGCGATCGCGTTACTTCGATTCGGTTTGAAAACGAAGATGACGACGCGGAAATATTCGCGCCGTCTCTTCAGCTTCCTCTGGAGCCTGCTCTGGTCGAAGAAGAGAAGGGCAGTCTCGGCGCGGAGGAGATATTCGTTATCCGCCGGCCCAGTAATTTGAAGGAAAGTTACGGGGCATTGCGCGGCAAAGTGCAAAGTCTGACTAATCGAAATGCCCTCCGCTTCACCTTGTATGAGATTAACTCGGACCGCGCCGTATCCTGCTACATTCAGCCCGGAAATGAAGATTTGATGCGCAAGGCGTGGGGCGAAATGGTTCTGGTTGAGGGCGTGGTTCATCGTGATCCAAATACTGGGTTGCCGACGACGATGCGCAGAGTACGGAACATCACGATAATCCCTCCAGTTGAGCCAAAACGGTATCGTAGAGCAATCGGATGCGCTCCCGCTATGCCAGGGGAGGAGTCGGCGGAAGCAGCGATTCGGAGGCTTCGCGATGGCGAACGATAATCCCATCTACTATTGGGACTCCTGTGTTTTTCTAGCGGCGGTTGATGCCGAACAGGATCGGGTCCCTGTAATTGAAGCGCTTCTCGATGAGTGCGAGTCCGGAAAGGTGACAATCGTCACCTCGCATTTGAGTATTACCGAAGTCTGTTTTGCCAAGGAGGAGAAGACCGGCGGGAAACTCAGCAAACAGACCGCCGATCGAATCCTAGTTTTTTGGGACAGTTCGTCACCGATTAAGACCGCCGAAGTTGATGAGATCATCGCCAGAAACGCTCAAACCTTAATACGCTTGCTACTGGGAAGAGGACGAGCGTTGAAACCAGCGGATGCGATCCATCTAGCGACCGCAAAGACTTGGGGCGTTACGGAATTCCACACCTATGACCAGAAACTTTTTAGGTGTGAGCAGATCATGGGCTTTAAGATATACCACCCTCACGTCGGGCAAATGCAACTTTTCCCGCCCGCCGGTTCCCCGCTGAAATTGGCTCCGTCCGATCGAAAATGTTGGAGGTCCCTCATCCCCGCGATTCTCCCAGCATCGCGGCCCATGATGCGGCCTACTCGAAGGTCACGATAATGAGGACTTTTCAAATGTCATCGCCCACCCAATCCAGTGAATTGCCTTTGTCTGAATTCAACCGCGCCCTCCGCGCCATCGTGAAGGTCCCCAAGTCAGCCGTGTTGAAGGCCGAACGCGCGGAGAAGCGGAAGCCGCAAGCCAGCCAACGGAAAGCGAAGTGATGCGATGAATGTTCGCTGGCTTATTATGGTCATTACGCCAGTGTCGGTCGCCGTTGGACTCGCGATTGGCTTCTGGCTTGGTCGTCCAAATCATCGCTTCACCAGCTTGGGTCGTGTTGGGAAAACGCCAATTGTGATCGATCAAAATACGGGTGAAGTGTTTGCCATCACATCGGTAGGAATTGGGCGGATCGGCAAAACCGGTGAAGCGATCAACCTAGCCAAATGATAATTGGTGAGCCAGGTACATAATCACCTTTATTATTCTACCCGGCCGGTCGCCTTGTTGCAGCACTCCCCCTTGCACGGCTCGATATGCGCCGTTGCATTGCCGACCACAATCGCCTGCTCGATCTCGAACTCGATCGCGCTGGCCATTTCGTGGCCTTGATCGACGGTCAGAGTGGGCGGGACGACCATGTGGAAGTCGACCCAGTGATAGCGGCCGGAATGACGGTGGCGGAGCTTGTGGTAGGAGCAGATGTGGGGCAATTTGCCGGCGGGGGCGAGGTGGGAATCGAGAATCTGGCGGAGGAGTTTTTCATCCTCCTTGTCCTGCTCGTCGAGGAGGCCGGCGGCGCTGCGGCGCATCAGTTGATAGGCCGTCAGGGAAATGTAGACCGCGATGAGGAGGGCGGCGATGGGATCGAGAATCGGAAGCTTCGTCAACCAGACTAGCAGGAGCGCGATGAAGGTCGCCGCGGAGGTGACCGCATCGGTGATGAGATGTTTGCCATCGGCTTCGAGCGTGAGCGAGTTGTGCTTGTGGCCGGAGCGGACCAGGTAGAGCCCGAGCGCGCCGTTGACGACCATGGCAACGAGCATGAGGACAAGTCCCCATTCGATTTTGAGGATGTCGGCGGGTTTGATCAGGGCCTCTACCGCGCGGAAGGCGATGACCAGCGCTGCAACGAAGATCATTCCGCCTTCGAAGCCGGCGGAGAGGAATTCGACTTTGCCGTGACCGTAGGGATGCTCCTCATCGGCCGGGCGGTGGGCGTAGAAGAGGGCGTAGACGGCGAATACGGAGGCGAGGACGTTGACGATCGACTCCATGGCATCGGAGAAGATGGCGGCCGAGCCGGTGAGGAAATAGGCGAAGAACTTGATGAAGAGCAGGAGCACGCCGACCAGGACCGATGCGAGCCCGGCAACGGCCTCGGGGGCGGGGATGCGCGGGAAGAGCTTTTTGGCGATGGCGCGCAGGGGCATCCCTAGTCATGTAGAAAGTCGGGCGGCAAATGTCAAAAGGGGGCCAGGGGCGGGCGAGGGGTTTCGGTGCAATTCGGCGGTTTGACGGGGGTGAGAAAATGGTGAAATGCGGGTTGTGCGGGGTATCGCCACCACTTACCACCCCCACGCAGCCAGCGCCTCCGCAACCCGTTCCACCAGCGGCCTCGTCCCATCAATCCATTTGACATTGGGCCAGCGCCGAAACCATTTCATCTGCCGCCGCGCCAGTTGGCGCGTGCCGATCTTGATCTGCTCGATGGCCTCCTCGAGTGTCATCGCGCCTTTGAGATGATCGATCAGTTCGCGATAGCCGGTGGCTTCGCCGGCGGTCATGGAAAGTTCGCCAAAGCGCGCGAGAAGCTCGCGCGTCTCATCCACCCATCCCGCCTCGATCATTTTCTTCACGCGGGCGTTGATGCGGCGGTTGAGCAGCTCGCGATCCCAGTTCAGTCCGATCCAGGTGGCGGGATGGCGATGCTTCGCGCCGCCGGCGGCGTCGGCCCATTCGGTCTGGAATGACGTGATCGGCTTGCCGGTGATTTCGAAGACTTCGAGAGCGCGGAGGAGGCGCTTGGTGTCGTTGGCATGAATGCGCCCGGCCGCTGCGGGGTCGGCCAGGGTCAACCGCCGGTGAAGCTCATCGCCCGGCAGCTCGCGCAGGCGGGCGCGGATGGTTTCATCGGCCGGTGGGCCTTCGAACAATCCTTCGAAGAGGGCCTTGTAGTAGAGGGGCGTGCCGCCGGTGGCGATGAGGGGTACGCCGCGCCGGCCGGCATCGGCGATGGCGGCATCGGCCAGTTCGACGAATCGGGCGACGGTGAATTGCTCGATGGGCTCGACCAGATCGATCAGATGGTGCCGCGCCTGGGCCTGCTCGGCGACTGACGGCTTGGCGGTGCCGATATCCATGTGGCGGTAGACCTGCATGGAATCGACACTGAGAATTTCCGCGCCGGTGCGCCGAGCGAGTTCCAGCGCAAGTTCGCTTTTTCCGGAGGCGGTGGGTCCGAGAATGACGAGGAGTTGGGTTGAATCTGCCATCTTCAGAGCGGGTCCTCATCGCTGAGCTTCGGCGACACCGGAATTCGGCGCGGCGGGGCTGGTGGGTCCCGCCGCATTGGCCGATTGCGCCGGGGCGGCAGCGATTAGTTCGCGCAGCACTTCCAGGGCCTTGTCCGTCTGATTATTCCGGCCGTAGATTTCCACCAGTTGCAGCTTGATGGTTCGCTGCACGGTTTCGTTTTTCGTGGCGGCGAGCATCTTGGTGAAGAACTCGATGGCCTGTTCGGGAGGCTTGCCGCGCAGGAGATCGTCGGCCGAAATCACCGCGGCGACGGCCGCCGATACCGGGTCCTTGGCCAGTCGCGCGTAGCGGTCGATCAGGTCGAGCCAGTTGCGCATGAGCTCGACCTGGTTCATCAGCGCGTTGCCCGGGCGCGGATTATTCCGGCCGGGACCGCCGCCGCCGGGGCCGTTGAAAGCGGGATCGAACGGCTCGCGCTGGCCGGGAGGGCCCTGGCCATCGTCGCGGCGCGGGGGGCCATCGCGTCCTTCGGGCGGACCGTTCTGGGCAAATGACGTGGCCGCCATAAACAGCGGAACAACGATGAAGAGGGCTTTGAATTTCATTACGTCTCCAGTCTCGTCTGCAACAAGGTCTTAATCAATGACCGTCGTTCTCTGGGCGTGGCGAAGAATCCTGTTTCGGTTTTCCAGGCCCACCGGCGTTTCGAATCGTCCGCATCGGATCGGCAAGATGCTTTGCTTCGCTCAGCATGACCCTCACAAAGTCCCGAAAATCGATGGAAACTCCGGCCGCGCCGGCGCGGCCGACAGATCGACATGCGGCGGCGTCACGGAAATCCCATGGGGCATCTCCGGCGCGGCGGGGATCGAAAACCGCACCGCCATTTCATTGGTCTCGCTCCGTCCCGGAACGAGCGTCGCAGGCCGGTGCAGCAGGGCGATCACCGCGATCGCCGCCGCCAGGGCCGCGGCCGCCGTGATTCCGGCCAGCATCAGACGCCAGCGCGATCGCCGCGGCTGCTCAGGATCTTCAAGCCCGCCAATCCGGCCGGCCACTTCGGGCTTGCCGAGAAGGTCGGCCACCAGATCGCCGGGATACCTGGCCGATCGATAGTCGTCGCGGGCGGCTTGAAGTTGTTTGCGAAGTTCACTCATGGTCCGATCTCAATACATTTATTCTTCTACGCCGGCCGCCGGGTGGTCAGGCGGGTTTTGAGCGATTTCAAAGCTTGATGAATTGTCGCCTTGATGGTTCCTTCCGCACAGTTCATGGCTTTGGCCGTCTCTTCAACCGATAGCTCCTCAAAAAACCGCAGGGTCACCGCCTCGCGCTGCCGCTCTGGCAACTCCGCCAGGATCGTTCGCAGCAGGTCCCGCTGCTCCCGGCCCGAAGCGCTCTGCTCGGGCGAATCGCCTGGTGCTGGCCGGCCATCGGCGATCTGGCCATCATCCGTGATCGCCTTTTTCGAAGACCTGCGCGATTCGCGAACGACGTTGATCGCGATGCCCATCGACCAGGTCATGAGCTTGGAATCACCCCGAAACCGGGCTAACTGCTTCAGGAACCGCAGGCCGGTTTCCTGGGTGGCATCGCGGGCCTTCTCGGGGTCGCCCAGCAAGCCGAGGCACATCCGATACCAGGGCTCCTGCAACTCGCGCAACAGGACGGCCTGCGCCTGACGGCTTCCTCGCTGAGCGGCTTCGATCGGTAAGTTCTGGTCCACGCGGAGGTGATCAATCTGAGAAATGGGTGAGCAGCGGGGGATGAAGGTTTAGTCGGCGCAGATTCACGCAAGAATCGAGCATTTGGGGTGCCGGAGACGAGTATACACACCGGGCAAACGGCATGCGCCATCGGGCGTTTCGGACGCCGCAAAATACGGCACTGGACAAAAAATCGAGTCGATGCAAGATTTTTTGCCCCCTGTCGCGAACGCACTGATAGATTAGCATGTGGTGGATGCGATTACTGACAGCCTGTGCGCAACGTTTGCGGTAGCCAATAAGAGGGCCTTTTTCAGAATCAGCATCTGCCGAGTGGGGATTATGAATTCGGAAGGCATTCCCTTGTGCCAATTCGGAATAGGACAAGTTAGTCTTATTTGCTCCGCCGGCTCGTAGCCGTCGGGCTGAACCATTCGAATCAAATCAAATCTGGCAGGAGCAGTCATGCTTAGTTTACTTCGCGGCAAGTCCGGCAAAGCCAAGACCAGCAAGACCTGGCTGGCGGTGCTCGCTTGTCTGTTTATCGGCGCCTTCATTATGGGCCCAAGATGGGGTCTGGGATCGGCCCCCCCTGCCGGGGGAGGCTCGAGCGAGGTCGCGGCGACCGTTGAGAAGGCCTTCGACTTCTTCACCCCCTTCACCAGCGCCCATTACCATTGGGGCGAACGCGTCGCACTGATCATCGTGCTGTTGGTCGCCGTCGCGGGGCTCGTCTATGCGGCGATGCTGGCCAAGCAGGTGCTGGCGGCCGACAAGGGCACCGAAAAAATGCAGGCGATCGCCGGGGCGGTCCGCGAAGGAGCCAACGCCTACATGAAGGCGCAGTTCCGCAAGATCGGCCCACTCATCATCATCACGGTCATTCTCTACATGACCAAAGCGGCCGAGCCGGCGTTCGCCTGGGGACGCGCTGGCGCGTTCTTCATGGGATCGCTCTTTTCATGGGCAGTCGGATTTGTCGGGATGCGTCTGGCGACCACCGGCAACCTGCGCGTCGCCGCGGCGGCCCGCAAGAGCTATGGCGAAGCGATGCAGCTCGGATATCGCACGGGAACCGTCACCGGCATGCTGACCGATGGCCTGGGCCTCCTGGGCGGCACCATGATCTTCCTGATCTACGGCGAGAAGGCCTATGAAGCCCTGCTGGGCTTTGGCTTTGGCGGCACGCTGCTGGCCCTGTTCATGCGGGTTGGCGGCGGCATCTACACCAAGGCCGCCGATGTCGGCGCTGACCTGGTCGGCAAGATTGAAAAGGATATTCCTGAGGATGACCCCCGCAACGCCGCGACCATCGCCGACAACGTCGGTGACAACGTCGGCGACTGCGCCGGCATGGCCTCCGACATTTTTGAGTCTTATGAAGTGACCATCGTCGCGGCCATGATCCTGGGCATGGCCAGCTTCGGACACATCGGCGTGCTCTTCCCCCTGCTGGTGCGCGGCATCGGCGTGCTGGGATCGATCATCTCGACTTACACGGTCAAGGCCGGCCCGAACGATACTTCCGACACCGCACTGCACAGCGTGCATCGCGGCTTCTGGATCGGCTCGGTCATCAGCGTGATCGGATTCACGGCACTGGGTCTGGCTTACCTCCGGATCAATGACGGCTACATCAGGCAATACCCGCAGGCCCTGGGCGCATATGCCCAGACGCCGCAGTTCACCGCGGACCGGGAGAAGTTCGAAGCCGGCGCGACCGCCTCGATCAAGGCCCTGGAGATTCAGGTCGCGACGGCCAGCGGCGAAGCCAAAAGCAAACTGGAAACGAAACTCAATTCTGCCCGCGAAACCCAACCTCTCGAATACCGGGCCTGGGTTGGAGAGTACAAGGGCGAGATCCTCTCCAAGCAGCAATCGTTCTGGGCCAACTTCGGCCTGGGCGGCGGTCTGGACATGCGGCCGGCGCTGACCTGCCTCATCGGCATCATCCTCGCCATCGGCCTCAACAAGGTCACCAGCTACTTCACCCATACCTCGCATAAGCCCGTTAAGAGCCTGGCCCGCGCCTGCCAGACGGGACATGCCACCAACATCATCCAGGGATTCGCCGTCGGTTATGAATCAGCGGTGGTCGCGACGATGGTGATCGCCGGCGCAATTCTTCTGTCCGTGCTCTGCTACACCGGCACCACGCCGATCTTCATCGCCTATGGCGTGGCCATGGCGGGTATCGGCATGCTCACGCTCACCGGCAACACGATCTCGATGGACGTGTTCGGCCCGGTGGCCGACAACGCCAACGGCATCGGCGAAATGGGCTACGACAAGGCCGAGATGGGCGAAGTCGCCTACAAGAAGGCCCGCCAGGTGCTGTCGGATCTCGATGCGGTCGGCAACACGACCAAGGCCGAGACCAAGGGCATCGCGATCGGCTCGGCGGTGATCGCGGCCGTATCCCTCTTCGCCAGCTTTATCGCGGTCATCGCGGTGGGTTCGGAGGAGAAGATCCATCTGATGACGGTCGGCCAGTATTTCGAATACGCGGCCAAGCTCACCGTGGCCGATCCGATGGTGCTGATCGGCTTCCTGATTGGCGGCGCGGTGCCGTTCCTCTTCAGCTCGATGCTGATCCGAGCCGTTGGCCGGGCGGCGTTCTTCATCGTCAAGGAATGCCGCGTGCAGTTCAAGGATAAGGAAATCTGGGCTGGAACGAAGAAGCCCAACTACGGCCGAGTGGTCGATATCTGCACGAACACGGCGCAGAAGGAACTGATCGGCCCGGCTTCGCTGGCGATTCTCGCTCCGCTGTTCGTCGGCTTCCTCCTTGGGCCCTACGCCCTGGGCGGATTCCTGGCGGGCATGATCCTGGTCGGGCAGTTGCTGGCGGTCTTCATGGCCAATGCCGGCGGCGCCTGGGACAACGCCAAGAAGATGATCGAAGATGGCCAGTACGGCGGCAAAGGCTCCGAAGCCCACAAGGCCTCGGTCACCGGCGACACCGTCGGCGATCCGCTTAAGGACACGGCCGGCCCGGCCATCAATCCGATGGTCAAGGTCATGAACATGGTCGCCCTGTTGTTCCTGCCGATCATGCTGTCTTACAACGCGGTCAGCATCAACCCCGGCGGCACCTCGCAACCCGTGATCGGCGTGCTGATCTCGATCGCGGCACTGGTGATGATCTACTGGGCCGTGCAGCGCTCGCGCAAGGACTCCGACGAGATGCTGGAAATGGACCGGGAGTTTGCCCAAACCGGCGGCCAACCCGCCAGCGGCGAATCATCAACCGATGGCAACGGACAGCCTGCTCCCCGTCTTGCGGCGATTGAGGCCAAAGGCGGTTCGGGCCAGAATTGATCTGGCGTGAGTATTTGACGGCTACTGGCAAGCTTTCAGCTTGCCAGCGCCACCCAAAGTCAGTGAGTTCGAGGCCCCGCGTCCGGAGGGACGCGGGGCCTCTTCATTCAATTGACGCGCACACGGGCAGGATGCCCGTGCTACGAAATCACTGTCAGAGCGATTTAAGGTTGGCGTCAATAATCGCTTCTGGCACAATATGGCCGGAGAAATGTCATATTCCTCACGGAGGTGATTTATCGCACGCACACGCACCATCGCTCCCCCCGCCCCCCCTGCTGCTTCGGCCGGCGCAACCGCGCTGGCCGCGCCCGCGCCGCGGCGCTTCGATCAGGCGAAACAGATGGCGGCCGCCCGGCAGTTCGCCATCGAGGCCGCGCGCCTGGTTTCGCAGACGCGCTGTCATAACGTGGTGGTGCTGGATGTGGCCGGCCTGTCGCCGGTAACCGACTTCTTCGTCATCGCCACCGGCAGCAGCGCCCGGCAGATGAAATCGGTCATGCAGGAAATCGAGGAATTCGGCGGCGAGCATGGCCACGCCTGCATCGCCCGCAGCGGGTACGAAGGCGAAACCTGGCTTCTCTGCGACATGGTGAACGTGATCGTCCACGTCTTCAACCAGGAGGCGCGGATGTACTACGATCTGGATTCGCTCTGGGGCGATGCCAAGCGGGTGGAGTGGCGCGAGGAGGAGTGAGGAAGAAAGAGCGGTGGGTTGGGCGGCGGCTTCGCGCTGAACTACGCCCGGATCAAGGCGAACTACAGCGCGGTTGCGTTTGCGATGACCTGAGCCAATAGAAATCGGACGTGGCTCGTCATTCCGATGTCGAGTCGCTTTCCAACTGCGGCAGCCGCCTCAAACTCCAAACATGGTTTCCAAATCAGAACCGTCTCGACATCGGAATGTCGAGCTACTTTTTACCTACGCGACGCCCTGCCCGCAGCACTTCTTATACTTCTTGCCGCTGCCGCAGGGGCAGGGGTCATTCCGCCCGACTTTCGGCGCGGTGTTGACGATCTGCTTGACCTTGGTCGCGGTCTCGCGATTGCCGCCGCCGGAGGACTGCTCGGGCGCGGCTTCGGGCGGGGGGGCGACGGATAGTTCCGCGGCGGTGCGCTGCACGTTTTCGGTCACGCCGTATCCGCCGGCATCCTCGTGGACGGCCGCGGTTTCGCGGTAGGCGCTCCTGGCCTGGGCCTGGCCGATGACGCGGGCCTTGAAGATCAGATCCGTCACCTTGTCGCGCACGCCGGAGATCATCTGCTGGAAGAACTGGTAGCCTTCCTTCTTGAAGATGATGCGCGGGTCGCGCTCGGCGAAGCTCATCAGGCCCACGGCGCTGCGGAGGATATCCATCGCATACAGGTGGTCCTTCCAGTTCGTGTCGAGGATGTTGATGAGAACGAACTGCTCCAGGTCCGTCAATTCGCGGCGATAGAACAGGCGCGAGGTCTTGAGCAGAATCTCCCGCGGCGTCGGCGGGGCTTCTTCCTCCTCCGGGTTCGCGGGGCCAGGTGTCAGGTCCTTAACCGTCAGCCGCGACGCCCACTTGTCATTGGCGGCCGATGCCAGTTTCGCGGGGTCGCTGCCGGCGCTCTTCATCAGCGCATCGACCTCCGCCGCGATCGCGGCGGGGGCCATCGCCTTCTCCTGATAGCCGATCAATTCCTCGCGGAGCTTGCGCAGCGAGAGCGAGCGGATATGGTCCAGCGTCAGCTCGATGCCGTACTTGCCGAGCACCCACGATTTGACGTAGTCGGCCGCGTAGGGATTGTCGGTGGAGGCATCCTCGCCGCCGAAGGCGAAGGTGAGCTGATGATCGATCGGGTACTCGATTTCGCGGCGGGCATAAGCGGCGCGGGCGCGGCCTTCGATCAGCGAAATCATGTCGGCCGGCTCTTTGCGCGTGCGCTCATCCTCCAGCAGCGCCTCCTTGGGGTCGATCTGGATATCGAACTTGTCCCGCGCCCAGCTCGCCAGCGCGCCCTCCGCGAAAAGCGGTTCGAGATATTTGGAGAGCCCGGCGCAATCGCGCTTGTCGATCTGCTCGATGGCCGCCTCGCGGAGGCGCTCATCGATCTCATCGCGGGTCATCTTCTTGACCTGCGTCGCCGGCAGGGAGACGTGGAATCGGCTCATCGCCCAGGAGGACAGGCCTTTGACATCCCAGCTTTCGGAGCCTTTTCCATCCTCATCATCGCCTTCCTCCTCCTCGACGAATTCATCGAGCGTGGAGGTGATGACCGTCTGCGCCTCGTTGTGGGCCTGCTGCTTGATGTAATGCTCGAGCTCCTCCTGGTGGATCATGCCGCGCAGGTCGTTGGGCTCGATGGCCACTTCAAAATTCGTCTTGGCCCACTCGGCCACGACGCTGGCGACGTACTCTTTGGTGATGAACTTATCGACCGCATCCTTGATCGAATCGCCGATCATGTCCCAGATGACCACATCCACATCGCGCCCCTCCAGCACGCGCTGCCGCAGGCCGTAGAAGACCGTGCGCTGGTAATCGTTCACTTCATCGTATTCCAGCAGGTTTTTCCGGGCCAGGAAGTTGCGCTCCTCCACTTTCTTCTGGGCGCGGACGATGCCCTTGGTGATGCGCTTGTCTTCAATCGCCATGCCCTCTTCCATGCCCAGCCAACCGAGCACGCGGATGACCCACTCGCCCGCGAACATCTTCATCAGATCGTCCTGGAGCGAGACGTAGAAGCGACTTGAACCCGGATCCCCCTGCCGGCCGGATCGGCCGCGGAGCTGGTTATCGATGCGCCGGGCGGTGTGCCGCTCGGTGCCGATCACATGCAGCCCGCCGACCACCTTGGCCTCGGGCTTGAGCTGGAAAACCGGGTACTGCGGATGGGCCGCATCGACTTCCATTTTCTTTCCGCTGCCGCGCTGGGTCAGCGTGTATTTCCAGCCGCCCTCGGCCGACTCATCCTCTTTCGCCTCCACATCCCAGAGCGTTTCGGGGGCGAGCTTGATGTCCGTGCCGCGGCCGGCCATGTTGGTGGCGATGGTCACGTTGCCCACCGTCTCACCGTGCGGATTCTGGTGTGTCTGACCCGCCTTGACGATGATCTGCGCCTCGCGCTCGTGGTACTTGGCGTTGAGCACTTCATGCTCGATGCCATACTTGCGCTGGAGCAGTGTCGAGAGCATTTCGCTGCGCTCGACGGAAGTCGTTCCCACCAGCACCGGCCGGCCCGATTCGGCTGCGGCTTTGATTTCTTCGAGGATCGAATCCCACTTCTCGCGATCCGAGCGGTAGATGCGGTCTTCATGATCCGCGCGAATGACCGGCCGATTCGTCGGGATATTCACCACTTCCAGCCGGTAAATCTTGGTGAATTCCTCGGCTTCGGTCATGGCCGTGCCGGTCATGCCTGCCAGCGCCTTGTACAGCTTGAAGAAGTTTTGCAGCGTGACGGTGGCCAGGGTCTGCGTCTCCTGCTTGATGGGCACGCGCTCCTTGGCCTCGCAGGCCTGATGCAAGCCATCGGACCACTGCCGGCCTTCCATCTTGCGCCCGGTGTACTCATCGACGATGATGATCTCCATCTCGCCGGTGCGCGCCCCGCGCTCCACCACATAATCCTTGTCCTTCTCATAAACCACGTGCGCCCGCATCGATTGCTCCATCAAATGCGGCCATTCCATGTTATTGCCGACATAGAAAGACCCCACGCCGGCCGCATCCTGCGCCGCGGCGATCCCTTCGTGCGTTAGATGCACCGATTTGCGGTCCAGCTCGACTTCGTAGTACTGCGTCAGCGATTTCTTCTTCGACTCCAGCTCGACCAGATCCTTCTCCGCATCTTCCTGGCGCTTGGTGGCCTCTTCGAGCTTGGCCTTGTCTCCCTTGAACTTATCCATATCGCCCTGCGCGCCCTTGATGATCCGCTTGGCGGCATCGATCTTCTTCGCGTTGTCATCCCAGGCCTTGCTGAGTTCGATCACCTTCCGCGCCACCAGGTCGGCCGCGCGGTATTTCGGCGCATCATCGTGGGCTGCGCCGGAGATGATCAGCGGCGTGCGCGCTTCATCGATCAGGATCGAATCCACTTCATCCACGATCGCGAAATCCAGCTTCCCCTGCACCTGCAAGTCGACGCGCTCCTTCATGTTGTCGCGCAGGTAATCGAAGCCGAATTCGCTGTTGGTGCCGTAGGTGACATCGCAATCGTAAGACTGCCGCCGCGCCTCCCCGCCCGGGTCCATATCCGACTGGATGTACCCGACGCTGAACCCCACGGCTTCGAACGAGGGCTTGACCCAGCTCGCATCGCGGCGCACCAGGTAATCGTTCACCGTCACCACATGGCAGTTCATCCCCTGCAACACACGCAGGAAACATGCCAGCGGCGCGACGAAAGTCTTGCCTTCGCCCGTGGCCATCTCGGCGATCTTGCCTTCGTACAGCACCAGCCCGCCGATCATCTGCACATCGAATGGCCGGGCACGAAACGGCGGCCGACTTTCCGGATAGAGCTTCCGCACCGCCTCATAAAGCTCGGGCGGAATCGCCACCCGCTGCCAGGGCTCGCCCGTCTGGATCATCTTCTGCTGCACCTGGTCGTATACCTGGAGCATCCCATCATCGAGCTTGTCGGGGTCGAAGTTTTCTTCGGGGTTGAAAATCTCCCGGATGCCGATGTTGCGGTCCATCGATTCGCGGATGATCGCCAGCGCCTCGTGCAGGACATCCTCCATCTGGAGCTTGCCGCCGGTGATCTGCCGACGGAGGTCCTGCGTGCGCTCGCGCATCTGCTCATCGGTCATGGCCCGCACCTTGGGCTCGACCTCGCCCACCTTGGCCACGATCGCCTTGTAGCGCTTGAGGAGGCGTTCATTGCGGCTGCCGAAAATCATCGTGAGAATTTTGCTTACTGAAAACATGGGGAAATCGATTCGTTAAATGTTGAGGAAGAGTCCGAAGGATCGTCTGCTGCTGGGTGGCTTTGAGGGTTGAGTGGACTGAGGACTGAACGGCATGGATGCCTGGACGGCGCCGATGTCGTTGGGTGGCACCGGCAAGTTACCCGTGGAAGCCTCCCGCTCACGACACACTCAAAAACCTGGGATTTACATTGAGGAATTCGTCCATCGCACGATCTATCGTGCTCAAAGACGATGAAAAACGCCTGCACCAGGACCAAAAGCCCCGCCGCGCGCGTCTCGTGGAATCAGAGAGAGGGAGGAGGCAGCCTGAACTGAAATGGAGTGACTTGCATCGAGCGACCGGCATCCTGGGCCGCAATGGCCGGCAACTGCCCGGAAATCGATCCCCCGAATTCCATGCGCCCCTGATGGAGTTGGACGGCCGGCACCACCCGCCGCAGCGAGACCGTAAGCCGCCGCGCGAAACCCCGAGTGACTTCGCCCGCCTCGATCTTCTGCCCCTGCTCCGCCGCCGCCACGGCCGCCCGATCGGCGCAGAGCGCCGTCGCGAGGAGTGTCAGGGCGACGATGGTTCGGGTCTTTCGCATGGTTTGGCCGAGCAGGGTAACCTAACTTGCCTGACAATTAAACGTCAAGGAGGGGGAAAAGTTCGCTGGCGATTCGCTGGCGAAGTGTCATGGGGCGGCGGCAGGAGGGGAATCGGGGGGCAGGGAATCGAAGATAACTTGAATCGGTGCCCTCAAGACCGGCACGTCCTCCACCGCCGTGCGATACACCCGGTGCCAGTTGATGCCGTGATAAGCATGACGTTCTCATATGACCAACGCCTCTCGCTCGACGACTGAACGAAACCGGGGCCGCATCCCCTCCTCGTCGATGACATCCACGCGCATTCCTAGAAGGTCTTCCAATGCCCCGACCAATCCAGCGTGGTCCAGCAACGACCGCCCCGCCTCAAACTTCACCAAGAGATCCAAATCCGATCCCTCCGTTGCATCGCCGCGCGCCACCGACCCGAATATCCGCACATCCGAAGCCCCATACTTCGTCGCCAGTGCGATGATCTCCTCTCGATGCTTCACAATGTCAGCGCGCGTCACCATATCCCGATTATACCCTCCATTTCGCCGACTTCACCCTCGCTCCGCCCAACAAAGAACCCGGCCGAAATCGACCGGGTTCTTCTCGATGCTCTCAATAACAACTTACTTCCGACTCTGAATCGTCTCCACCAGCTTCTCCATCTCATCCTTGCCCGTCTTCACGAAGGCCTGCACATCGGCCGGCCAGTTGGTCATCCGGTCCACGGACCGGCCAAACTGCGTGACCGTCTCCTTGGCGTGGCCCATCGCCATGTCCAGCTTCTGCTCGGCGGCCGCCATCTTGGCGATGTAATAGGAGCGCCAGCCGGCCTCGTAGGAGTAATCCTTCCAGTGCGCGAAATCGGCCTTGAAATCCTCGGGCGCGGGGTTCGAGCTGAGTTTCTTCTCGATCATCTTGCACTTGTCGACCCAGGCCTTGACCTCCGCGTGGTTGGGATAGGTCTTGAGCACATCGGCCGCGCCATTGACGACGCTCGGAATCAGGCTGGCCACCGCGTATTCCGGCTGGCGGCTCTTGAGCGCGGCTTCAAACTTGAGGAAGGCGAACTTGGTCTGGAAATAGCCCACATCCAGAACATCCCCGCTGGTAATCGCTGCATTGTCATCGTCGTAAAGGCCCATTGGTTTCTCCTGTTAGTGATGCAAAATACAGTAACAGGCTTAAACGAACGCGGCAATTGGCCTGTTTTGGTCAAACTTCCCTTCGAGCCTCTTTTTCAATCGCGCCGGAGCGCATTTCCATTTCACCACCGGCCCCCCATAATCCGCCGCCATGAGCCTGCTCGCCGCGGCGAACCCAAAACTTCCAGATCAGGAATCCCCCGACCGGGCCACCCGCGGCTGCTTATGGATTGCATTCACTCTCTTCACCGTATTCTGTCTCTGGGGCGCGATCGGCTTCAAGGGTTTTATTGAAGGCGATGCCACCAACCACTACCTCATCGCCCGCTTCGCCGTCGATCAGCCGGCCAATTTCGTTAATGTGTGGGCCCGCCCTCTCTGCACCCTTCTCTATTCCCTGCCCGCGCAGGTCGGCCGGCATTCTGATCCGCCGAACATTTACGCGGGTGTCATCGCCACGCGCATGGTCAGCATTCTGCTTTCGCTCTGGATCGCGGGGGTCACCTATCGAATCGCCAGAAATCTCAAGATTTCCCGCCCCGCATTGGCCGCGCTCTTTGTCTTTGCCCAGCCGATTTTCTTCGTCCACTCCTTCAGCGAGATGACCGAGATCCCCTTCGCCGCGCTGCTCGCCCCGGCCTTCTGGGCCTACACGCGCCGGCAGTGGCTCCTCATGGCGGTCTGCGTCAGCCTCCTCCCCCTGGCCCGGCCGGAAGGTTTCGCGCTCGCGCTC
>JBBRTW010000120.1:0-16266 GCA_038244055.1 Tepidisphaerales bacterium | reverse complement strand
AGCATCTACCGCACGTTGAAACTGCGCGGATTGGACCCGACCAAAACCATCGCCCAAGCCTTGCGAACGCTGCTGCAAACCGGCACACTGCCGGCTCTACCAGGTGAAAACATTGCAGACGGGTGATGTGTTACCGCCCGTATAGGTCGTCGCGATACTGTAATTTCCACTCGTATCGAGAATGCCGACGGCCCGGCCGGTGATTGTATTGATATTGGATGCGCCGGCATTGGCGGTGTGGCCTGTGAATGCCAGTTGCGTCCCACCGTTGGTCAGTTTGAGGAGCCCAGTGCTTGTAGCAGTGCCGCTGGTGAGCAGCGTTCCCGCGCCGGTGGTCGGAAGCGCGATCACTTGCGGCGCAGTGGCCTGCGTCTGCCCCGCGGTCCTGGCCGCGACCTCGACCAGAACAATCGGTGTTCCGCCCGTGGAACTCAGGGTGCTTCCACCCTGATTCGCCTCATAAACCACAAGGTTTCCAGGAACAAATGGAGATGCATCCACTCGCCCGAACGCAAGAAACCCCGCTACAAAGCCCAACCACTTCCATTTTTCAACTGGCATATTCGATCTCCCGACCGCAACCGCGGCACTCTCTCGACTCCAAAAGCTCGCAGGCAATTTAAGCGCGCACCAACAGACGCTGGCGGCCACCCACGACCGAAGGCAGGATAGAGTCCATTAGTGTGCGTTTGCCGAAGAGATCGTGAATTGCTGAAGAACTTTGCGCTAAGAAAACTCGAGTGGCCGATGTTACTCGTCCCCTTCGCCCACGTTCCCCTCGATATAATAAGTCCTTCCCGCAAACTTGATCACCTTCAGATATTGCCGCCAGGGCAGGGCCGTGCCAGTTTCGCGCCGGGCGACCAGTGTCGTCTTCTCCATCTGGCCCGCTGGCGCTTTGCCGTCAGACAGCGCTTCTTCCAGCACTCGGCCATCCATTCGGCCCGGAGCCGGAAGCTTCAATCCGAGCAGCTTCAGAACGGTCGGCGCGACATCGATGTTGGCGCTGGGCAGCATGTTTTCCAGCCCGGCCCTGAAATCCGGACCGGCTGCGATCAGTGTATTGTGCATGTCCCAGCGGCTGAGGCTGGCGTGGTTGCCCTGACCTTTGATGTGCTTATTTCCTTCGGACAGGATCGTGCCCTTCATTCCGCCAGCGCCTTCTTCATCGCTCCAGCGCAGGGACATCACGACATCCGGCGCATCGGCCGAATCCAGGCCAACATCGGCCAATTTGAAAGTGCCATCGCGGCCCTCCTTCGTAAACAGCACTCCGGCGAAGCTCGACTCCTGCATGACTTTGACAACATCGCCGATGGCTTTGGGATCATGGCCGACAACATAAAGATTGACCGTTCCGCCCAACCCTACCACCAGCACATGTCCCTGGGCTTTGGAAGCGGATTCGGGGAGATGGGCCGAGACTTTGATGCCGGCCTTCTTCAATTCGGCCTGGACGTCGATCAATTCGCCGATGGTTGAGAAGCCGTGATCGGAGACGACCAAGACGTCGGTCTGGCGTCGCACGCCTTTCTTTTCAAGGGCCTCCAATACTGATTTGAGGCAATCATCGCTGCTTCGGAGCGCCTGGCGTGCGGTTTTGGAACCGGGTCCCGAGCCATGCTGAGAGTAATCGGGCTCGCTGAGCCAGAGCACCGAAAGCGCCGGCACGCCGCCTTTTTCATCGGCCCAGAGTGATTCGGTGAGAACCTTGGTTGTCCAACGATCCTGAGAGGCATTGGCGTTGTGTTTCGGATTCGCCTTCGGAGGAATGGGGCCCTGAGCATCGGAAAAATCATCCAGCGCGGCCGATGGCACGGACTTGCCTTCGTAGATTGTGATCTCGCCGCTCTGACGCCCTTTGGCCGACCGATTCCATAGATACGCCACGCCTTTGGTTCCCGCGACAACTGAGCGCATCTTGAACTGGCGCAGGATCTCCGGCAGTGTTGGCACAGCGAGATACCGGCCATTGGAATTCTTATCGCCTTTCCAGGTAGTGAATTCATCCTGGGTATGAACCGGCTGAAGCAGCTCGATTTCCGGCCGGAATTCTTCATTGGCGACGACGCCATTTCGCCCGGGTTGGACGCCAGTCGCCAGTGCCGCCCCGTTAACTTCGGTGGAGGAGAGAAACGCAGGGTGATGGTTTTTGAAGAAGACGCCAGACTTGCCCAGCGCGGCAAGTGTGGGCATATCGTCGGCGTTCACTGAATCGGGGCGCAGGCCGTCCATGACGACGATCACAACGTGTTTTGACGGAGATTCGGCGCGCGCCTGTGGAGCGAACAGCCCCGCCCAGATGGCCAACCCGGTGATCCATGCCGATTTCAATCCATTGCCCGCATTCACTTTCTTCATACGCGCATCAAACCTCGATTCATCAGGCATTTCCAGCCCTGGAGCGGGTACAAATCAATACTCAATACGACATTAGCCGGGTCTAAATCATGAGCGGTCCATCGCCAATTTCGCTCCATTTATGTCCCTGATCTAATCTTGAACAAATCTTTACAAACGGCCTCTACTGTTCCGCACCTGAGTCATTAACAACGGAGACCAATGGACGATCGAAGCCGGATCAGGCAATGGAAATGCCGCCATCGCAACGCGAGCGCATTCACGCTGGTTGAGCTATTAGTAGTTATTGGAATTATCGCCTTGCTCATGGGGATTCTGCTTCCGGTTCTGGGCAAGGCGCGCGAGCAGGGCCAGCGAGTCAAGTGCATGAGCAACATCCGTCAATGGACGATGGCGACACAGATTTACTGCGATTCGAACAAGGGGTATCTGCCTTACGACGGCGATGATGGGGACTCCGCCAGCGCCCCGGTTTCGATCGTCGATGATTCGAGTCTCTGGATCAATGCGCTGCCGCCACTGCTGTCGTACAAATCCTATTACGATCAACAGCAGGACGATATCGCCGGCAATCCGCGTCTGCCGATCGATGGCGATAACAGCTTGTTTGTCTGCCCATCGAGTTCGAGAGCCGCAGGCGTCGGTACGGATATCGTGGACCCGTCCGGCTACTTCATGATGTACTTCGTCCCGACCTCCGGAAAGGGCACGGTGCAGCGCCGCACCTTTGTCTGCTACGCCTACAACGCCAAACTGAATCATACCAAGCCGGTTTTGAAGATGTCGCAGGCGCGGCCGGGGTCGGAAGTGGTTCTGTTCGCCGAGAAGCGGATGATTCCAGGGGAACTTCCCAAGAGCGATGTGAATTACGATAAGACCCTGGCGCGGATAAAGACGAGCTGGATTCGCTTCAGCGGCCGGCACAAGGATGGGGGCATGATCGCATTCGCCGATGGGCACGTCGCCTATTGCACCAATAAGGAAGTCAACGCGCCTTACAACGGCAAGTCGAACGACTTCAATCAGCCGGGCACCATGATTTGGGATCCAAACGGCCCGGCGAATTAGCGGAACCCGAACTTTGCAATCAAGCAATCTAATTAATCACACGCAATGATTTCTCGGTGTGAACAAATCTTTTATTGTCCCGGTTCGACGGGCGGAAGGCATGGAGATGGAGCGGAAGAATATTGTCGACGGCCCGGTCGGTTCGATGCATGCGATATCGATCGAGCGACGATTCCTGAATCGCGTAAAGCTTGCACGCGCGGGGCTGGCGGGATTGCTTGGTTTGTCCTTGGCACTGAGTGCGTCGGCCGGCAATCTTTACTGGGACGCGAACGGAACGACCGCAGGCGTAGGTGGACCGTCATCCGGCTCGGCGGTCTGGCTCGGCGGGAGCACCTGGAGCACCGCGACCGCCGGCACGGACGCAGCGCCGTGGATTAATGGCTCAGACGCCTTCTTTTACGGCACTATCGTGCCGGATATCACCGTCAATTCCACTTCGACCGCGCCCATCAGCGTCTCCTCGTTGAACTTTTATAATCCAACGACCGGCACCGCGCTGACCTATACGCTTAGACCGCCGACGGGCTCGCCCGGATTGACATTTGCCGGCCTGGCGCCATCGATCAATCTCTCCAACTCAACGGGATTCATCTATTCGAATCTGGCATCGACCAATCTGGTCACTGTCAAAAAGTCCGCGGACGCCGTTGCCGGTTCCGTCGTTATAAATTTCTATGGCCAAAACAGCTTTGATGGCGGGCTGGAGATCGTCAACGCAATGCGCGTGAACTTCAACGCCAACGGCGCCGCGGGCATCGCCGGTCACGCGGGCGCGATTCGCGTTGATGCGGATGGGACGATTTTGAGCACCGTTGGTTCGCTGCCGTTGACCGTCAACTCGACGTTCAATGTCGCGAACAACATTCAGTTGAACTATACAAATCTCGGTGGCACGTTTCGAACCTCTCTCGGTTCGACCAATGCCTCTCCGGCGGTGGTCACAGTGAACTACACCGGTCAGATCAGCGGAACCGCCGATGTCGTGATTTCGAACAGCACCAGCGGCGGCGGCGCGGGCCGCACCATGTTCAGCAATCATAACAACAACTGGGTGGGGCAATTGATCATCAATAACACCAATACATTCGGCGGCATGATTCTGGGCGCGACGGATGTCATTCCCGATGCTTCGGATGTCGTCTTCGGGCGCGCTGAAGCCGGACGACTCAATGCTCCCCTGGACATGAATGGATTTAGCGAGACGGTTGCCTCCATTTCAACCAACCTATCGCCGACCGGAGTGTTCGCCGGCATCACCAACACGAGCAACTCGACCAGCACGCTCACGATCGCGGGAATGAAGGGGCAGGACTACATTTACAAATCCGTCATCGGCGTGGCCAGCAATTCCAATCCCGGCTTCATTGCCGGCAACAACAAGGTTGCCCTGGTTCTGGCGGCCACCAACAACTCCGCAGGCGCGCTCAAACTCCAGGGGGCGAGCACTTACACCGGCGGGACGACCATCAACGGCGGCGTGTTATATCTCGATTCCGGCGGCAGCCTCGCCTCAACGGGCGCGATGAGCCTCTCAAGCACCGGCGTGTTCGATCTGGCTGGCAAGACCCAGCAGATCGGCGCGCTCTCGGGCACCGGCGGAACGATTCAAAGCCCGGCAGGAACAGCCAATCTCACTACCAGTTTCTCTTCGCCTTCCCTCAGTTCTTATGCCGGCAAAATCACGGGTTCGATCAACCTGACCAAGGCGGGGTCAGGTGTGCTCTCTCTTGAAGGAGCCAACGATTACACGGGGACGACGACTGTTTCCGGCGGCACGCTTCTCATCAACGATAACTCCGCCGCCAGTTCCAGCGTCATTACAGTCAATAGCAATGCTACTCTCGGCGGCATTGGAGCGACGGGTGGATCGGTCAGCATCAGTGGCGGCGGCATTGTTGCCCCCGGTAAGACGACGGCCGGCCAACTCGCCGGAACCTTCAGCCCCAACAGCCTCACTCTCAATCCCAATTCAACGCTCAAGTTTGACCTGGGCTCCAACGCGACGACTTACGACAAACTGAATGTCACCGGCGGCCTCAGCCTGGTTGACTCGGCCACCAAGATCAACATCGACATCGCCGATCTCGGCGGCGCGAATCCCCTCTCGGCGGGCACTTATCACCTCATCACCTACGGAAGCCTCAGCGGTTCCTTCTCCGATCTCAATCTCCGATCGTTTCCGACGACATTCGGATATCAGCTCCAGGACATCGGGACTGGCGTGGACCTGATTGTGTCGGCGCTCAGCACGCCCAAGACGTGGACCGGTGCCACCACCAACTGGAACACCGGGAGCAATTGGAGCGCTACGGGCGTACCCTCGGGCGATCCGGTGATCTTCAATGACTCGGCCCCCAACAAGACCGTCACATTCACAACCGATGTCGCCCCCGGGCCGATGGCATTTGCCAACAATTCCGATTACACCGTCGGCGGCACCAGCGCTAACGGCATCACCGGAATCGCTCCGCTAACCAAATCCGGTACGGGCAAGCTCACTCTCACCGGCACCAACACTTTTACCGGCCCAATCGCAATCAATAATGGCACGATCAGTGTTTCCTCAAATGCCAACCTCGGCAACGCCGCCAACGCGCTGGTCATCAACGGCGCGACGCTCGAATCAACGGGCACCTTCGCCACGGCTCGCGGCATTACCCTCAACGGCCCCGGTACGATCTCGGCGACTGGCGGCAACACCCTGACCCTCAATGGCGTCATCGGCGGCGCATCGACCCTCACCGTCACTGGCGGCGGATCGGTTGTCCTGGGCAGCAGCGATAACAGCTATCAGGGCTCGACGACGATCGGCGCTTCTACGACGCTGACCACGGCCGCCAACGAAGTAATCCCCGATACTTCGGATGTCATCCTTGGCACCGGCGCGACGCTGAATCTCGCCGTATTTAATGAGACGATCGGTTCGCTCGCCGGTTCGGCCGGCAGCCAGGTAAGTATCGGATCCGGTAAGGTACTTACCGCGGGCGGAAGCGATGCCAGCACGACGTTCTCCGGGTCGATCGGTGGCGCAGGCTCGCTGACCAAGGCCCGTGCCGGCACTTTGACGCTGGCGGCCGCGAACACTTTCTCCGGACCGGTCAATGTCGCCGGCGGCGCGCTTGCGGTTTCCAACAACAATCAACTCGGCGGCGGCACGGTAGTGAATATCGCCGATGGCGCCGGCCTGGCGGTTGAGACTTCGTCGGCCGCATTTTCCAGCGCCCGGACGATCAATTTGAACTCCAGTTTCGCGGGCGGTACGTCAACACTCGATGTTTCGGGCGCGAATGGCGCCACTTTTAGCGGAGTGGTCGGCGGCGCGACTTCCGGTCAATCCGGCGGTCTGATCAAGACCGGCGCGGGCACCGTCACTTTCTCAAACGCCGCGAACCAGTTCTCCGGCCTGACTATCGCCGGCGGCACCGTCGTAGCCAACTCCGATGGTACGCTCGGCACCGGGGCGATCACGCTCTCCGGTGGAATGCTCAAGACCACTGCCGCCATCACCACCGGCAAGGCGCTTTCATCCTCATCGGGCATTGGCGGCACCATCGACACCGGTGCCAACAACCTCACGATCAATGGAATGGTGACCGGCCAGCAGAACTCGACGATTACCAAACTCGGCGCAGGCAAGCTCCTGCTGCATACGCCCGTCACGCTAAACTCGGATACCGCCCGATTCGCCTGGAACATTCTCGAAGGCACCGTGGCAGTCGATGCGGTTACGCCGATCGCTTTCGGCACGAATGTTCCCCCCGCGGGGATGAGCGCTGTCGGCATCGGCGGATCGACCACGGCGACACTATTTTCAAACTCCATCACCGCCAAAGGCGCGGGGACTTTCGAGATCGATGGGATTGACCTCGGCCAATCAACCCTGGGGGCACCAGTTGCGCCCCGCATCTATCTCGACAACGGCGGTACGCTCCTCGCTGCAGGTACCGCGTCTTACGGGCGATCGGATGGCGCCGTCTACGTCGTTCGTGGCACTAACGCCGCGACACCAAGCGTGGTCAATCTGAAAACCGCTGCACTGGGCGCTGTCACCAGCCCCGTCTTCACCATCGCCGACCCGATCCTCCAGCAGGAGAACCCTTTCCTGCAACCCTATCCCGTCGGGGCGGGCACGGGCAGCAACGTCGTCATCCAGGTCAGCGGACCGGGTCGCGTCGTCCTCCAGAACGGCAACCGTTTCGCGCCGGTTTCGCTTGGCAATCTGATCACCAACGCACAGAATTTCAGCGGCTCGTGGAATATCCAGAGCGGCATTCTTCAAGTCGGCCCGTCGATCCCCAACGACCAGAGCCAGGGCTTCAGCGCCGATCCGCTGGGCGAGCCGCTCAATGCGCTGGGCTACGCCAACAATGATCCAGCACAGGCCAATTCCGTGCTAATCGCCGGCGGAGTTCTCGCTGTTGCGGTGGATGGTCACAATCTCAATCCCAACATTACCGACCCCTATCTGAATACCAGCGATCCTTCGATCGACACGATACGCAATCCGATCGCGCTCCAGGGCGGAGCGATTGCCTCATCGGGCTCGGAGGTTTCTTACATAACCGCCGATGGCACCGGGCCGCAAGGTGTGCCGACGGGCGTGCCGGTGACGGCCAAGTTCTCTGGCGCGTTTACTGTGGCCGCGAGTGCGGCCAACTCTAAGGTGCTAACCTACGACCCGGTCGATCACTCAAGCCTGACTGACCCGTTCCACACCGCCAACCAGGTTCGCACGGTCCAACTCAATGGCGCTGGCAACACCACCTGGGCTGGCACGCTCGAACTCGACCCGGGCACCACCACCGGCGGCGCGTTCAACATCAACCGCAGTGCCGGCGGCGCCGTCTCTGTCACCCCCGGCGCCAAAATCCAGATCGATTCGGGCGCGAACCTTCGTCTCAACGGTGTCGGTGTTCTGTCTGATGGCACTAATCATGTCGATATCCTCAACAACAGTGCCGCCGGCCTGAAAGTTGAAACCGGCGCGCATGCCGTCGGCAACATCGACGGCAGCGGCGGAACGGTCATCAGCCCCGCCGTCGCCAGCGTGCCCGCCCGCCTCCCCGCGACCCACATCCGCCAGGCCACGCTCGATATCGGCGCGGGTTCAACCGTGACGATCCGCAACGGGCCCGCCGCCGTCACGCCCGCCGCCCGCGCCACCCGCGCCGCCAACACCGTCAGCGTCGTCAACACCCTCGCCAACGCCGGCACGCTCGATCTGACCGATCACGATCTGATCATCAAGACCGGTATGCTCGCGGACGCCGTGACTCAAATCCTGGCCGGCCGATCCGCCACGCCGACCGGCATCACCAGTTCCGCCGTCACCGCCAAGTCCAGCACCATGGCCCTGGGCTACATGCTCAATGGCACGGCGGGTTCTCCGATCAAGACCGCCTTCGACGGCCAGACCCTCACCGGCGGCGAAGTCATCGCGGCGTACGTCGTGCAAGGGGATGCCAATCTCGATGGCAACGTCGACGGGGCTGACTTCAATCTCTGGTTCGGCCACATCGGCGCGATGCCGACCAAAGAATGGGCGTTGGGCGATTTCAACGGCGACGGCAACGTCGATGGCGGCGACTACAACATCTGGTTTAGCCACATCGGCGTGCCGGCCATCGGAGATTCGGCCATGCCGGCCAGCGACGTCTCGGCGATCCAGAACTACGCCGACGGCGTGCTTGCCGGCACGATCGCCGTCCCCGAACCGACCACCCTGGGCCTGCTGGCGATCGGAGCCACCGCCATGCTATGTCGGCGTACCCGACGCTCGACAAAGTCGATCGGCCGCTGAAAACCGGATGGCGCGGTCGCGGTCGGTCAGGCCGCGGGAGAGTCGCCTTACCCATTCTTACGTGATCAAGGTAAGCGCCACCCTCCATCAGATAGCCACGCATTTCCAAATCAAATCCTCACCCAATCTTCACTCGGCTCCGAACGAGATCTAAATGCAGATGCAATATCACTCGAATCGGTGCTCCATCTAGGAGTGTAACGAGAGGCCATACCGGCCCATGCCTCATATAAGGCGCGACCGGAGGGTGCCGTTGTGGGTAATTGTTCAGTCATCTTTGTTGGTCATTTTGAAATCGGTTTTGTCATACCCCTTCGCATGCGAAAGGGGAGGAGAGAAAGGAACTGTCGATGTTCTTGAGTAAGTTTTATCGTTCCGCGGCCTTGGTGGTCGCGGGTTTGGCGCTGGCGGCCGGCTCTGCCCAGGCAGTGCCGGGGCTGAAGCTTCAAGTGGTCTACGCTGGTTCGACCACGGGCAATAATCCCAACACGCTGGCACCGGTGGATTACACCGCGGCAGCGTTTCAGAATTCCACATACCGCCACTATTTCGATGTCTATGGCGACCTGCAAAACGCCGCTGCCGGAGAGGACTTTCGCTTTCTGCTCCTGGACATCAACGTAACGGGTGGGATCAACAAGATCACCAACACCGGCGTCGCGGATCAAGCAACGAACAAATGGTTTGCTAACAATCTGAACAGCCCGGGCACGGAAAACAATCTCACGTTCTCCCCAACGGCAACTTTCGACACCAGCAGCGATGGCGGCGCAAACTCCGGTGACTTGGTTGGCGTTCTCATCAAGCAGGTGACTCCGGGAATCGCCGCTTACACGCAGGCGCTGGAATCCGGCGCAGAACCGCTTGGCATTGGACCCACTGGCGGGGCGAATGCAGGATACGGCATCGGATACTCCACCACGGTTTCCGGCACACGGCTGGGCCGGTTTGCGATCCAGATTCCCAGCGCACTCACTTCCGCCGCATCGATCAGCGCGGTGATGGAACCGGGCATCAATTTCAACTACTACACCGGCAACACCTTCAGCACGACCGGTGCTGGCGCCTTCCAGCAATTGAGTTCAGGCGTCACCGGCGACACGCTGGTCATTCCGGTTCCCGAACCCGGCTCGATCGCATTGGTCGCTGCGGGAATTGGCGCTCTTAGCGTTCGTCGCAGGCGAACAGCCTGAGGCGAACCGCTGGCTGAGAGTGGGTCCGGCAGAACTCATGCGGAAGCTTCTTCTGTCAACTTGCACGCCTGTTCACGACAATTGATCCGAAGGCAGAACGACATCGGCCCGGGTTTGCCATACGGCACCCCGGGCCGTCTGCTTTGCACCTCATGTCCCCTCCATGAATCGCTCGACTGGCGTGCAATGTTTAGGTTGCGCCATTCTCGCCACGCGCGACGTCACGATGGAGGTGGTGCGCAAGATCGACGCCCTGGAGGGCAAGCGCATCGGCAGCTACACGACCTTCGTCGGCGCCGGCGGCCCGCGCTTCTGGCTTTCGATTGAGCCCGAGCAGCGTGCGGACAACTATGCCCAGATCCTGGTGCATACAACATCGAAGGAAGAAACGGCCTCGATCGTGGCGCGGTTGCGGGAAGAACTTCCTCTACAGATTCCCGAAGCGCGCGTGCGAATCCAGATGCTCGAAACCGGTCCGCCTATCGGAATCCCGGTGCAACTGAGGATATTCGGTGAAGACATGCAGACGCTGCGCCAGGTCGCCGGACAGATCAAGTCGCGCATGCGGGCCATCCCCGGAACGATCGATGTCCATGACGACTGGAGCGATCCGATCTTCCAGATGACGCTGAAGATCGACCCCGACCGCGCCGCCCTCAGCGGTCTGACCAACCAGGACATCGCCACCACCGTCGGCACGGGGCTTTCCGGCCTGTCGATCAGCCAGCTTCGCGAGCGCGACAAGCTCATCGGGATCACACTGCGCCTGCGCCCTTCGGAGCGCAGCCAATTGGATGATCTGTACAGTCTCAACGTGGTGAGCGCCTCGAGCGGCGTCCGCGTGCCGCTCAGCCAGATCGCCTCGTTTGAGCGCCAGATCATCACGCCCAAGATCCGCCGGCGAGACCACGAGCGCTGCATCACAGTCCGCTGCGATGTGGTGAATGGAGTGCTGCCAAGCGAGATCGTCAGGCAGCTCCAGGATGTGCTTCCCGCGCCATTATCCTCAAATGCCGCGAACAACGCCGCCAGCGCGGTCTCGTTCCCGGCCGGCTACCATTGGGAGTTCGGCGGTGAGAAGTTCGAACAGGATAAAGGCTTTCATTCTCTTAGCATCGCGTTGATCGTTTCGTTCGCCGCGATTTATCTGGCGCTGGTGGTGCAATTCAATTCGGTGACTCAGCCTCTGCTGGTCTATGCCGCCGTGCCCTTTGGCGCGGTGGGCGGGCTGATTGGCCTGGTGGTGATGGGTTCGTCATTCGGCTTCATGGCGTTCCTGGGCGTGGCATCGCTGGCCGGGCTGATCATCTCGCATGTCATCGTGCTGTTCGATTTCATCGAAGAGATGAAGAACAAGGGCGAGCCGCTGCGCAAGGCGGTGGTTGACGCTGGGCTCGCGCGGTTGCGCCCGGTTCTCACGACCGTGCTCGCCACCGTCGGCGGTCTGATCCCGCTCGCGCTGGAGGGCGGCCCGCTGTGGGAGCCGATGTGCTACGTCCAGATCGCGGGCATGCTGGTGGCAACCCTCGTGACGCTGGTCATCGTGCCGGTGCTCTATGTGGTCTTCGTTGAGGACCTGCACCTGGTGAGGTGGGAGACGGAGGCGCCAGCTCAGCCGGAACACGCGCCGGGCGCCGGCAAGCGCGTGGAGGGCATGCCGAACCACTCGCCAAACGACGCTCTCAATCCTCAACACGCAGTCCATGCGTGAACCGCTCATTTCATTCCAACAAGGCAAGTGCCTTCCGAGAACTCCATGACTGATACAGCACTCATCACCGCAACGACCGCGGCAAGCGGATCACTGCTGGGAGCTTCCGCTTCGATCGTCGCGGCCACTCGAGTCGATGAACTCGATCCGCTGAGGGCTTTCGCCCACGCCTGTCGGATCGAACTGCTCGCCGGGCAGGTGCCGCCATGAACGCAGGAGGAAAAGTGCGTATCGCCAGCATTGGGTATCACGAACAGGAGCCCCGCGGGAGTGCATCGTGCGCACGGCGGTCAGGAAAGACCGGGCCCATGTGAGGCGACTATTGCTCAAAGGCCTTCTCCCCGGCGACAGCGTCGATGATGTCCCCGAATTGGACAATTTCATCTCCCGCGCCTTGGGAACGGCGTGCGAGCCATGTTGGGTCGCCGAAGCGTCGGGTGTGATCGTCGGCACGATCGCATTGACGGAACTGACCCGGGACACGGCTCAGATTCGATGGATTCGCGTCGCCAAGCCCTGGCAGGCGAACCACGTGGTCGCCCGCCCCCTGGTGAGGGCCGCGGTCGAGCACGCGCGCCAGGTGGGTTCACTGAAGTTGATCTTTCATGTGCCGCCAGAGTCCGAAGCGGATGTCGCGTCATTCCTGCACCTGTTGGGATTCGAATTCTCGCGCCACAAGCTGCGCGGCCGCCGCAACGCGCTGGAGTTCTACCTGAACTTTTATCAGGAGCCGGAGCAGGCAACGCCGGAGGAATCATCAAACCAGTGGTGGAAGGATGGCCAGCCGTGAACCGCAACGTGGAAAAGAGTTTGCTGGATATCGACTTTGCCTCGCTGACGCGCGGGCCGTTCACCCCGTCGCCGGCTGCGTGGGAAGACCAGGTGCTCTACTTCCTGATGCTGGACCGCTTCTCCGAGGGAAACGAGAACGGCGGCCATGCTGATGTGAGCGGCCGGCCCGTTCAGACTGGCGCCACGCCGCTGTATTGCGCCCAGTACGAGGGACGGATTGATTACGATTCCTGGGTCCGCGCAGGCGCCGGCTGGCAGGGGGGCACGATCAAGGGACTTACCAGCAAACTCGGCTACCTCCGGCGGCTGGGCATCACCGCGGTGTGGGTCAGCCCACCTTTCCGCCAGGTCGCGTTCGAAGCCAGCTACCACGGCTACGGCGTGCAGAACTTTCTCGATATCGATCCGCACTTCGGCACGCGCGAAGAGTTCCGCGACTTCGTGCGCGCTGCCCACGAGCAGGGAATCTACGTCATCCTCGACATCGTCGCACACCACACCGGCAACGTCTTCACCTACGACGCCGATCGCTACCCCGCCCACGATGCCAGCGGTTGCTATTTCAATGACCCGCGCGGGGATGGACGGCCCTACGAGGTGGTGGGCTTCAACGACGACAAAGGTCAGCCAACCCTTGCTTTCGGAACCTCGGGCGAACTGTCGGCCGCCGATGCCGCCCGGCTGGAGGCATCATGGCCGGATGGCGCCATCTGGCCGCGGGAGTTTCAACAAGCAGGGCTGTTTCTGCGCAAGGGCCGGATCAACAATTGGGGCCATCACCCCGAGTATGTCGAAGGCGACATGGCCGATGGGCTCAAGACGCTGGATGTGCGGGTGCGCTGGGCGGGCCAATACCGCCGGCCCTCGCCGGCAATGGCGTGGCTGTGCCTCGCCTATAGCTTTTGGATCGCCTACGCCGACCTTGATGGCTTCCGCATCGATGCCGCCAAGCACATGGATGCCGATGCGCTTCGGTCGTTCTGCGACTGGATACGGGAATTCTCGCAGAGCATCGGGAAAGATCGCTTTCTCCTGGTCGGCGAAGTGCCCGGCAGCCTTGAGCATGCCCGGCAGGTGGTGGAGAGCACCGGCCTGGATGCCGCCCTTGGAATTGAAGACATCCCCGGAAAACTCGAACGGATGACCACCGGCGAGGCCGACCCGATCGACTACTTCTCCCTCTTCCGCAACTGGCAATTGGATGAGCCAGACGGTTGCAAGCACCGATGGTATCGCGACCAACTCGTCACGCTGGTAGACGACCACGACCAGGTGCGCAAATGGACCGCCAAGCGCCGGTTCTGCGGCGACAGCCGATACCGCGACCTCGCCTTCAATGTCATGGCGGTGCAACTGACCACCGTCGGCATCCCGTGCCTCTACTACGGCAGCGAGCAGGGCTTCGACAGCGGCGGGCGCACCAGCGACTGCGATAACTGGCTGCGCCGGCCGGACCCATGGGAGGTGGCGCGACTGCCCGAGGCGGTCGAGATTCCGCTTGCCTCTTTGATCGAGTTGCACAATGGCATTCTGGAGGTGATACCGGGGCGGCCATCGAGCCTGATCGGCATCCCTTACGATCGTCCGGTTGTCGGTTACGGCGGCAAGACGATCAACACCTTGCGCCTGTGGGCCGCCGCCGCGCCGGATTACTTCGATTTCCAGCGCTTCAGCAGCGGCGATTTCGTGGGGGCACTGGCTGATACGCTGGGCGCGGCGTCGCTCACGCGCGTGCTCTACCCCGACGACTCGACCTCGGTGGGAAAGCGCCTGCGCTTTGTGCAGGAGTACTTTCTGGTTACCTGCTCGCTGGCGGACCTGGTGCGGCGCTTTCAGCGCGGCCAGAATGACTGGGCCGCGCTCCCGGAGAAGGTCGCCATCCAGCTCAACGACACGCACCCCGCCCTCGCAGTCCCCGAGTTGATGCGAATCCTGCTCGACAAGGCCAAACTCGGATGGGACCATGCCTGGGACCTCACGCAAAGAACCCTGGCCTACACCAACCACACCCTCCTGCCCGAAGCCCTGGAGAAGTGGCCGCTCGACTGGTTCGAGCCGATTATCCCGCGCAACCTGGAGATCATTTACGAGATCAACCGGCGGCTTGTGACCGACGTGCGCTCACGCTATCCCGGCGATGAGCCGCGGGTCGCGCGCATGAGCCTCATCGAGGAAGGGCCAGTGCGCAAGGTGCGCATGGCCAATCTCGCCATCGTCGGCTCCCACAGCACCAACGGCGTCGCCGCCATTCACTCCGAGCTGCTGCGGGCGACGACGGTTCCGGACTTGGCCGCGATGTTCCCCGAGCGTTTCAACAACAAGACCAACGGCGTCACGCCGCGGCGCTGGCTGCTCCAGTGCAACCCCGCGCTCGCGAAGACAATCACGGGAGCGATCGGCGACGGCTGGATTACCGACCTCACTCAGCTTGCAGGGCTCAAACCACTTGCCGAGGACAAAGGCTTCCGCGACGCCTTCCGCAACGCCAAGCGCCAGGCCAAGACGCAGTTCGCCGATTGGCTCAGGGCGACCGCCGGCCTCCGTGTCGACCCCGACACGATCTTCGACTGCCAGATCAAGCGCATCCACGAATACAAGCGTCAACTGCTCAACGCGCTGCGGATTGTGATGCTCTACAACCACCTCCGCGCCAATCCGCAGCTCGATATGCCGCCGCGGACCTTCTTCTTCGCCGGTAAGGCAGCGCCCGCGTACCACCTCGCCAAGGTCATCATCAAATTCATCAACAACCTCGCGGACACGATAGGTGGCGACCCCGCCGTTCGCGGACGGATGAAGGTCGTGTTCCTCCCCGACTATCGTGTAACGCTGGCCGAGCGACTGATCCCCGCCAGCGACGTGTCGAATCAGATTTCCACCGCCGGCTTTGAGGCCAGCGGCACGAGCAATATGAAATTCATGATGAACGGCGCGCTGACCATTGGCACCCGCGACGGCGCGACCATCGAGATGGCCGAGGAGGCCGGCGAAGAGAATTTCTTCCTCTTCGGTTTGACCGCCGATCAGGTCGCGGGCAGCCGCGCGTGGTACAGCCCGTGGTGGCATTACCACAACGAGCCGGAAACCCGCGCTGCGTTGGACCTGATCTTCTCCGATCACTTCAGCCGCGACGAACCGGGCATCTTCGAACCGCTGCGGGCCACGCTGCTCGGCACCGGCGATCACTACATGCACTTAGGGCGCGCTCAAAAATAACTTGAGCAATTGCGATTATCGTGGCGACAGCGTGTAGTTCCAGTCTCCATGGAATCGGTGAGGTGTCAATCGAAGGCGTGCGAGTTGTTCGTCGCTGACTTTGATGGCCGTTTCGTACTGGT
>JBBRTW010000119.1:0-16308 GCA_038244055.1 Tepidisphaerales bacterium | reverse complement strand
GATCCGCTCGCCGCCTGCTTGAGGGGCCAGGCCATGTTGGATTGGCCGGCGCAGAGCCAGACCTCGCCGAGGAGGATGTCATTGAGCTCGAAGGTGTCTGTTCTTCCTTTGATGGTCATCTTGCGCGGGGCGGCGGTTTCCATGGGGTCGAGGCGGATCATCCATTTGCCGGATGGGTCGGTCCTGGCGGTTTTGGTTTGCTGGTCGATGGAAAGGGTGATGGGTTCATCGGGCGTGGCCCAGCCCCAGACGGGCACGGGTGCGCGGCGCTGCATGACCATGTGGTCGCAAAAAAGCTGGGCGAGTTGGAGTTGGGCGTCGGCGGCCTGGCAGAATAACAATGTGGCCAGGGAGGCCAGGAGCAGCAGTGGTTTTAATTTCATGTTTGCTCGCATGGGGAATGAAGGGGGCTTTATAATGAGAGAATTGGCGGTGAGTGTCATCGTGTCAATTCAGGGGGGCGGCGATCCGGCTGGAAAGGGTATTGTCGAGTTCGGGAGATGATTCGCAAACGTGCGATGGGCGCAAAGGCACGTTTACGGGCCGGAAACAGCACCGGGATACGAACTTGCCGCCGTTTTATAGTCGCCGCGGGCTTCCCAGTGGCCGAACAATGTGGCAGAAATGGGCGCAGCCGATTTGCGGACATTTGCAGACAATGGCCTATCGTGAAGGATGGGCTGCGGCGCAACCAGCAACGAACGGAGAATCGCCATGACGATGACCTTATCCAAGTCCCTCGCCCCGCGCATGGGCCTGATCGCGGCGCTGCTGCTGCTGGCGGGCGCGATGCCGGCCGGCGCTTCCAGCCGCGGCATCAACGACAACGCCAAGCTCTTCTCGGCCGCCGCGGTGGCGAAGGCCACGGGCGTGATCGATGAAGTCTTCAACAAGCACCACGCCAAGGAAGTGCTGATCGAGACGTTCAACGAGGTGCCGGAGGGGCAGACCTCGCGGCAGTTCGCGGCGGCGCAGGCGCGGGCGGCCAAGCTCAACGGGCTGTACATTCTCATCGTCCGCAAAGGCGGCGAGGTGGGCGTGTTGCCGGATACGGAGATGGCCAAGATCTTTACGCCTGAAATCTCCGCCGACCTGCGTAAATTGTTCATCGCGGGTCTGAAAGCGAAGAATGATGATGCCACGCTGATCGAGGCGGTGCAGTCGATCAAGAGCACGATGGACGTGGCCGAGAAGCGCGATTCGCGCAGTGGCACGGTGATTCCGCCGCCCATGAGCGGTGGCAATCGCGGCGGGCCGGCGACGCCCGCGCCGGTGCGGAAGGTCGACAACTGCGGCGGCGGGAATATTTTTGGCTGGCTGTGCCTGATTGTGGGGGTGTGGATTGTCTTTGGGCTGATCCGCTCGATGTTCAATCGCGGCGGCGGGATGGGCGGCGGCCAGGGCAACGGCGGGTATGGCGGCGGCGGCCCGGGGTATGGCGGATATGGCGGCGGATATGGTGGCGGCGGCGGCGGGGGATGGGGCTCTTCGCTGCTGGGCGGCCTGTTCGGCGCGGCGGCGGGCTCGTATCTCTACGATCGCTTCTTCCACAGCGGCACTTCCTACGGATCGCCGACGGACCAAGGATCGTTCGGCGGCGGCGGGCCGGGGGTGCAATCCGGCCCGAGCGAACCGGACTGGTCGGCCCCGGGCGGGAACTTCGATTCCTCCGGCGGCTCATTCGGCAGTAGCGGCGGCGACTTTGGCGGCGGCGGCGGAGGGGGCGGCGGCGATTCGGGCGGGGGCGGCGATGCGGGCGGGGGATCCTTCGGCGGAGGCGACTCCGGCGGCGGCGGTGGAGACTTTGGCGGCGGTGGCGGCGATTTCGGTGGCGGCGGAGATTCGTGATCGGCCGCTACGGCATCGTTCGCGGTTCCTACGGCATCGTGACATCCTTGAACTCGAACTCCAGCGGCAGCGACTTGATCTGTGTGGGAATTTCCCAGACGAGCTTGACCGGCTTGCCGATGCGCGTGCCCTTGGGCGGATCCTTCTCGAACTTGAAGATGAAGGTCGATTCATCGCCCTTGCCGCCGAGGCCAAAACCTTTGGCGATGACCGATCGGCCATCGGCATCGACGAGTTTCATGGAATGGCCGGGGAAGAGCGCGGCCGACCACTGATCGGGCGTGAGCGAGCCGCGCGACAGGATAAAGGTCGCTTCCCACTCTTCGGGCGTGTGCTTCAATTCCTTGAGCGTGATCTTCCGGCCGGCCACCGTCTCGGTGTCCCCTTTCCTGGCCAGCGGATCGGCGATCGTGATGGTCTCCGACTGGGTCTGCGCCAGAAACTTGGCCGAGCAGCGCAGGCTGGGGATTTTCGTCCCGGCCTCCTTCGGGTAGTCGAGCTTGGCTTCGATATTGTAAACCCATGAGGTGATGAAATTCATCGTCTCCGCATCGGGGTCGGCTTGTTTTGGCGCGATGGAGTTTCCTTTGTCATCGGCCGCCGTTTCGACCTTCGCCGTCAGCGATCCGCGCAGCAGGCGCACGCGCGGCTCGCAGAAAACCGTGAACTTGGCGTAAAAGGTGCGATTCACTTCGCCGGGCTTGCGCATGTCGACGGTGCTGGCGCGGTGCAGGCCGATCAGGTTGACCAGGAAGGGGCCGGTGGCGACGGCGGGGTATTGGGTCCAGTCCTGCTTGTCCTTGGCGAGGATGATGCGCGGCTCGGCGGTGTCGGTGGCGTGCTTGAGAGAGAGGTCGGCCTTGGCGCACGCATCGCGCATCACCTGCCAGAAGGGCTGGTTTTCATAGGAAACGGTCATCGGCGTGGCCGTCTGCGTCCAGAGCGTTTTGGGCATCAGCGAAAATTCCGTGCCCGCGTCTTTGGCGACCTCCTCAAAGACCTGCTGGGGCGATACATCGTTGAGCTTCAACGTGATCAGCGTCGGCTTGGTGATGTCCCCCGCATCTCTGGAGCCGGCCTCTTTCGCCGCGCCCTCCTTCGGCTGGGCGAAGCAGAGAGGGCAGGGGGTTCCGATCAGCAGAAGGATGAAACTCAAAATGGCAAGTCGCATGGTTTCCTTTCGGACAGACATTGTGGTTTGTCCGAGGTTCATAGTCCATGGGCGCGGCAAAGTTGATTGCATCGGCGGCCTCCAGCGCGGACAATTCATCGCGACGGCAAAAGCTCGCCGGTGACATGGGCGTCCCGCCCATGCGAGGTGCGGCCGAAGTTTGAATGCTTCGGCCGCACGCCTCAAAATCATTCTGCCGCCCGCATGGCCGAGACGGCCATGTCGCGGTGAATGACCGAAGCGAGCCCGAAGCAATTACAGATCGAAAGGATCCTCACCATGACGCACACTCGATTTCCGCTTCTCGGCATTTTCGCGATCTCGGCCGGCATTTTGCTGTGGGGCGCTCCGGCGCGTTCGGCCGACAAGGCGTCCGACAAAATCGCGCTCAAGGTGATCAAGGTCGACAGCGAAGAAACGGCCGGCGAGGATGGCAAAGGGGCCAACGCCGTCGATGGCGATCCCGATACCTTCTGGCATACGCAGTGGCAGGATGCCAGCCCCGGCTGCCCGCACGAGATCATCATCCAGCTCGATCCGCCTTCGCAGATCAAAGGCTTGACCTACCTCCCGCGCCAGGGCGATACCGAGAACGGGAACATCAAGGAATACGAGATTTATCTCAGCGACGATGGGAAGGATTTTGGCAAGCCCGTCAAAGCGGGCGAGTTCGAGAAGGGCAAGGAGAAGAAGGTGGTGGGCTTCGATTTGAAGCAGGCCGGGTTTATCAAGCTGGTGGCCAAATCGGAGATCAACGGCAACGCGTGGACCTCGATCGCCGAACTGGGCGTCCTGCGCGAGACCGACAAGATCGCCATCGCCCCTTCGCTGAAGGTCGTCAAGGTCGATAGCGAGGAAACGACCGCCGAAGACAACAAAGGCACCAACGCCATCGATGGCAAGTCCGAAACATTCTGGCACACGCAGTGGGAAAACGGCCCGGCCTGCCCGCACGAGATCATCATCCAGCTCACCCCGGCCATGAAGATCAAAGGCTTCACCTACCTGCCGCGCCAGGATGATTCGGATCACGGGAACATCAAGGAGTACGAGTTCTACATCAGCGCCGATGGCAAGGATTTCGGCAAGCCGGTGACCAAGGGGACGTTCGAGAATAACAAGGACAAGAAGACGGTATCGATGGAGCCGGCGACGGCGGCGTTCGTGAAGCTCAAGGCCCTGTCGGAAGTCAACGGCGAGGCGTGGACTTCGGCGGCGGAGATCAAGGTGATTCCGGCGGAGTAGCGAGAATGGGGATTGTCCATGGTCAATTGTCCATAGTCCATTGCTGATTCATCCATGCGATGGACAATGGACTATTGACAATTGATAATGGACAAATCGCGGAGGCCCGGGCTTTGGAATATCTGCAAAACTACAACCCCACCGGGTGGACCTGGCTCTCCACCGCGCTGGCGGCGCTGCCCATCATCACCCTCCTCTACCTGCTGGCGGTCCACCCCGTCCGCCGCGCGGATGGCTCGCTTCATCTGGGGATCTCGGCCCACTGGGCCGCGCTGGCCGCGCTCGCCGTCGCCTTCGGCCTCGCGTGGCTCGTCTTCAAAATGCCCCTGCCGACCGCCCTGATGTCCATGCTTTTCGGTGGGATGTACGGCATCTTCCCCATCGGCTGGATCGTGATCTCAGCCATGTTTCTCTACACGATCACGCTTACCAACGGCACCTTCGAGACCGTCAAAGACTCCGTCGCCCATCTTTCGGGCGATCGGCGCGTGCAGGCGATTCTGATCGCATTTTCCTTCGGCGCATTCGTGGAAGGGGCGGCCGGTTTTGGAACGCCGGTGGCCATCTCGGGCGCGCTGATGGTGGGGCTGGGATTCAGGCCGCGCCAGGCCGCGATTCTCTGCCTGATCGCCAATACCGCGCCGGTGGCTTATGGAGCGCTGGGGACGCCCATCACCGCGCTGGCGGGGGTCACGGGGATCGATCCATCGCTGATTTCTAAAATGGCGGCGCGGCAGTTGCCGTTCTTCTCGCTGATCGTGCCCATCTGGATGACGGCCGTGCAGGTGCGCTCCGAAGGCGGCGGCTGGCGTCAGGTGTGGGAGGTCTGGCCGGCGCTGCTGGTGGCCGGCGGGTCCTTCGCGATCACGCAGTTCATCGTCGGCAACTACATGGATTATCATCTCGTGGATATCGCCGGCGGCGTGGTATCGATGGCGGCCGTGGCGGGTTTGTCGCAGGTGTGGAAGCCGGGAAAGCAAGGGTATAGGGCATTGGGTATAGGGTATGGCGACTCAACTTCTTCTATACCCGATACCCTGTACCCTGTACCCTCACCCACCTCGCCCAGCCGCCCCACCAACTCCGCCATCCTCATCGCCTGGCTTCCCTGGGCGATGCTCGTCGTCCTGGTGTTTCTCTGGGGCTACGCGCCCATCAAGAAGATTCTCGATCTAGCGCCGGGCGCAGCGCCGGTCTGGAAGGTCGATTCGGTGCATGGTGTGGTCTTCCGCTCGCCGCCCGTCGTGGCAATCAAGACCCCGGACAATGCCGAATACAAATTCACATGGCTCAGCGCCGCCGGCACCGCCATCTTCATCGCGGCCATCCTCGCCGGCTGCATCTCGCGAATGAGCCCGAAAATGTGGGCGACGGCCGCCGTTCGCACTTCCGCCCGCATCGCGCTGCCGCTCTGCACGATCGTCATCATCCTGGCCATGGGCTTCATCACCAAGTACAGCGGGATGGATGCGGTGCTTGGCCTGGCCTTCACCAAGACCGGCGCGATGTATCCGTTCTTCGCGGCGCTGCTCGGATGGCTCGGCGTCGCACTGACCGGCTCGGACACGGCCAGCAATGTGATGTTCGGCTCGATGCAGAAGATCACCGCCGAACAGGCCGGCCTCTCCCCGCTGCTGATCGTCACCGCCAACTCCACCGGCGGCGTGATGGGGAAAATGATCGATGCCCAGTCCATCGTCGTCGCCACGGCCGCGTGTTACGAGGACCGCGCCCTGGGCAAGACCGAGGCCGGCCCGATCTTCCGCGCCGTCCTGCCGCATTCGCTCGTCCTGGCGATTCTGATGGGAATCCTCGTGATGATGCAGGCGTATTGGCTGAGGTGGATGGTGCCTCAATAGGGCAGAAGGATGAAGGATGAAACGGGGACGAGGATGCAGGGCAATCGCATGTAACCCCTATCGCATCGATTTCGGATTGTGGATTGCGGATTGCGGATTGAAAACCGCATTTCAATCCACAATCCGCAATCCGAAATCCGCAATTGTTGCCCACTTCATGCCACATGCGATTGCCCTCGACGAGGATGGAGGATGGAGGATAAAGGATGGAACATGGCCAGCGCTTGGGTAAAATTTTTCATCTATTTTCCATTTTCTACCCTCTATCCTCTATTCTCTCCTCCTTCGCGCCTTGGCGTTCATTCCCATTCTTCGCGTGATATAATTGCCGTTCGCGTTGCGATCACTATCCTCACGCAACCGAAAGGAGCCTTCCCCCGCATGGACGCATCCAAACATTTCATCCCCTTCGCCTTCCTCATCGCACTGGCCGGCGGCTGTTCCCATATCGAGAACGGCTTCCGCTACGAATACGATGGCCGGATTCTCAAATCCGACGGCAAATCAGGCCTCAAGGGCGTCAACATCCGCCTCGGCCGCGTCGATGCCCCGCAAGCGCCCGACCTGAGCAACACCAAGATCGAAAAAGACACCGCCAAGTACATGGATAAAGCCATGCACGTCAGAACCAATGGCGAGGGTCACTATCTCGGCGTGCTCGAAACCGTTCGCGGCTGGAGCTACGACATGTTCATGGGCTCGCCGCTGGGGTCCACTCAAGCCCCCGATCCGCCCACGATGTCGGAGGTGATCCTGTATGTCTCCGAGGCCGGCACCAACAAATGGCAGGGCTATCGTGTTCCCGTCGCGGCCGATCATCAAAAGGAGGCGTACGCGCGGGTCCGCAAACTCCACCTGCCCGACATGATCCTCCCCGGCAAGGGCGAGCCTTTGCAACTGGTTCTCCCGGGCGGGGCACCTTCCACGACCGCTCCGACAACCGTCCCGGCTGTCCCCGTTCCAGGCGCGCCGGCCGACCCGGCCGACGCTGCCGACTAATCCCCAAACGTCCCCGCGGACAAATTGATGGCTCGCCCCATGCCACTCCTGATCGGCCATCGCGGCGCATCCTTCGACGCGCCGGAAAACACGCTGGCCGCGTTCGAACTCGCATTCGAGCAGGGGGCCGATGGCATCGAAGGCGATTTTCACCTCACGCGCGACCGGCAGGTGGTCTGCATTCACGATCCCACGACTCGCCGAACCGCCGGCGCGGATCGCATTGTTGCCGACTCGACTCTTGCGGAGTTGAAGCAGTTCGATGTCGGCGCGTGGAAAGATCCCAAATTCACCGGCCAGCGCATCCCTAACCTCGACCAGGTCCTCGCAATTCTCCCGGCCGGCAAGCGGCTCTTCATCGAGGTCAAAACCGGCCCCGAAATCCTCAGCCCCATCGCCGCCGCGATTGCCGGATCATCCGTGCGCCCGGAACAAATTAGACTGATGTCCTTTGACGCGAAGGTCGTCGCGCAGGCCGCGATGATCGTTCCATCGATTAAGACCCATTGGCTGATCGAATACTCCGATGAGTCATTTGCGAAAAACCTCTCGCCAGATGCAATCCTCCAAACCCTCATCCAAACCCGCGCCGCCGGCTTGAACTCTCAGGCCAGCCTCACACGCCTCACGCCCGCCTTCCTCGCCCGCTGCCATGAAATGAGCATGGAAACCCAGGCCTGGACTGTCGATGATCCCGCGCTCGCCCGAGCCCTCACCCGCGCCGGCATCGATGCGCTCACGACCAATCGGCCCGGCTATTTGCGAAAAGCCATTGCCGAGGACTGATGCAGGAACGCATCACTTCCTCACCGTATACACCCTCAGCACCATCCCCTCATCCCCCATCTCGATCCTCATCCGCTCTTCCAGCATCCCCGGCACCGGCGGCGGCGCGGTGTTGTTCTTCGTCTGCGAAAACACCACCATCCCCGGCCGGTCCGCCAGCAATTTGTTCAACTCCTCTTCCGTCTCGATCCGCGGTGCCTGCGCCCGCAGGTTGAACAGCATCGGGTAGCTGATGTTCGTCTTGCTCCAGAAACAGTACGGCCCATTTCCAAACATTTGCCGGATGTCTCCGGCCGCAGCCCGATGATTGGCCAGTTCCAGCGAGGGATACCACCTCCCGAAAACCGCCGCCATCGCCACGGTCGCACCGGCCGCGAAGGAAACCAGCGCCGCGCCCATTCCCTGCCGCCGCCAGATCAATACCGTTCCTGCGACCGAAAAAAGTAGAATCACCGCCAGCAGGAAATCCACCAATTCCAGAAAACCCCGCCCGTGCCGCGCCGCGAACAAAATCCCCGGCCCGGCCAGCGCGCATACCGCCACCGTCACACCGAGCACCCAACCCATCGCCTTGCTCTCCCGCGACCCCGCCCCCGCGCGCAGCGCCCGCTCGATCGCATAGCCCACGACTACCGCCGCAGGCGCGCCCATCGGCACCAGATAGTGGAACTGCTTTTGTTTGATGATGCACAGGGGAATTAAGATAACCGCGCCCCAGATCAAGATTGCGCGAATCCCCGATCCTCGCGCGTCATCCAAAGCCTCCTTTATGTCGGTAAGCCGTCGCCCGATCGAGCCAATTACCCGGACCAACAGCGTCCTTTCTTCCAAGACTCCCCGAGGCTTACTCACTGCTTCTTAAACATTTGACATTTGACATTTGACATTTAACATCATCCCCCCCATCCATACCAGCCCAATCACCCCTACCCCGCCCCAAGGCGCCGTCCCGATAAACAGTTCAGGAAAATAGGAATAAAACGGCCCGCCATGCCCTTCCCCCGCCGCCACCACCGAAAGCTCCTCCGCGATCATCGGCCAATCGGGCGTCGATCGGATGTACGCAAACCACCATCCGCCCACCACCGCCCCCGTCAGCAGCACACCCGAAATTAGAAATCTCTTCAGATAGCGCCAATCCCTCTCCATCGCCCCCAACAAAATGCAGAACAAAATCGGAAACACCGCCTGCAATCCTTTGGCCGTCGCCGCCAGCCCGATGCAAACCCCCATCAACTGAAACCACAAGATCCACCGCCGGCCACTGCTCCGCCGGGCCAGGATCGCGAACCAAACCCCCGCCGCCACGCACAAGCCCGCCAGCACATCCGTTTCCGCCAGGCGCGAGAAACGAAAGAACATAAAACTCGATCCCAGCGCCAGCGCCGACCACAATCCCACGCGCCCGCCGAAAAGGAGCCGCCCAATCTGATACACCACCGCCAGCGTCAGCCACCCCGCCATCGCAAACGGCAGCCGACCCGCGAACTCCCCCACGCCAAACATCTTGAATGAGACCGCCGCTGCCCAGTACGCCAGCGGCGGCTTTTGAATGCGCAATTCCCCATTGAGCATCGGGATCAGCCAGCCCCGCGCATCCGCCCCCAGCATCTCCCGCCCCGTCTCCAGAACCCGCGCCTCCTGAGTCCGCCCCACCACCGGCGTCCCCAGCCCCGCCAGCAGCAACCCCAGCCCCGCCACCCACAAAAACAACAACACCCCCCGCGAAGGGCCAGCATCCATTTGATTATTCGACAGCAAAATCGCTTGAGCCACGCCCCGACAATAGCAACTCCGCCAACCATTAAAAGCGCCGGCCTTCGGCGCGATGAGGGAACGCAGCGGGAGGCTCAATCGATTTTCTCATCGCATTGATAACGCGATGAGCGCTTCCGGCCTGCCGGCCTTTCACATCATCTCTACGATTGCCGATCCGATCAACGAGTCATCGCCCGCCCTTGCCGGAGCTCCCGCCGGTTTTGGGCGGAGTCGGTGGAACGGGTATCGGGTTGCGCCGATTCAACGGCGCTGCCCGCCGTGCCGCCGGAGCGCCGGCGGGCACCGGGTACGCCGTCGAGGCATCGTGAACTTTGCCGTGGCAGGTCAAATTGCACTGGCCGCTATGAACGCCCGTGTCGATGAATTCGAGCCGCCCCAGCGAATCGGGGCGAACCACACTGGTGTCGAAGTTGATCAGGTTGCTGTTGTTGGCGGCCGTGCCCTGGACCGTGGAAATCCCGTGCGAATCGTGGCAGGTCGAGCAGGCCGTGTGATTATCGACGACATGCTTGGAATGGGCGGGAAAGGATTTGTCGCCGAGAATGCTATTGCGATCGTGGCACTTGTAGCAAAGCGCGTAAGCGGCCGCGCTTTCGGCCGTGCCATCGGTGGTTTCGTAGCGCAGGGCCAGGAGGGGGCGATTGTTCGAGCCATGGGTGCCGTTTGCGCCCGAGCCGCCGGCGGCCGGGCCGGTATCGGAACTGTGGCAATCGCTGCAATAAATGACACTGGCGGTAGTGTAGGGCGTGCGCAGACTGGGCACATCCGAGTTCTTGCCCGCGCCTTCAACGGGGTGAAAGGAGATGGCCGCCGTATCGAACTCCAGCCGCGTGTTGGCCTGAACGATCTTGCGCGTCACGATCGGTTGGGCTTCGGTGGCCTGCTTGTCGGCGTGGCATTGGAAGCAGACTTCGTACTCGTAGCGCGCCGCGGGGATGGCCGCGCCAGAGGAGTTGATGCCCGCGACACTGCCCATGTTGCCGCGGATATCCGGCGCGACGGCCGTGACCTTGGTCATCGTGTGCGGTTCGTGGCAGGTGGCGCAGGTGGTTTCGTTCGGGATCGGATTGGGATTGTTGACCGGGCTCTTCGTGTCGTGGGTGCGCGCCTTGGCCAGATCGGTGGCGATATTGGGGGCCTGGTTGTTCTGCCCGCCGTGGCAGGTGTTGCAGGTTTCGGTGACGGTCTTGGCGACCAGGAGATAGGGGCCGCTCGGGGCGGAGTGGCTCTGGTGGCAACTGTTGCAGGATTGGTGGCCGGTGACGGTGGTGTTGTTGTTTTTGTGGCAGGCGTTGCAGAGTTGCGAACTGGAATTGTCCATGACGAGGAACTTGCCGCGCGAGTTGTCGTGGGCATCGTGGCAGGTGCTGCACTGGACGTTGGATTGGCTATCGAGCTTCAATCCGGCCGGCAGGGCGCGCGGGTCCTTGAGCTTGGGATTCTTGGCCACCAGCGCGGTGTCAAAGCGGAAAGAGATCGGATGGTCGTCCGAAAGATCCGTGCCCAGGTTGTTCTTGCCCGGCGGGAGCGTGGTGATGCCTCCGGCCATGCCAATGGCCTGATCGCGCGATTTGACCGATCCCAGAGCCACGGTTCCATCGTGGCAGGAGAGGCAGAGCTTGGAGGAGCCTGTCGGCTGGCCGGGCACGGCGCTGAGCGTCACCGAGGAATAGACCCGGTAGGCGCTGATGGGCATGTTGCGATTCCACAGCGGCTGGATCGCGGTGGCGCGGTGGGGCGTATGGCAGAAGACGCAGATTTCCTGCTCGATGCCCGAGCGGATGGTTCCCGGCCCGCTGGCGGAAAGATTGTGCGGCGAGTTCACCACGCTGTTCTGCTGCCCCAGCGCGGGCAGCGCGCCGATCAGTCCAACGACCATCGCAAATGTTAATCTTCTCATGGTTTGACCTCCAACGCCGGCACCGGCAGGACCTGCCGGTGGTAATCGAATACCTGCACGCGTCTATTATAGGAATCGGCTATCCAGACGCGGTCATGCGTATCGATAAATATTCCGCCGGGGAGCCAGAATTCCCCCGGATTTCGCCCTTCTTCGCCAAAATCCATCAGCAGCTTGCCGTCCGGCGTAAAAATCTGCACCGATTCAAAATGAGAATCGACCACATACAGGTGATCCTCCGAATCGACCGCCATCCCCTTGGGTTGGGAAAAATACCCGGGCAGGTCGCCCTTTGAGCCGATCTGCCGGATCGGTTTGAGGTCCGCCGAGAACTGCTGCACGCGGAAATTGAGCGTGTCGCTGACATACACCCGGCCGGCGTGATCGACCGTCACGCCCGTCGGATAATTGAATTGCCCCAATCCCGTGCCGCGCTCGCCGAGTCGGCTCTGCACCTGGCCATCCATCGACAGGATCACCACCTGGTGCGCCCCGGAATCGACCACCAGGATGCGCTGCGCTTTGGCGTCAACCACGATGCCGCAGGGTCGCTTGAACTGGCCAGCGCCCCACTCGGCCAACAGCTTGCCCTCGCCATCGAAGACATAAATCACCGCGGCCACCGAATCGGCGACCAAAAGCCGCCCGCTCGCATCCCACGCCAGGGCGACGGGCTGGCTGAATTTTCGCTCTTTGCCCGGCTGCCACTGCGCGTATCTCCGCGTGTTCAAATTGAAGACGTGGATCAACTGGTCGTTGGAATCGGCCACGAAGAGGCGATCTTTTTCATCCGTGCAGACGGCGAAGGGCGTCAGCATCGAATGGGTCTCGTCCTTGCCGAAGATCGATTCTCCAATCGCCTTGAACGCATCCTGGCCCGGCTTGAGGTCGGCATCGGTTTCCAGTTTTCCCACGTAGGAAATCCGCGTGATTTCCGGCGGCGACGGGTAGAGCAGGGGGGGATTGACCGGTGGAAAAATCACCCCGGGCGGCTGGCATCCGGCCAGAAAAACAACCAGCAGGAGCGCCCCAAGACAAGTCTTCACTCCCTCTCCTGCACTCGGCTGAGGGCGGGGGTGAGGGTTCTGCGGCATTTCGCGAGAGATATCTATCATGATTCTGCCTTACCCGCCGTTGCTTCAGAACGACCGCTGAATCCCGATCTGGAACAGTTGGAACGATGACTCATTGCCCGCGTTGTCGAGATTGACGTTGCGGAGCAACATGTAAATGTAGGTCTGGCGGTGCCGCCAGTTGATGCGCAACTGCTCCTCGAGCCCCGTCGTATCGCCCACGATGGTGTCCTTCTGGTTTCGATAGCCGGCGCTGGCGATGAACTGCCACTCGCGCGAGGGCTGGTAGGTGACCGCGCCATTGAAATCCAGATATTTCACGTTCTCGCCCACATCCGTGTAATTGATGACGTTGTAGCCCGCGTTGAGCGAGGTCGTGCAGTTGGTGAAGATCGTTTGATAGAAGCTGGCGTTGAGGCGAAGGGAGTTGTATGGGGACATGGAACTGTCGTGCCAGGTCTCCTCGGCGGTGAACGTAAAGGGCTCGATCCTGTACTGCGACCCGATCAGAAGCTCGCGGATGTTATCCGGGATGATGGTCTCGATACTGTCCGTATTGACCGTTTGATCCTGATAGATGTAGTGGGCGTAGAGGGTGAGGCCTTTGAGCGGTCCCTGCTCGAGATCGTAGTGGCCGCCGATGTTGAACGTGGAGGTTTGCAGGGTGTTGGCGGCCTGCGGGTCTATGCCGTAATCGACGAGGACGGATTGATTGTCGACGATGGCCCCGGTCAGGACCCGGCGGATTTCCACGCGGTTGGGAAACGAGATGATGTTGTAATCGATGCCCGGGACGTAGACGCGCAGGCCGTTGGAATCGGTGACGACGATCGACCTGGGATTGACGTGCTGCTGGTTGAGCACCACGCCCAGAGGCGGGGTGAATGTTCCGGGTTGGTCGATGATTTCAACCGAACCGGTCTGCGCCTGGTTGTTGCGCCAGTCGTAGGAGAGCCCGAGGTTCAGCCCCAGCACCCCGAAGGGAATTTTCTTGGTGTAGTCGAAATTCAGGCGCGCGTAGAACTCGTCGCTGGTCTGGCCTTCGGTCTGATCGATCAGTTGCATCCCGATCGCGCCGTGGGTGACCAGGCTCTTGTAGAGCTTGTGATCGAATCCGATCTCCCCCTGGTGCATCGTCTGATCGAAGGTATCGCGCGATTCGTGCGTGAAATTGTAGCGGTAGTAGCTCTGGAGCGACGGCGTGTGCTGGAGGGTGAGCTGCTCCGAGCCGCGGAAGCGCTGCTGGACGAAATCGCCGGTGGTGTCGAAGAAATCGAGCGAGGACGTGAGGTTGTTTTTGCCGTCTTCTCCAAACCGGTAATAATGCGAGAGAGTCACCTCATTGATCTGGCTTTGCTGGGCGTTGCCGAGTTCGGCCTTCTGGGTGAGATTGGTGTAGTTGTAATCGAGAACCAACTGGGAGGAATTGCCCGCAACCCATTCGGTATGGGCCTGGATCAAATCCTGGGTCTGGGAGTAGCCCTGGACCGACGAGGGATCTTTCTCCTCATCCGTGTTGTGTTCGACCCGAATGCGGGTCGGGAACATGCTGCTGGTGATGTTCGCGGTGGCGCCGACGAGCGTGTTGGTCGCGGTCAGCGAGGGGCCGAAGTCGCGGCTGACGGTGTCCTCGTTCCGCTGGGCATACACGGTGTAGCTGACGGTCTGCTGGCGGAGGATCGAAGCCGACAGGGTGTAGGCGTAGAGGAGGGTGTTGTCGTTGGAGTTGGTCGCGCCGATCTCGCTGTTGTGGGATTCAAAGCTCCGCTGCTGCAAGCCGAAGGAACCACTCATGTCCAGCTCCACCACGTTGGGGTGGAGAATCGCGCCGTGCGTATGCAGCGTCAGCAACTCGGTGAAGAGATTCTCCGAATCCTTTTCCGTGCTGACGTTGGTGATCTTGTTCTGGGTGCGCTGGGCGGTGAGATCCAGCCGGCCATCCCATGTATCGAAGGTGATCCAGGGACGCTTTTTCTGAACGCCAAAGACCGGCCCTTGGTCCTCTTCCGCCTGGGCGCGGCCGGCCACAAAGATCAAACCCAGGGCGGCCAGGGACAGCATCAGTCGCCCCATGCCGGGCCTGGGCGAGCCCGCCGGAACTATCGCCACCCTCGCCCCGCGGGCTGGCGGGCGAGGGTGGCGGATTGTGCGATCGGTGGTGTTCATCGCCGGGCCTTTGCGGGGTCCTCTACACGGTCTCAGGGTTTAACGCCGGGCGTCGAGGGATTGGGCGGAGTTGAATGGCCCGGCCCGTCTGGTGGCGTTGCGACCTTGGGCTCGGGCACGGTGAGTCCTTCGGGAGGCAATGCGGGAAGCGTGGTTGGCCGGGTGGCCGAGTTGTCCATTCCCACCGGAACGGCATTTCGGCCACCGGCAATATCGGCCAAAGTCTTGCCTTCCTTTAGCTTGCCATAGCCGTAGACCGCGACCTTGGCCGGTCCGAATTGATTGGTCACCAGGATCAATCGCTTCACGTCGAAGGCGGGGTGGGCGTAATTTTGGAAAAGCTCGAGGTCCTTGGGGTCCTCGGTGATGCAGATGCCCGCGGGCAGGAACATCGCACCGGGGTGGCCGCCCGCCGAGCCGAAGAAGGTCAACACTCTTCCGGTGGCGTTGATCATTTGAACGTTCTGGAAAGCGGCGTCGACCACATAAAGAATGTCCTCGGAATCGACCGCGATGTGCTTGGGCCGAATGAAATCGCCGGTGGCGGTGGAAATATCCCCGTAACCCTTGAGGAACTTCCCCTCGGGCGAGAATTTCTGAATCCGGCAACGCATGAAGTCATTCACGAACAGGTTGCCCGACTTGTCGTAGGCGACCGCCAGGGGACGCACGAACTGGCCATCCTCCGCGCCCGGCTTGCCAACCGTTCTCTTGACCTGACCCGTGAAGCGGTCCAGGATCAACACGCGCTGGCCGACGTAATCGGCCACCGCCAGGTCATTGCCGCGCACGGCAACCCCGACGGGCTTGGAATCAGGCGGCGTGAAGGTGGCGACGTACTGATCGGCGGCGTTGTAGACCACGATCGCCGGCTTGCCCAGATCGGCGACGTACTTGGTGCCATCGGGGGCGATGGCGATGTCGCTGGGGGTCTGGAGATGCACCGCCCCGGTCACGCCAACCATTCGCGTGACTCGTCCGCGCAGGTCCAAAACCACGACCGCGTGCTGGCTGATATCGCAGACATATATCTTCCCCTGCCACATCTTCACGCCGTAAGGCTTGCTGATGGGGAGCACTTCCTGGGGCTCTTTCCCCATGATGATCTTGTCCAGTTCGCTCTTGGGGGGCTCGATGTCCGAGCTCTTTTCGAAACTGGTCAGGTACTGAATGCGGGGTTCGCTGGGAGTCGGGGGCCAGAAGCTGGCCGCTTTGGCGGGAGATTCCTTGGGCGTGCTGTTGCAACCCGTGAGCAGCATCAGTCCTAAACCCACCCAGGCCATGCCTTTTGAGAAGGCTGGCCTGGGGCGCGGAATCAGCATTTGTGAGGTCTTGGATTTCATGGCTTCCTCAGTTTAGCGGATGTGAACAAAAAGTTCGCTAGTTGGGCTGAGGATTGCCGGCGGGTACACTTGTCGGACAGACGCGGACGAACGGCGAATACCTCAATAGTTCTAACCGAGTGTTTGTATCGGGCCGCTT
>JBBRTW010000118.1:0-16417 GCA_038244055.1 Tepidisphaerales bacterium | reverse complement strand
TCTTCGTCAGGATTCGATTGCGGGTTTGCTGCTGTTGCTGCGGCGTGGGCTTGGGACCGGGCGTGCCAGCGGGCGGGGTCGGTGCGAAGCTGTTTTTCCCTGAATCGGTTGCCATCCTTGAACTACCTCCAGCGGCCAATGTGTCCAAACCCATGATCAGTCAGGGAGGCTTGTGGGGCAAGGAGCATGCGCGGGACTCGATTCATGATTTGGCGGTGGGTGGGTGTGGGTTTACACTCATTTGCCGTGGCACGGGCATCTTGCCCGTGTTGGACGACGTAGCACGGGCATCTTGCTCGTGTCGGCGGTGGTTTTTTTCATGGACGATCTTGAGTAGTGGCGCACACAGACGCGCCGGGCAAGCCCGGCGGCTAAAATAGGATGAACGCGGGCAGGAGATGAGCATGATCAATGTAGGCGTGATCGGGCTGGGCATGATGGGTTTGACGCATCTGGATGCTTATGCGAAGCGCTCGGATGTGAAGGTGGTGGCCATTGCGGATAAGGACCCGGATCGGCTCTCGGGCAAGAAACGCGCGGTCGGCAATGTTGAAGGACAGGCCCAGGGCGGGTTCGATCTGGCGCGGGCCAAGGGGTACACCGAGGGGACCGATCTGATCGACGATCCGGCCGTGCAGATGGTCGATGTGTGCGTCGCCACGCCGTGGCATGTCGAGCTGGCGCTGGCAGCGCTCAAGAAGGGGAAGCATGTCCTGGTGGAAAAGCCGCTGGCGCGGACGGCCAGGGATGCCGAAGCGCTGGCCAAAGCATCCGCGCGGGCCAAGGGGATGTCGATGTGCGCGATGTGCATGCGCTTCTGGCCGGGGTGGACGTGGCTGAAGGAGGCGATCGATAAGAATACTTATGGCCGGGTGCTATCCGCCCAGTTCCGCAGGCTGGCGAGCATGCCACCCGGCGGTTTTTATGCCAATGCCGAGCTTTCGGGGGCGGCCATTCTGGACCTGCATCTGCACGATACCGATTTCGTGCAGTTCTGTTTCGGAATGCCCGAGGCCGTTTTCAGCCGGGGATATTCCAAGACGACGACGGGGGTCGATCACGTCATCACGCAGTACATGTACAAGCCCAAGGCCCGCAAGCCCGCGCCGATCATCTCGGCCGAGGGGACCTGGGCCCATGAGCAGGGGTACGAGTTCCGCATGGAATACAGCGTGAATTTCGAGAAGGCGACGGCGGTCTACGACATGCGGGCGGCGGAGAACCTGGTGTTGTACGAAGGAGGCAAGCGCAGCGCCATCGCGCTGGATTCGCGCATGGGGTACGACATCGAGATCGAGTATTTCCTGGAGTGCATCAAGCAGGGGAAGAGGCCGACGACGATCACGCTGAAGGATGCCGCGCGATCGATCCGGATCGTCGAGGCGGAGGGGAAGAGCGTGAAATCGGGGAAGGTGGAGAGGGTGAAGTGAAGGGGAGGGGAGGGGAGAGGGCGGAGGGTTCAGGGCAATCGCATGTAACTCCTATGGCATCGATTTCGGATTGTGGATTGCGGATTGCGGATTGCGGATTGAAAACCGCATTTCAATCCACAATCCGCAATCCGAAATCCGCAATTGTTGCCCACTTCATGCCACATGCGATTGCCCTGGTTGAGGGTGGAGGGTTGAGGATGGAGGATGGAAAAGTCGCAGATGGGGGTTGATCCCAAATAGGCCGGGCGGCGATTCACGTCTCCTTTGCCTGTGTCAGGGCCGTGAGATCTTCCACCAGCCAGTCCATCAGGCGATTGAAAAACTCGGTCGGGGTGGTGTTGAATTCTTCCAGATGCCAGTCGGTGCGCATGTTGTCGCATTCGATGCGGTCGAAGAGTTCTTCGCGGGTGCTGTCGTGCAGGTCGGTGAAAAAATTGGAGAACAGCGTGAAGGCTTCGGATTGCAGGCCGTCGAGCCACCGCTGCAGCACGGGCACCTGCGGGGCCAGGTCAGTTTCCAGCCGGAGTTGAAAGCGCTCGAGAACCCTGGCCGAGGTATCGCCGGGGTGATTCTCGGGCGGGATCAGGGTCTGGATGGCGGCGGTCAGAAGGGGCAGGCGATCGGGGGAGAGGGGCATGATGAATGAGAGTTTGGCGCGGGGCGGTGGGGAATGCAATATGTCGTGCTGGATTGCCGGGGCATTGAAGGTCGCGAGAGGGTTTCAATTCCAATCCATTCGCACGGGCGGGACGCCCGTGTCACGGGATATCGCTCGTCGCACTTGCTCACAATCCATTCGCACGGGCGGGACGCCCGTGTCACGGGATATCGCTCGTCGCACTTGCTCCCGATCCATCCTCCCCCCATGATGCCTCCTCAACTGGAGAAACGCATTGCAAGCCTCTGATCGCGCGATCGACCACGCCGCCCCGCCCGCCCCGCCCACACCCCATGCCGCCCCCGCGGCCGGCATTCCGCTATTGGCGGCCTACATCATGGAAGGGCTGCTTTCGGTGGCCGGGAGCCTTTTGTTTATCGGCATCTTTTTTTACACGACCAAGATATTCGGCTGGGGGATCATTCCGAATTTTCTGCTGGCCTCGGCGCAGGGGGCGGTTTACATCGTCGCCTCGCTGACGGCGCAGAAGCTTTCGAAGGCCATGAGCAATCGCGGACTGCTGATCGCCAGCAACCTGGCGATGATCGTCATCTGCTCCATCGCGGCGCTGACGACTTCCCACGCACTGATCGTCGCGATGATCCTGGTGTACGTGCCGCTGCTGGGGCTGAACTGGCCGGTGCTGGAGAGTCTCTGCGCCGATGCGCCCGATGCGCATCAGATGTCGCGGCAGGTCGGCCTTTACAACCTGATCTGGGCCGGCACGGGGGCGGCGGCGGTGGCGCTTCAGGGCACCATCCTCTCCATCGATCCGCGCGGGGTTTTCATTGTCCCGGCCGCGATCCATTTCATTGCCGCAGTCACGTTTTTCACGGCCCGCAAAAAGGAGGCGCGGCCGGAAATCGCGCCGGATGACATCTCGGAAGCTCAAGTCGCAACCGCCAAAGCGCCGGCAATTCAACACGCGCACGATTCGCATGCTCCACATATCCTCAGTTACGAACCCGCCCCGGCCGAGCTTCTCCGCCATCGCACGTTGGCCCTATGGCTCTCGCGCATCGCGCTGCCGGCCACTTATGTCGTCATCTACAGTGTCTCGGCGCTGATGCCTCTTCTGCCGGTCACGAAGTCGCTCAATCCGACCCTGCAGACGGCGCTGGGAAGTGTCTGGATGATCAGCCGGTGGATCGCGTTCATGATCCTTGGGGCGACGGTTTTCTGGCATTCCCGGCCGCGCCTGCTGCTCGGGGCCGCGATTGTCATGGGGATCGCCTTCGTTGGGGTGACCGTCAGCCCATCGGTCCTGGCGGGTGAGATGAAATCCACCTCGCTCGATCTGGGCCTGATGATCGGCTCGCAAGTGCTTCTGGGCCTGGCCATGGGGACGATCTACATGGCCAGCCTCTATTTCGGGATGGTGCTGAGCCAGGGGAGCACGGAACACGCGGGATATCACGAAGCGCTGATTGGGCTGGGGCAGGTGCTGGGGCCGGGGATTGGCGCGCTGACCCAGTGGCGCTGGCCGGGCGCGCCGCTGGCGGGGGTGGGGGCGGTTGGGTTAGTTATTCTGGCCAGCCTGATTGCCGCGATCGTGGCGGCGATCCGGGCGGAGCGACAGTGAGACAATTAGACAATGAGACACTGAGACAATGAGACAATGGGATAGTGAGACAACGTAGCGTTGAGTGCGAAGGATTTTTGCAGCGCTTCGCAACCGATTACAACCAGATTCGCCACGAGAATGTGGATGACCACCTATACCCTACACCCTATACCCTATACCCTAATTCTCACCCCGAGCAGTCCCCCGTGCATTCCTTGCCTCTGCAATATCGGCATGTTTGCGGCTGAGGGGGCGGAGGCTGAGGCATCGCCCGCGGCGCGGGCGCAGGTGCGGGTGCGGGTGCGGGGGCGGGTGCGGCTGCGGGCGCGGGTGCCGGTGCGGGCTGGATCGGAATCTCGTCCAGAATATCCTCCAGCCCCTCGATTCCGGCCATCGAGCGCATCCATTCCGGCCGCCGCGCCGATGCAGGCTGCGGCGGTTTGGGCGGCTCCAATGGCTGCCCGGGCTCGGATTCTTCAGGTGTGCCCATGGGCTGAATTATATCACATCTCATTTTCCGCGCTGGTTTTTTCCTGCCCGAAACAGGTCATCTCGAATTGCGGAATGCCCCGCCCGCCCTGCGGGTTCATCACTACAGCACACCGTCTTCCGGAGGGTGTGAGTGGCGGCCCGGCGAACTTTCGTCGGGCCGCTCTTTTTTTCTCCTGGCGTTACGCCCCGATGGTAGAATTACTGCGCGTCCGCAATCCATTCCCTTTCGCGATCGCGGCATTTCGCCGGAGCATGCACCATGAATCGACTTTGCTGGGCGATCCTGGCCTTTGTCGCGCTGGCCGGTTGGGGTCTCGCCATGGCCTTCAAACCTCCCGGCCCGAAGGATCGCATCGGCGCCATCGGCTCAACCGATGGCCTGGCTCCCGAGTTGCTCCGCGCCTTCGCGCCCGACCCGAAATTTTTCGAGCCCATCCCCGCCCCCGGCCCCGGCCCCAAGGACTGGCTCGCCAATCATCCCGAAGAGGGGCAAACCTTCGATCAGTTCGTCCACTCCAAACCCAACCGCCCGCAGGGCCCTCGCAAAATCCTCTATCTCCAGCCGCTGGGCGAGTTCGATAAGGATAAAGCGCCGCCCCTCGAGCAACTCCGCACTTTCACGGCCGCCTATTTCATGGTCGAAGTGAAAATCCTCGAACCCCTTGATGTCTTCAAAACCAGAATCACCACGCGGAAGAATCAGCACACCGGCAAACGCCAGCTCCTGACTTCCGATCTCCGCGCCACGCTGGCCAAGCGCCTGCCCGATGATGCCTTCGCCGTGCTGGGCCTGACGATGGAAGACCTCTACCCCGATCCCAAGTGGAACTACGTTTTCGGCGAAGCATCCCTCAAGGAGCGCGTCGGCGTATACAGTTTCGCCCGCTACGACCCGAGTTTCTTCGGCGAAGAGCCCGGCCCCGATGTCAAAACCACGCTCCTCCGCCGAAGCTGCGCGGTCCTCGCCCACGAGACCGGCCATATGTTCGGCATCCAGCACTGCATCTATTACAGATGCCTCATGAACGGCTCGAACAACCTTGAGGAGACGGACGGCCAGCCGCTGCATTTGTGTCCGGTCGATCTGCGCAAGCTGCAATGGAACACGGGCTTCGATCTGCTCGAACGGGACAAGAAACTTCTGGCGTTTACCAAAGAAACCGGCCTTGTTGATGAAGCGGCCTGGCTAACTCGAAGGATCGAAGTCATCGGCGGCAATCCCGGCAAATAGTTCTCTCACATGCTACAATAGGAGGCAGAGGACTCAGAATGCCCAGCCCCTTTCCCGGCATGGACCCCTATCTTGAAGACCCCGCCTACTGGCAGGACTTCCATCGGTCTTTTATTACCTATTGCCGCGACGCCCTGCTGGACCAACTCCCCGACCGGTACGATGCCCGCATCGATGAGCAAATCAGGCTCGTCGAACATGGCAGCGATTCGACCCAGGCCGTTCTTCCGGACATCGATGTGACCATCGACACCGGGCGCGTGTCCGCGCCCGCGTCCCGCGCGATCGCTTCCGCCATCGCCACGATCGAACCGGTCGCCATTCCGATGCCCACCGAATTTGAGGAACTCCGCGATGTCTGGATCGAGATCCGCCATCGCCCGGATCGCGCCCTCGTCACCGCAATCGAAGTCCTTTCCCCAAGCAACAAGACCGGCGCGGGTTACTGGGATTATCGCGCCAAGCGCCGCTCGGTTCTGGATCGTCATGCCCACCTCGTCGAGATCGACCTTCTCATCGGCGGCAAGCGGCAGGAACTCCGCGATCCACTTCCACCCGGCGATTATTACGCCTTCGTAACCCGCGAGAATCGCAAGCCGCTGGTTGTCGACGTCTATCCCTGGCATGTCCGCGATCCGCTGCCGACTATCCCCATTCCGCTCAAGCCGGGCGACCCCGACATCGGCCTATCCCTGGCCGAGGTTTTCGCCACCACTTACGAGCGCAGCCGGTATCGCCGCATTCTCGATTACGCAGCGTCGCCTCCGCCGCCTCTGGCACCGGCCGATCTCAAATGGGCCTGCGAGTGGGTCGCTTCAGCACGTTGAATGCGACAATCCGATTGCCCACCGTAACCCTCCCCCCCTACAATACATCCAATTCACATGAACCCAGGAGGAATTGTGCGAGCGATACAACCGTTTGGAGGTGTTTTCATCATGGGTCTTACCACTCTACTTGGCATGGCCTGCAATCGCCCGGCCCACGCGGCCGGCGATCTTCCCAAGCCTGAATCCGATCTTCCCAAGGCCAAAGAAGGCGAAACGCGCACGGCGGTCTTCGCGGCGGGGTGTTTCTGGTGTGTCGAGGGGGTCTTCGAGCAACTGACCGGGGTGAAGGATGTCATCTCCGGCTACTCCGGCGGAGCCAAGGAGACCGCTACATACCGCCAGGTCTGCAATGGGGACACCGGCCACGCCGAGGCCGTCAAGATCACCTACGACCCCAACAAGATCACCTATGGCGAGCTTCTGCGCGTTTTCTTCACCACGCATGACCCCACCACCGTGAACCGCCAGGGGCCCGATCATGGCAGCCAGTATCGCTCGGCCATTTTCTACGAAAGCGACGAGCAGAAGAAAGTCGCCCAGGCCTACATCGATCAGCTCAACAAGGCCAAGGCGTTTGAAAGCCCCATCGTCACCACTCTTGAGCCGCTCAAGGCGTTTTACGAGGCCGAGCTTTACCATCAGGACTTTGTCAAGCAGAACCCCAATCATCCCTACATCATGCGCTTCGCCCTGCCCAAGATCACCAAGGTGCAGGAGCATTTCGCGGATGAGGTCAAAAAGGATGAGCCGAAGAAATAACCCACGTTGAGCGGCCGGCGGAGGTTATCGGTCCACATTTCAGCCTTGCGAAGTGGCATTTTCACTCAATTCCATATATTCCCCCGCCGATGTTAAGAGGAACGGGAATAGAGGATGTCAGAATGAAAGATGCCGACCTGGAACTTCTTCGTGAAGCGGTGGTCCGAAACGCGGGCGCGGTGATCTCCCTGCCCTCGGCCGGCATGCTGCGGCATCAGAAGACCCGCTTTCTCTGCGGCCAGGAATCCGGATTCTGGGTTGAAGCGCCGGCCGGCGAGAAACCGCTGATCGATTCGCTCATCGCCTCGGCCCAGCCGGTGGGCGTCTCGATCAAGAGTTCCACCACCAAGATCGTGTTCACCACCACGCTCAGCGAATTCCGGCCCGCGATGCGCATCAACCGCGATACCGCGCTGGATGCGGTTCGGATGGCCTGGCCGAGCCAGATCAAGGCCGTGCAGCGCCGCGCCGACTACCGCGCGCCGGTGCCGCTGGAATCGGACGTGAGGGTCCGCGTCTGGCGCATTCCCGAGCATCATTTTCTGACCGATCGCCCTTCGGCCAGTTTCGAAATCCCCGCGACGCTGCGCGATCTCTCGGTCAGTGGCATGGCGGTGCTCTGCAAGGGCAAGGCCGATGAGCCCAAGCTCACGACGGACCAGCGAATGCGGGTGATGCTGATGTGGGATGAAGGCAAGGAACTGATCATCGAAGGGCGCTGCCGCCACGTCCGGCCGCTGGAAAACGGCGAAGTGCGCACGGGGGTCAACTTCAAGAAGCTCGACGACAGCATCGAAGGCCGGCAGGCGCTGGCGACATTGACGGGGATCGTGGGGATTCTGCAGCGCGAGGAAATCCGGCGGGCGCGGTTGACGCGCAGCGCGTGATTGCCAACGCGGCTTCGTCTTTTAACGATCGGGTTGTTACCCTGTTTCCATGGCCCTCCTCAAAACCATCGAGCAATCGGTCTACCTCCCGGCCGCTCCAAAAACGCTTTACGATCTCTATCTCAATGCAAAATCGCATGCGGCGTTTACCGGCGCTCCGGTGGAACTGGTGGCCATTGCGGGCGGACGGTTTTCGGCCTTCGGCGGGCAACTGGTGGGGACGATTCTGACGCTGATCCCGGATTATCAGATCGTGCAGCGGTGGCGATCGAGCGACTGGAAGAAGAGCGATGCGGATTCGATTTTGTCGATCACGTTACATCCCGAGCGGAAGGGATGCCGGGTTCACCTGGTGCATATCAATGTGCCGGGGCACGATTTCGCGGGGGTGACCAAAGGGTGGGAGAAGTATTACTGGGGGCCGCTGCGGGAGTTTTTGAAGCGGGGGTAGTTGATGGATGGCTGGATACCATTTGGTTGGTGAGCGGGCCTATCGATGGAGGCTGGATTTTTCGGTCGCCTTAAGCTCCCTCAGAATGACAGTCGGTAACATGCTTTGCGTAGTGCGATTCAGCGCATCTATCGCGCGCCGGGGTTTAAGGCTAATATTGGCGGCTTATGGCAACTTTGACGTACCGTACCGCCGGGGAATCGCATGGGCCGGCGCTGATTGCGCTGATCGAGGGGATGCCGGCGGGGGTGCCGGTGGATAAGGCCTTTATCGATGGGGAGTTGCGGCGGCGGCAGGGTGGGTACGGGCGCGGCGGGCGGCAGAAAATCGAGACCGATACGGTGGAGTTTTTGACGGGGATTCGGCTTGAGAAAACGATCGCTTCGCCGGTGACGATGCTGGTGAAGAACAAGGATTCGCGGCTGGATGATCTATCGGCGACGCCGCCGCTGCATCGGCCGCGGCCGGGGCATGCGGACCTGGCGGGGAGCGTGAAATGGCTGACCACCGATTGCCGGGAGACGTTGGAGCGGGCCAGCGCGCGGGAGACGACCGTGCGCGTGGCGGCGGGGGCGCTGGCGCGGTGCCTGCTGCGGGAATTCGGGATCGAAGTGTTCGGGTTCGTGCGCGGGGTCGGCCCGGTCACCGCGAAGATCGAGGCGATCGATGGGCTGACGCGTAACGGCGCGGCGAAATTGATTCGGGAGATTTCGCTGAAGGGGCCGGGGAAATTCGTGGCCGAGATGTGCAAGCTGCGCGATGCGGATGATCTGTATTGCCCGGATGCCGAGTCGAGCGAGAAGATGCGCGAGTTCATCCGGCAGATGAAGGAGGCGAAGGACACGGCCGGGGGAGTCGTGGAATGCCTGGTGCTGGGATGCCCGATCGGGATTGGATCGTGCATGACCTGGGATGGGCGGCTCGATAGCCGAATCGCGGCGGCGGTGGTGGGGATTCAGGCGTTCAAGGGGGTGGAGATCGGCTGGGGATTCGAATGCGCCAAGCATCCGGGGAGCGAGGTTCACGATGAAATCTTCTTCGACCCGGCCTTGCGGGATACGCCGATGCTGGGGATGTCGCGCGATTCGAACCGCGCCGGAGGCCTTGAAGGCGGCATGACCAACGGCCAGCCGATCGTCGTGCGCGGGGCGATGAAGCCGATCTCGACGCTCGGCAAGCCGCTGCGGAGCATCGATCTGAACACCAAGCAACCGAGCGAGGCGGGATGGGAGCGGAGCGATGTCTCGGCCATCAGCGCGGCCGGGGTGGTGATGGAGAACGTGGTGGCGTTTGAAATCGCGCGGGCGATGGTGGAGAAATTCGGCGGGGATTCGATGCTGGAGATGAAGGCGAATTACGAGAATTATTTGGGGATGGCGCGGAGGCTGCCGCTTGACAGAATCGAGAAGCGAGAAGCGGGAGATGGGAAGGGAGGGGGGGAGGGGATGCGGGAGTGAGGGGTTGTTGTCAGTTGTCAGTTGTCCGTTGTCCGTTGTCCGTTGTCCGTTGTCAGTTGTTCGTTGTCGGTTTGCTCTGCTGAAATCATCCGCTGATTGGCCGAAAGGGTCAGGAGCTGGGGGACGATTGTCAGCGTTTGGGGCATTCCTGGTGGCCGGCTCCTGACCCTGACTCGCGGATTTCAGCAGAGCATTGTCAGTTGTTCGTTGTCAGTGGGCGGTGCGATTGACTTGGCGGGGATGGGCGGGTGTTTTATTCAGGTGGGGGGTGCGGTTTCGGGGATTCGGGCGGCATGTGGGAAAGATTTCGCGCTGTGTGTGGCGCGGGCGGCCCTACAATGGCGGCGTGAGCGCGATTCCGATTTCCATACCTCTGGAGCAATGGCTGGATGGGTTTCCGCTGGAGCCGTTTTTGCGCGGGCATGTGGCGGTGGTGCTGGAAGCGCTGCCGGGGGAGGTGCGGTGGGATTTGATTTCGGATCCATCGTTCGTGATCTGCGATTACGAGCCGGGGATCGGGCCGATGATGATCCCGCTGGGGCGGCCGGGCGTTCGGCGGCCGAGCCGGTCGGTGGTATTGAAGCGGACTTTGCGACGCCGGCCGGTGGGGTTTATCCGCTGGGTGATCGCGCATGAACTGGCCCATGCGCACCTGCGCAACGCGGGGCGGCACGAGGGGGATGATCCGGAGACCGCGGCCGATTTTCTGGCGGCGGCGTGGGGGTTTCCGCGGCCGAATTAAAGAGGCGACGGGTGCGTCTATAAACATTTCGACGATTTGCAATCGATCAAAAGGCGGCAATGGGTTAGCCTATCGGCCCGCGTGAAGAAATACCGCCCCAAGTTTCAGAAGCAGCAGGTTGGCCGAAAATCCACGGCGATCATCGCTTTGGCGCTGGTTCCGCTGGGATTGCTCGGTTTGGGGTATGTCGCCTGCGACCGGAATCCCGATGCGGAGGATCAGGCGGAGATGGCCGGGGCGTTTGGGGATGAGGATCCGCGGATCGTGCCGATGCTGGGGGATGATGGTACGACGATGCTGGGGCCCGATGGACAGCTTTACTCGGCCGACGCGACTTACGCGGGGGCGACGCCGTCGTTTTCGTGGCGGACCAGCCCGTTTTTCGGGATGCCCATCCCGGTGCCGGTGTGGGTAGCGCCTGCCTATTCCGCGAATTACCATTCCAGCCATTCTTCTTACGGAACTCCATCGGCCAACCGCGCCAACTCGTATTCGAGCCGGCACAGCATTTTTGGATGGTCGTCCTTCTCGAGCGGGTCGCGATCTTCATCTTCGTTCTCGCGCTCATCTTCCTCATCGGGGTCGCATGTTTCGTCCTCGGGGACGAGCCGGGGCGGGTTTGGCTCTTCGAGTCATTCATTCAGTTCGAGTTCTTCCTGATCGGCATTCGGCATGCTGCGATTCAAAGTCAATCCGCGCGAGAACTGGCCGGCGATCGTCGAATTGCAGGGATTTCATTTTCATACGGTGGATGAGGAGCCCTACTGGGACGAATCGGTCTGTTACCTGTTCAATGCGCGGCAGGTGGATCAACTGGAGGAGGCCACCTACGCGCTGAACGACATGTGCCTGAAAACGGTGCAGCATGTGATCGACAACGATCTGTTCCACCTGTTCCTGATTCCGCCGGAGTTCGTGCCGTGGGTGGTGAGGTCGTGGGAGGAAGATGAGTTCACGATCATCGGCCGGTTTGATCTGGCTTACGATGGGCGGAGCGAACCAAAGCTATTGGAGTACAACGCCGATACGCCAACCTCGCTGCTGGAGGCGGCGGTCATCCAGTGGTTCTGGTTCAAGGAGGTGGAGAAGAACCCGGCCGGTTTCTCGAAGGATTTGCCGCGATTCGGGCCGCCGGATCAGTTCAATTCGATTCACGAGAAGCTGATCGAGGGGTGGAAGGCGTATGGGAAGATCATCCAGGCTCGGCGAGTGGGCGGCGGGGCGGCATTCAATCCGACGCTCTACTTTTCCTGCATCAACGGGAATGTTGAAGATTTCATGACGACGGCCTATCTGCGCGACACAGCGCTGCAGGCGTTTGGCGGGGCGGATGGGAGTGCGGGGCCGGTCGAGGGACCATTTGGGGGCGCGGGGGCGGGGCCGGCGGAGGCGTTTGCGATACCGACGGAGTATATCGACATCGAGCAGATTGGGTTCAATCATCCGCGACAGTTGTTCGTCGATCAGAGGGAGCGGCCGATCCATAACATCTTCAAGCTATATCCGTGGGAGTGGCTGGTGCGGGAGCGGTTCGCGCCGTTTTTGCTGCGGACGAAGATGCATTGGCTGGAGTCGCCGTGGAAGATGATTCTCTCGAACAAGGCGATTCTGCCGATCCTGCACGAGTTGTTTCCCCAGAGCCCGCACATTCTGCCGGCATCGTTCGAGCCGCTGGCCGGGCCGCATGTGCGCAAGCCCATTCTCTCGCGCGAGGGAGCGAATGTGGCGATGGTGATCGGCGGCAAGACGGTCATTGAAACGCCCGGCCCGTACGGCGGGCCGTATGTCTATCAGCAACTCCAACCGCTGCCCGATCACCAGGGGAATCTGCCGGTGGTGGGGTCGTGGCTGGTCAACGGGTATGCCTGCGGGATCGGGATTCGCGAGGATACCAGCCCGATCACGGGGAACACGAGCCGGTTCGTGCCGCATTTGTTTGTGGAGTAGTGGGCGGTGGGCAGTGGGCAGTGGGCAGTGGGCAGAAGGATGATATTGTGCGGGTGATTTGATTGGTGATGGGTTTTGGCGCGTCAGTGTTTTTTTCAGGAGTTTGATTCATGTCCTATTTTCTTGGGTTGCTCGATCGGTTTAATGGCGCTTCTTTCAACATCTTTTTGTGGTCGGTGATTTACGGGTTTCTGGGAATTTTGCTGACGGTGCTGGGATATAAGATCTTCGATTGGATTACGCCGCAGATCGATTTGGAGAAGGAACTGGCCGAGAAGCACAATATCGCGGTGGCGATTGTGTGCGCAGCGCTGATCCTGGGAATTGCGATCGTGGCGGCGGCGGCGCTGGGGGGATCGACGCCGGCGACGCCTTGAGTAATAAATCCACGGCATCGAGCGGGCATTTTCGGGCGATCCGCCGCAAGGCCGACGATCTTATTTGCTTGCAGAATAATGAGTTAAGGCGTTTACTGCCGATGCCATGTCCACCGCGAGAACGCAGGGGTCGAAGTAGACCGGCTCATTATGTTATAATCCTCGCGAGCATATCTTTCGCGTTTGCTTGTCTGTTCAAATCCGTTCGGAGACTCAATGCGCCGTCGAGGCTTTACGCTGGTCGAATTGCTGGTGGTCATCGGGATCATCGCGCTGTTGATTGGGATTTTGCTGCCGGCCCTCAATAAGGCGCGCGAGCAGGCCAATCGGGTGGCGTGCATGAGCAATCTCAAGCAGATCGGCAATGCGTACATCATGTACATCAACGCCAACAAGGGGTGGCTCCCCTCGACCCCCAAGACCGGCGCGGGCGTTTTCGAGGATGCGATCTGGTGGCAGGTGGCGCGGATCGACGACATCGGCTTCGGCGGAATGGGGCCATATTTGAACCTGTCCAAGGACAACACCAAGGTGCTGCGCTGCCCATCGGACGATGAGAACAACCGCCCTTACACCGGCACCGGCACGAACAAGTATCCCTTCAGCTATTCCTTCAACTACCAGCTCAACGGCAATGGGCCGCTGGCGGTCAAGCGGCTGACCCAGGTCAAGAACAGCTCCGACAAGGTTTTCTGCTACGAAGAAGATGAAGTGACGATCGACGATGCCAATGCCCAGTTGTGGTCCAGAGCCGGCGGTTGGGGTGGAACGGACCTGCTGGCGCTTCGGCACGACGTGAAAAATCGCAAGCAGTTGCCGGATACTTCATCGGCCGCGATTCCCGTTCCCAATCTCGATGCCAAGGGCAATGCCGCATTTTGCGATGGGCATGCGGACTATGTCTCACGTCGAATTGCCCATGCCAAATCGCACGCGGTGCCCGATCCGGATCAGTTTCCCAATGATCCGGAACTGGGGCCGTGATTTTCGCGGGTCGTGGTCGAACAGCAGGAGAATCTATGCGTCGTCGCGGATTTACGCTGGTGGAGCTTCTCGTCGTAATTGGCATCATTGCGCTGCTGATTGGGATACTACTGCCTACCCTGGGCAAGGCGCGGGACCAGGCGCAGCGCGTCAAATGCATGTCGAACCTCCGGCAGCTCACGATGGCGTGGATTCAATACGCCGGCGATTACAAGGGGGCGATGTGCGGCGCTAACACGGGCAATCCGGGCTCAGCCGCGGACTGGGTCGGGCCGGGCAATACCACCACGGCCATCGATTCGGGCACGCTCTGGCCTTATGTGAAGAGCTACGATCTTTACCGCTGCCCCTCGGATCACAGCGCGCGGCTGCGCAGCTTTTCAATCTCCAATTACCTGAACGGCGAAGGCTTCAGCGGCTGGAAGGGAGCGGTGGCCAAAGTCGCCCAGGTCAAGCACAGTTCGGACACGTTCGTGTTCATCGAAGAGTTCGACATGCGCTCCGGCGAGACGGGTTGGAACCAGAATTCATTCATGGTGCCGGCCACGGGCTACACCTGGATCGATTACCCGGCCAATTTCCACAAAGGATCGACCATTTCCTACGTCGATGGGCACGCGGTCTACTGGAAGTTCGACGATCCGCGCACGGGGAAAATCACCGCCCCGGGCGCAAACACGCCGGGGGATGTCGATCTGGATAATCTGCGGCTGTGGTCGGGGACGGCGAATCAGAATTAACTCGAATAATCCAGATGAACCACGAAAAACACGAAGGGCACGAAGAAGACCGGAGAAGACTAAAAGGGTAATCTGCGCAACGTCCAATTCACCGGTTACCGCCTTTTCGACTGAAAATCTTTTGGCTCATTCCTCTTCGTGCATTTCGTGTTTTTCGTGGTTAATAATCTGGGTTAGAGGCTTATCACCGACTTGCACATGCCATCGGGTCAATCGGATTTGTCGGGCGGGTCGACGAGTTCTTCATCGATGAGCCATTGGCGGGTTTTTTCCATGTCGGCGCAGATGAGGAAAACTTCCTGCACGGTTCCGGTGCCGGTGTAGAGGCATTTCAGGCCGGCTTCAGTGGGGTATTGGATTTTGAAGCTGGGCGGGGTTTTGCCGCGGCGGACTTTGATTCGGCCGGGGATTATGCGGGAGACAAAGGGGCAGTTTTTGACGATTCGGTCCAGAATGCCATCCAGCCCCCCCACCCGGCCATGCTGGCGTTTGATTCGGCCGAACTTCATGGGGCTATTGTAGCGGGGCGGGGCGGGGAAACAGGAGGTTGGGGAAGGAAAATGACTCGGGAGGCTTGGGTATTACGCGATGGAAAGTGCTGGGATTCGGAAATCTTTTTTGGGCAGACAAGAATGTTTACCCCACCGGTGGAAATTCCCAGCTCACGGGAAGATGGAGCTTTCGCGCGATGGCCTGGAGGGTTCGCGAGGCTTTCAGGCGCAGGAGCATTCCGGCCGGGAGAAGCGGCGGCTTTAGCGAATCGAGGAGCGTGCGCGGCTCTTCGATCAGGCTGCGCAGGCGCTTTTCGAACTGCCACCTCGGCCAGTAGCGCGAGCCATAATGGACGCCATGATCGGGGACCATGCCGGTATCCACCAGCGAAAAGCCGCGCTCCTTGAGGTGGATCAAAGCCCGGCCGTAGGCGGCCTTGGTGGCGTTGGGAACGCGGTGGAACATACTGCTGGCGGTGATGAAACCGCCGATCTGGATGCCCCAAACGCCCCCGGCGAGCTGATTCGAGCCCAGGGGCGTGGAGGAATCGGTGGTCCAGGCTTCGAAGGAATGGGCGTGGCCGAGGCGGTGGAGGGCGATCAGGCCGGCGATCAGGTCGGGGGTGATCCAGGTCTTGCCGAAGCGGGTGGGGTCGGCGGTGGCGCGGACGACCTCTTCGAAGGCGGTATTGAAGCGAAGCTCGAACTTTTTGGAAAAGACATAGCGCTTCTGGGAATCGGGGATCTGGATGTCATCCAGGGGCTGGAGGCCGCGATGATTCCAGGCAACCCAGCCGACCTCACCCTCCTGGCCGTTGATGAAATCGGGCATGCGGCCGCTGGCGTAGTTCCAGAGGAGGTGGCGGGGGTCGGGAAGGACGGGGAGGCGGCGCATGAGGGGGTTATCGGCGAAATGAGCGGGATCGGGTAGAGCGGTGGGCATCAGGCGCGGATGGGTGGGACCAAGCCGCATTCCGGGCAGCGATCGGGGGTGGCGCGGAGGTCGTAGCCGCATTGGGTGCAGAAGCCGGCAAGTTGTCGCCGAGCGCGACGCGCGGATCGAATGCGCGTTACGAGCCACAGCGCAGGCAGCAGAGAGCTGGCAAGGCTGAGGGACCAGTAAGGAATAGAAAACATGCGCCCGTTTTGATGAGTATGCCATTGGAAGCCAAGCCCGCCGGCGGGTATCGCCAATCCATACTGGCGGAAGAACTCACTTAGGGGGAAGGGCGGTAATGTCATCAAGATAAGCCGACCCTCCCATAACTCCGCGCCGTAGCTGGACTTACTGCATTTGCGCAAGACGTAGCCTCCTGTCAGAATGGTGGTGTGCTTAAAGTCACCAACCAACAGGAGGCCACGGATGGCCAGTAT
>JBBRTW010000117.1:0-16454 GCA_038244055.1 Tepidisphaerales bacterium | reverse complement strand
GCGGGGCGATCGTGACGCCTCTCACCGCCTGTTGGTCCGGCGGCATGATTCCCATCTCCGGGATATAGATCATCCCATCGCGGGCATCGAACAGATCCATCCGGAATTCATCCAGGGCCAGGCCCTGCTCGGTGCGGATGATGACCCGCTTGCCCGATTCATGCTCGAGCCGCGCCAACTCGGTGCGCTTCTTATTCTGGAGGTAGAAGGCCACTTCAGCGCTGACCACCAACTCTACGCGAACGACGCGCTCATCATGCGCCCCGATCGCCAGCCGGCGCATGACGTCCAGGCTCATGCTCTCGGGCGTCTTGACCAGACCATGGCCCTTGCAGGCGGGGCAGTCGGAGTAGATCGAGCGCTTGAGGCTCGGGCGCATGCGCTGGCGGGTCATCTCGATGATGCCGAACTGGCTCATGCGGAGCATCTTGGTCTTGGCGCGGTCGGCCTTGAGATTCTCGTGCAGGCGGGTCTCGAGCTCGCGGCGATGGCGCTCGAAGCGCAGATCGATGAAGTCGCAGATGATCACGCCGCCCAGGTCGCGCAGGCGGAGCTGGCGGGGAATTTCATCGGCTGCCTCGAGATCGGTCTTGAAGGCGGTGGTCTCGGCATCGGAGTGATCGCGGAACTTGCCGCTGTTGACGTCGATGGCCACGATCGCCTCGGTGGAGTCGATCACCAGCGATCCGCCGCTGGGCAGGGGCACATAGCGGCTGTACATCAGCTCGATTTCGTGCTCGATTCCGTACTTGTGGAAAAGCGGCACCGGCAGGTCGTAGATCTCGACCTTCGACTTGGTGCGCGGGGCCAGGAGCTTGAAGAAGTCCTTGATTTTCTTGCCCACGCCCTCGTGGTCGCAGACGATGCGCTCGATGTCGGAGGTCATCACATCGCGCACGGTGCGCGTGACCAGATCGCCCTCGGCATAGAGCTCCATCGGCCCGCCTGAGGAATTGGCGCGCTTGTCGATATTGTCGTAGAGGCGGGTGAGGTATTTGAGATCGCGCTCGATCTCGGCCTTGGTCTTGCCGACGCCGGCGGTGCGGATGATGAAGCCGCACTCCTTGGGAGGCTTGAGCGCATCGAGGATCAGGCGCAGGCGCTTGCGCTCCTCCTCATCCTCGATCTTGCGGGAGACGCCCAGCTTGGCCATTCCCGGCATCATCACCAGGATGCGCCCGGGGATGGAGATGTAGGTCGAGAGGGTCGGGCCCTTGGTGCCGATCCCTTCCTTGATGATCTGCACGATGATTTCATCGCCGCGCTTGAGGCACTTCTGGATCGGCGGGCGGTCGCGGCGGGCCATTTTCCGGCCGACCGATTCCACCACCTCTTCATTGCGCCCGCCGAAGTAGGAGGGCATGAGGTCGGAGATGTGCAGGAAGCCGTTGCGGCCCAGTCCGAAATCCACGAAAGCCGCCTGGATGGAGGGCTCGACGTTAGTGACGCGACCCTTGTAGACGTTGCCGACGTGGGAGGTGGAGCTGGTGCGCTCCATGTAGAGTTCCTCGAGGCGGCCGTCTTCGACCAGCGCGATGCGGCATTCCTCCCCTTCGGACACGTTAATAAGCATTTCTTTGTTTGACATAATCGATGCAATCCTTCGTTCACCGGTCCATCGGAGGCTGCGCCTGCTTGGCCGCCCGCGGGGCGAAAGCCCCTGCGGTAAGCCCGGCCCTTTGGGGGCGGGCGGCGCGTCGCGCCGGCGATGACGGGTGAAAGTTCGTTGAAAATCCTGTTGCGGGTTATTCCGCGTGCGACGCCGCAAATCGCGGCGACGCGGGTAAATGTTCGATATCGTTTTCCGGTCGGCCGGCGACGGCTGATGTCGCTCATCGGGTCCGGAGTTGTTTTTCGGGCCGCGTTTTCGATCGTTTCGAGCCGGTGAATGAACCGGCCGGTGAATGAACCGGCCGCGGCCGAGCATCGCTTTGCGGGTCATTCCGAGGGAGCTTCAGGCGACCGAGGAATCTTGATTCGTACCCTGCGGCCCGTTCACCTTGCGAATAGCCCGCGACAAATCGGCAAGATCCTTCGGTCGTCTATACTCCCTCAGGATGACAGCCACATCAGAGTGACGCCACATCAAAGTGACAGCCACATCAGAGTGACGCCACATCAAAGTGACAGCCACATCAGAGTGACGCCACATCAAAGTGACAGCCACATCAAAGTGACAGCCACATCAGAGTGACGCCACATCAGAGTGACAGCCACATCAAAGTGACAGCCACATCAGAGCGACGGCCACCTGATAACGGCGACCGCCTAAAAAGCCTCCGGCACCAATTTCCTGGTCTCCTCGCGCAGGAAGTGCATGACCTGCCTTTCGGAATCGAAGCTCATCACCCGCCGGGCGACCTGCCGGGCGTGCTCGATGGTGGTCGAGCGGATGACCTTCTTCACCTCCGGGACATCGGGCCCGTTCATGGAAAACAGCGTCAGGCCCAGCCCCAGCAGCAGCAGCGTATACAGCGGTTCGCCCGCCATCTCGCCGCACATGCTCACGCTGATGTTATGCCGCTGCCCGACCCGGATCACATCCCGGATCAGCTTCAGCACCGCCGGATGCGCCGGGCAGAACAGCCCGGCCACCTTCTCGTTGGTCCGGTCGACCGCCAGCGTGTACTGGATCAGGTCGTTGGTGCCGATCGAGAACAAGTTGACCTCCCTGGCGAACGAATCGGCCATCAGCGCCGCCGCGGGCACCTCGATCATCATTCCGATCGGGATATCGCGGCGGAACTCGACGCCTTCATCCTCCAGGTCCTCCATCACATCGTACAGGACCATCTTCGCCTGCCGCAGCTCCATCAGCGTGCTGATCATCGGGAACATGATCCGCACATCGCCCTGCGTGCTGGCCCGCATGATCGCCCGCAACTGCCGCTTGAACATCGGGATGTCGTGCAGGCACATCCGGATCGAGCGGTCTCCCAGGAATGGGTTGCGCTCGGGCGACTGCTGCTTGCTCTGCGTGAACTTGTCCGCGCCCAGGTCCAGGGTGCGGATCACCAGCGGCCGGCCCGTCAGCCGGCGAAGAGAATCGACGTAGGCGTCGTAGTGATCCTCTTCCGAGGGCTCGAGTTCGCGGGTCAGGTACAGGAACTCGGTCCGGTACAAACCCACGCCCTGCGCGCCCTTGCCCAGCGCCTCGTCGATTCCCTCGGGCACCTCGATGTTGGACATCAGGGCCACCTCGTGGTTGTCGAGCGTGCGCGCCGGCAGATCGCGGAGCTCGGCCAGGTCTTTTTCGATCCCGACCCGACGCCGCGTTGTTTCATTATAATCGGCGAGTTGCTCCTCATCGGGGTTGATGATGACCACGCCGTGGTTGCCGTCGATGATCACCCGGTCGCCCGAGTTGACCTCGGCGGTGATATTTCCCAGGCCCACCACGGCCGGCAATCCCATCGCGCGGGCGACGATCGCGGTGTGGCTGGTGCGCCCGCCGACATCGGTCGCGAAACCGCGCACGAACTTTCGATCCAGGGCCGCCGTCTGCGAAGGCAGAAGATCGTGGGCGATCACCACCACATCATCGGACAGGTGCGCCAGATCGAAATGCTTCTGGCCGATCAGATTGCGGATGATCCGCCGCTCGATGTCGTGGATGTCCTTGACCCGCTCGGAGAGATAGCGGTCCGACATTTTGTTGAAGATTTCGGCATAGCGCCGCATCACCACGGAGACGGCGAATTCGGCCGTCGTCTGCTGCTTGCGGATTTCCGCCTCGACCTGCGTGAGCAGGGTTTTATCGCGCAGAATGCCGACGTGGGCGTCGAAGATGGCGGCGATTTCCTTGCCCGCGCTCGCGGTGACATCCATCCTAAGATCGTTCACCTGCACGGCGCTGAGCTCCAGCGCCTTTTGAAAGCGCGCGATCTCGGCCGGGACCTGTTCGAGGGGAACCCGCCGCTCGGGAATGAGCAGATCTTCCGCGTCCAGCACGACCGCCGTGCTGATGACGACGCCAGGGGAAACAGCTATGCCCTTCTTGATCTCCATTTGCGTTTACTGTCCATCCTCAAAAGTCATACTGGTCATCCGCCGCTCGCATTCTCTATCTTTCCGCCTTCGTTCATCTTCCTTCATCCTTCTGCCTTCAACCTTCTGCCTTCCAATCAATCCTCGCCAAACTTGCCCTCGACCAGCCGCACCAGTTGATTGACCGCCTCGGCGGCATCGGCGCCCGTGGCATCGATTCGCAGCGGCGTGCCCGGCTCGGCCGCGAGGATGATCATCTGCATCACGCTCTTGCCATCCGCATCCGCCGGCTCCGCGCCGCCCTTATGGACGGCGATCTCCGACGCGAATCGGCTGGCCACATCGACAAACTGCATCACCGGGCGCGTATGAAGCCCGTGGATGTTGGTGATCACAACTTCGCGAGAAACAGTCGGCATGGGATGCAACTCAACCTGGCCTGGAAAGTTCGTGTGTCGGGCATCGTGGGGCGCGGCGATGAATCGCCAACCTGCCGCCCGGAACCCGACGCCCGCGGCGCATGCGCCGCCAACTTACTTGCCCTGGTCGGCCTCCTGAAGGAGGTCGACAATCGCCTCGCGAGTCGAGCTCTGCCGTAAAAATCTCCTGAACATGTCCTTCTGTAAATTCGAAAAAATAATGTTCATCGCCTGCAAATGCTGCTGCGGCTGATTCTCCGGGCTCAGCAGCAACACGACACTGTAAACCGGCTGATGATCCAGCGCCGCGAAGTCGATTCCCTGCGGGCTGCGCCCGACCGTACCGGCCATCTTCTTCACCTGCGGGTGCTTGGCGTGCGGAACCGCCACGCCCTTGCCAAAGCCCGTCGAGCCGTTCTGCTCGCGCTTGACCAGCGAGGCCACCACCTCATCCACCGCATCGCGGGGAAGCGCTCCGGACTCGGCCAGGGACGACACCAATTCCCGCAGCACGCCATCGCGATCCTGCGATGCAAGATTGGGAATGACGGCTTCAGATACGATAAAATCGCTCAACTTCATCGAACGCTTCTCCGGGGATGCGGTTGTTTTGTTTTCTCAGGACGCGTGCTTGTCCTCGGTGGTGTGCTTGCGGTTGCGCACCATCTTCTTGTGGTCGGAAAGCTGCCGCTCCAGTTTGTCCACGCAGGCGTCGATGCAGGCGTAGGCGTCTCCCTCGTTGTGGTGGGCGATGAACATGTTCCGGCTCTCGCCGTTGACGATCATTTCGACCTTCACATTATCCTTGCCCGCATCCAGAACCACTTCGATTTCCTGGATCCGGTCGTAATACTTCACCAGTTTGCCGGCCTTCTGCTCCGCAAACGTTTTCAATGCGGGGGTCACATCCATATGCCGCGATGAAACTGTAACTACCACGTTAACTCCTTCTGCTCTGTTCTGCATACTGCCTGTCCCACCAAAACATCGTGTCTTTGCCGGCCGTCCATTGTAACCGAAACTCTGGCCGCCAGCCGCGCCCTAAACTTCGATTCCATGCCGCTCAATCCTTTGCCCTGCCGGCCGAGGCCGTGCGCGACTTGAGGGCTTCCTCGGCCGCGCGGGTCGCCTGCCCAGTCAGTTCCCTAAGGCGGGCTTCGCGGGCATCTTTCGACTCGATCGCCGGGGCCGGCACCGCCGGATCGATCACGCCGCCGCTGACCAGCAGCCGCATCGCCTGGTCAACCGTCAGCGGCAGATCCACCACCACCTCCCGGGGAACCACCAGCACATAGCCCGAAAACGCGGTCGGACTCGACGGAATGAACACCGTCAGCATTTCCTTGCCATCGGGCTGCCCGAGGGCTCGAACGCCCTTGCCGGTTACCAGTCCGATCGACCAGATGCCATTGGCGTGCGGCTCGACCGCCACCACGCGCGTGCCCGTGAACTGGTTTTTCTTGTCCGCCAGCACGAAATCGACCACCTGCTTCACCGAGGGATAAATCGCCCGGATGAGCGGGACCTTGAACAATCCGTTCTCCGCCAGGCGATAAAGCGACCGCCCGATCAGGTTGCCGACGAACAGCCCGACGATGTACACCAGCACGACCGCCGCGACGACCCCAAACAGGCTGGTCCACCAGCGCGGATCTCCATCTTTATAGAAAATCCAACGGATGTCGCCGGCCTGGCGGTCCGACAACACACCCAGGTCCGACAGCCGGTACCAGGCCCAACTGATGAACCAGATGATGTACTTGCCCAGGGATTCCCAGAGGAAATCCCACACCTTGATCAAAAGCCACAAGGTAATGAGCGTGGGCATCAATGCGGCCAGCCCGCGAAGAAAGAACCGCCGGAAATCTTCGGCGAATCGGGCTCGCTTGCGAGGGGTCGTAGGCTGTGAGGCCAAGGGCTGAATTGTGCTTCGCTCGTGATTCACCCGCGCTCCGGACGTCTGAGAAACCCAGAAAAGTCGGGCGGGCGACTTACGGGAACGAATGTAGTGGAGACTGCCTCAAAGATCAATGACACCGGCATGGCAATCCATTTCGCATCCGGCCAGCCTCGTAACGCGGCATCGCCTGCAAAACCCCAACCGCCCCGCTCAAGGTTTGGCCGCCGGGGCACCGCCGGGAACTTCGCCGGCCCCCGCGCCGGGCGCGACGACCGGTGCGGGCGTCGCCGGCGTCGCTTTACTCACCACCTCGGCGATTTCCAGCGAGGCCGAGCCATAGAGCTGGATCATCTCTTCCTTATCCTGCTCCAGGATCGCCTTCAGTTTCGCCTTCTGCGCTTCGGGGGGCAGGCTGGCGGTGATCATGATCCCCAGCAGCCGCCGCGAGGGATCCTTGTCCGTCAGCAGCCGCTCCATCATCGCCGGAGCCCGCGCCGCGGATTGGTAGGCCGTCAGGAACTGCGCCCAGGTCGATACGCCCGCCACGGGGTCGGCCGTCTTTTTCTCCAGGATCTCCACGAAGGCATTGACGATCGCGGTCACCTGCGCCTGCGCCGCGCCCGCCTGAACCTGCGCCCGCATCTGCGTGATCACCGCGACCACCAGATCCAGGCTTCGTAGTTTTTCCGCCGGCGTGCCGGTTTCGAGTTGTACGTTCAGCACCTGCTGCGCCTGCGGCGTGAGCTGGCCCTGCGCGTTGAACGGGGCGAACCCGGTTCGCTCGGTGATCGTGGAAAAGGTGGCGTTCTGCCCGCACAAGTTCGATCCGCCGTCGCCCTTGGGATTAGTGCGCGCCTGGCCGTAGAACGTGAGTGTCGGCATCGGATTGCCGATCACCTGTCCGAACGGGCTCGATTGACCCTGGTCAAAGCGGAAGACCTGCGAAACGCTCTCCCCCGGCTTGAGCACGATCGCCTGTCCGAGCCGATCGTAGGCCGCGCCGTACACCGTCTGCTGCACCAGTCCGCGGAATTGCGCATCGAACCACAAATCGTTCTTGATGATCCCTTCGTTGCCGATCGTCAGCGTGTATTTGCTGCGATTTCGGATGTAGACCGTCGCCAGCATCTGATCGCCGTACGGAAACACCACGCGCTTGTCCACCATCTCCGCGCGAAGGTCGTAAAACGTATTGGGAACCTCCGCCACACGCAGGAAATCGGCCGGGAACGCCTTGATCTTCGCGCGCAACGCCGCCGCATCCTGCCGCTCAACCACCTTGATGTCGAGCTCGCGCAGGCCGTTCATCAGCACGGTCGCCAGCAGGCCGGCGGGGATGTCCGCCAGAAGCTGTTTCGCCTCGGCCGCCGCCTTCTCCTTCTCGGCCGGATCTTTGGCCCGCAGCAGGAGCGTACCCATCCGCGCCAGCACATCGCGATCCGCCGCCGCCTGCAATTTGAGTTTGGCCTGATCCAACTGCCCCTGCTTCATGGCGATGAAGCCCTCGATTCGCACCACGATCGGGTCGGTGTCCGAGAGCACGGCTTTCAATGTCGGCAGCACTTTTCCCGAATCGACCGGGTTTTCGCCGACGTAAATCAGATACCACGCCAGATCGGCGATCGCCTGGATATACGGCGCTCGCAGCCCGGCGTATTTGTCATCTTCCAGGGTCTTGGGATCGCCCGAAAGATCGGGGACCTCCGCCGCATCCACCGCCTCCACCGGCCGGGTCGTCGCCCCGCGCCCGCTCGCCCCCAGTTTAAGGCGAATCGCCAGGACGCGATTGAGCGAGGTGTTGATCACCTGCGCCTTCGACTTCTCGGCCGCATCCTTCTCGTTGGAAGCTCGGTCCGCCAGCCACTTCAGGAACAGCGCCTCGACATCCCCGCCATCGGTCTTGAGCAGCCCATCGACGATGGTCCGCGTCGCCACCAGCAACTGCGGCTGGGCCAGCAGATACAGTTCCGTCGCGTACCCCATCGCGAATTCCCGGCCCATGGCGGTGCCGGTTGCGGCCGCCACGTTGGCCGATAGCTTGTAGTAATAGAGCGATTCTTCGGGCATCCCCGCATCGGCGCATTCCCGCGCCAGCCGATACATCACCTCCGGCTGAATCGGATTGGCCATGAGCATCTGCAGCAGCAGCTCCACGCGCTCGATCGCCGGCGCATTGTTCGCCGTCAGCAGTTCGAACTTCCTTCGCAGCGCGTCGAAATTCAGCGGATTGAGCTCCAGCGACTTGGTCACCAGCGAATTCTCGACATCCCCCTGCCCGCGCTCCAGCGCGATCTGCGACGCCCGGAAAGCCACGTGCGCCCGCACCGGCTCGGGCGCGGCCGAGTCCAGCATCCCCGTCAGAAAATCCGCCCGCTCCCCGGCCGTCTGAAGCGTTCGCGTCTTGAGATCGATGAACGCCACCATCGCCACCTGATCGTTGGCGGCCTGGGTGTTGACCTTCCGATACGCGGTCATCGCCTTGAGCGCGCCTTCGGAATCCCCCATTTGCAGCATGGCCTCGTAAAGCATCTTCGCGTAGCGCGGCTCATTCGGATCCTGCGCCACCGCTGCTTCCAGCAGCGCCGCCGCCTGCTTGAAGTGCGGCGGAAGCACGACCTTCTGCCGCAGCGTATCCAGCGCCAGCGCCGCGAAGCGCGCCGCGATCTCCGGACCGCCCGTTGGAGTGTCGGCGGCCGGCTTGACCGGCGGCGCATCATCGGCCGGCTTAACCACCGCCGGTTGACCCTCCGCCGGCTTGGCATCCGATAGTTTCACGACCACCGGCTTGGGCGCGGGTGGCGCATCCTCGCAATATGAAATGGTGGCCGCCTGCCAACCGAAAACCGGCAACGCCAATAAGGCGACGATCCATGAGGTGCGATGGGGCATGGGAGTAGCTTTTCCTTCAAACGTTCAGACAGCGCCGGCGCGCCGCCAGGGGCATGGGACTCGAGACCGGCGCGGCATCCGCGCGCCGCGGCTCGATAATCCCCCATCCCCGCCGGTCCTATCGGCCCGCAAGACCCAGCGCAATAGCTGATGCCGTGCAAACCATGAACAGCAGCAGGGCCGATAACTTCGCGGCCGCGCACACCGGGTCCCGGCGGTAAACCCGCTCGACCACCAGCGACAGTAATATCGCCTGCGCAACCACCATCAGCGCCGCCGCCATACACTTGACGGCCCACACGCCGATCGCACGCTTCTCCCATCCCACCCTGGAGACAACCGCCTCCGCGTGCTGCCAGCCCCAAAGCCCGAGAATCACCAGCCCGATCGTCCAGACCGCGCCGATTGCTATCGTCATACTTCGATTCATCGCGGACCTCCATGTCCGTTGTGCGGTTCTATCTTAATGCCCAATCATCCCAACTTCACGCCCTGCCCGGATTAATTTCGTTTCATGAACCAGCCGCACCATCGCCCGCCGCCGGATCACCCGCCGCCTTATCGCTGCTTTGCGTCACCGCCCGTCCAGCCGCCCCATCCGTAACCTCAGCCACAGTCCCACCCACAGCCAGCCCCGCCGCCAGCCCCGCCGCCGCGCCCGCGCCGGGTTCCGCCGGCTTGGGCTCCTCCATTCGCCACAACTCCCACAAGATCGGCCGCTCCCCCGCCAATTCCGTCGTATCCACGAGCAATTCCACCCGCCGCCGCAGCCAGCTCGCCCAATCCGCCCGGCCAGTCTTTTTGGCCCCCAGCGCCAGCAGCGCCTGAGTCCGCGCGGAATTTCCAGCCGGCATCAAATCCGCCATCTGCACTTTCGTCTCGATCCCCTGAACCAGATGCCCCCACGCCTCTACCCTAACCAGGTAATCCGTCTGCACGCGTAGCAGATTCAGCGCTTCGCCCAATGTCAACCGGTGATTGTAAAGCCCCGACAGCGCCTCATGCGCCCCCCGCAAATCCCCCAATTCCAGCAGCGCATCCGCCAGCAGCAGACGCGACGATTTGGCAATGCTCTCCGGCCCGCGCTGCGCCAATAACACTTCCTGACACAGCAGCGCGGAATCCGCCCATCGCTTCTGCGCCAGCCGAATCAGCGCCAGGTTCAGCAGGCTCATCGATTTGACCGACTTTGACATCGAAAACGCCCGCAGCGACAGCTCGATCTGCACTTCCGCCTGATCCAAACGCCCCGATGCGATCAGCGTCGATGACTCGGCCGCCATCCGCGAACCCTTCACCGTCCGAATCCATAATGTAACCCACACCACGCCCAGCCCCATCAGCACCCAGGTTGGATCGATCGTCTTGCTGATCGGAAAGAAATGCAGGCTCAGCGCCACCAGCGCCGCCGCCCCCAGCGCGAACTTCAGCACCGCGCTCATCGTCGAATCGCGGCGAAATCGCGAGATGGCCTCCTGCACCGAAATCACGTCCACCTCGCTTGCCCGGGCAGAATCTCGCTCGCCGGCCCCTGATGATCGGCGGCCGGGCTGTACATGGCCGACAGTTCCTTCGGCGCTTCGGTGGCCTTGTACTTGTCCTTCATCGCCGCCAGTTCCGGATAGCGCCGAAACAATTCCACCGCCGGCGCAAGCAATGTCGCCTTCGCAAACGCCGCCGCCGCCTCGGCCTCCTGCGATAGCAAATCGTGACACCGCGCCGCCAGCCCATACGCATCCGCCACGCGCATCCCCAACTGCGCCCGCAACTGCGGCAGCCGCGTATTGAAAATGTCCAGCGCCTCGGCCGGATGCCCCGTCCTCACATCCCGGTACATCTCCACCAGCGCCAGCCCCGCCGATTCCGCATTCTCCCGGCGCAGCTCGGAAATGGCCTTGTCCGCATCGAAGAGGTGATCCTCATGCACCAGCGCCATCGCCCGCATCAGGCGCAGCCCATGCCCCGTGGCCGGGTCAAACTGCGCGTGTTCCAGAAGATAATCCTGAACCGCGATCGCATCCTCAAACCGGTGATAGCGCCCCAGAACGCTCGCCAGATAGACCAGCGCCTGCAACCGCGCCCCCATCGTCCGCGTCGGCCGGGAGAGCATTCCATCCAGCATCATCGCCGCCTGATCCCACTTGCGGAGTTGCACCAGTTCCTCGATCGCCTCGATCCGCTGCGTCTCGGCCCGCTGCTCTTTCACCGAGCGCATGTTGATCACGATCATCACGACGAACAGTCCCAGCATCACCAGAAATCCCAGCAGGCGAACGATGAGCTGCGTTTCCTGCGTCCCCTTGGCCGCCCATGAGCTCGTCAAAATCACAAACGCGAACCCCGCCACCCCATACCAGAACCACGATTGCCGGGGCCGGGGCTGGCTCGCCTCAAGCAGGCGGGCAATGTCCAGAAATTGATGCGAGGGCTGATCCATCGAGCCGACCAGTGTACCCGCCCGCCCCCGCATGAGAAATGGGTGCCGCTGCCGCCATGCTGGAGGTTTGCCGCGATTATCCCTAAACCCTTGTCAAATCAAATGCAGCTTGCAGGAGTCGAACCTGCAACCTTCGGTTCCGTAGACCTCGATTGTCAAAACGTCAACCAATGCAAGGGACGGGAGTTACGGCATTCGTCCGTTGCAGGCGCTGCATTAGCGCTGCAATTGGAGCGGGTGACGGCCGGTTGGGCACGTTTGCCGATGGCGTTGCGGGCCTTGGTGCTTGCGTACCTTGATTGCCCTGGGGGTGACTGGTGAGCGAACCATCCCACATCTCCGAAGTCCTCCGCGGCATGTTCGGCGTTTCCCTGGTTGAAGGTGAAGCCCGCGAGGGGGAGCGAGGGAGGGCCAGCGTAGGTGACGTTTGGGCCTCGGGCTTCCCGTGGCGGGCCAAGCCCGGCACGGGAGGCACGTTGGCCCGCCGCAAATTCCCCCGCAGCCCGAGGCCCAAACGGCACCGTAGCGCCAGCCCGGACGCGATCACCCGCGACGGGCGTTCGTGCTGCCACTGGCTTTCCCTGGCTCTAAGGCGGCGACGATCTCCGCGAAAGTCGAGGTGGTGCTAGGAAATCGGTGCGTCTGGGTGTGATCGTCAAACAAAAAAACCGCGTTCGTGGGTGTGCTTGGCGGCCTCCACGAAAGCGGTGAATAGGAAATTCGAATGAAGAATACCACGGTTGCGGGTCATTTCAAAACGTTTGCGGGATTGATGGAGTTCGTGAGGGATGTGCAAAGCCCTGGGTGTCGAGCGATGGGCGTTGATGAGGATGTCGAGGTCGAGGTTGAAAATCGGGTGCGTGTTGGTGGGAATGAAGGAAATTGGATGGGGCGAAATGAGGGGGCGGCGGGCCGGGCCCCGCTTGCGGGGGCCTGCCGCCCCCCTGGCTGTCGTTGGTGTGATGTAGAATGGTGTACTCATTGTCTGGTCTTACTTCCAATGGGTCTGCGTGTCTTTGAGCAAGGGGCATGCTGTCCATCGTGTGGGGTCTACTCCGATTCGATTGAAGAAGTTCCGGCTGAAGCTTTCAGCTTGGTCAATCGTCCTTGTCCTCCCTGGCATCGGCACGGTTGCGGATGCCGTCGGCGTCCAGCGTTCATGTCTCGTCCGTCGTCGTGGGTGCCTGCCAAGTCCAAAAGCTTCGCACGTTGGTTGGAAAGGCTACGTTCGGAATATCCCAGTCCGTACCGCACATCGGCCGAGTGGGATGAGCATAACGCACGCACCTGGGGCGTTCGCCGGTCGGATGGGGGTGCGGCATGAATGCGGGCTTGTCTTCGTCTCATATCTCCGCAGAGTCTTTTGAAGGCCTGGACGATGGGGCCGCAAGCTCGGCAGAGGTCTTGGGTGAGTGGGAAGCGGCCAAGCACACTCACGAGTTCTACGGCATGCGGACGCCGGAGATGGTGCAAGTCGAGTCCATCATCTGGGCCGATGGCGGCGATGTCGTCACGCTCAAGGCGGCGGCCAGCAAGTGCAAGCCTCCCAAGAGCGGCGGCACTCGCCGGGAAATACAGTAATTCTCTCGTGATTCGCGCCGTCGGCTGCTGACCTTCGTCAACTCCATCGACCGTCGCCAGATCGAAGCGGATCGCATGTGGTTCCTCACGCTCACCTATCCCTCCGTCTGGCCTGACGATCCGAAGAAATGGAAGAACCAGTTACAAGCCCTTCAACTGCGTCTGCGGCGAACGTGGAGCATCTCGGCCGGTATCTGGAAGCTCGAACCTCAGCGACGCGGGGCACCGCACTTCCATTTGATCCTGGTCGTGCCGGCGTCGATGTCGCGGGGCCTGGCCATTACCGGCAAGCACAAGCGGGGCGAGCGGATCGTCACCAACTGGGACGGCGGTCAACTCTCCGAGTTCCGCACCTGGTTGAGCAAGGCCTGGTATGACGTGGTCGGGTCGGGGGATGAAAAGCATCTGCGAGCCGGCACCAACTGCGAGCCGATGGAAGCGTGGGGCAAGGTCGCGGCGTATGCGGCCAAGTACCTGGGCAAAGACTGCCAGTTCGTGACGGCCGAAGGCTCGACGCAAAAGGTCGGCCGGTTCTGGGGCGTCTGGTCTCGCGAGTCCTTCCCGGTGAAGTGGTGTAGCTCGATGATGATCTATCAGGATTGGGCGATGTTCCGCCGCACTGTCCGGCGATGGGCGGAAAAGAAGGGATGGCGAGTCGGCCACCTGCGAGCGCGAAGCGGATCGGCGACGGCGTTCGTGCCCTGGGCCGACATGCAACGGCTAATTGCCTGGCTCGTGCATCCTCCGTGCCGTCTGCCCTGGCCCCTGCGGCGGCGGATGGAGGCGATAGGCTTCACGGGGTCGATCAATGAATGGTTCGCGGCCGGGGAGCAAGACAGGCAACACCGGCACCGGGAAGAGCAAACATTGTCCCGAATCCGCTTCGGAGAAGAGTAGTTATTAACGCGATTCTGAGGGTTTGCCTTTCGTCGGCATTGGGAGGAACAAGTCTTATCGCGGATTAAATTCGGTTGACCCATTGACTTGTCATAACACTTAAGCTAGGTTTGGTGGCATCATGGCAAAACACTTACGCGGATCGAAACAAATTATCACCCTTTCACTCGACGCGGAATTGATGCGACGGGTTGAAGGTTTGGCTGCCGCCCAAGGCTTTAGCAGATCAGCGATGATTGAGCGAATGATCCGGGATCGAATTGATGAATCAGAGATGGCGTTGAAGTTTTTGCGCCAACCCGCAGCCGTCGAAATGATGAATGCATTTTTCCGGCAACCTGGTGCGGTGCGAGATTTGGCCAAAGCAATGGGCGAGGATATTCCTGCGGGCGAGGTCGAAAAGTTCCATCGCGATGTCAACGTGGCGACGGAAACGATCTTAGCCTCGGCTACGGGCACACCCCGCAAGCAGTTGAAGAAAGACGTGGAGAAGGCCATGAAGATGGCGGCAAAGAAAGCAAGGCCGAATAAGTGAGCGACTTACGAATCATCCTCCCCGCCACCATGATGAAGGTGCCGGAAGTTTCCCGCCGAACAGGTGTCTCGGTTCGTTCGATTTGGCGTGATATTTCAACAGGGTTGCTCAAGGTGATTCGAAAGGGAAAGCGTTGTACTCGTGTGCCACCCTCGGCGGTTGTCGCCTGGCTTCGTGTCGATTGCCCCGAAATTGAAGTGGAGGTCGAATGTCGAGCGTCTTAAAGAAACGTGGAACGTGCTACCCGGTTCAGTACATGGGTGCGGACGGCAAGCGAAAGACAGTGAAAGGCTATTCGGACAAGGCTGAAAGCAGGAAGCTCGGCGAGAGGCTGGAACGCGAAGCCAGAGAAATCCGCGAAGGGCGTGTGAACCCGCTCGCCAATAGGTACGGTGTCGAATCAACTCGCGCCATTGTCGAGTTGGTGAGCGAATGGGAAACGATGCTCCTGGCTCAAAACACCACGAGAAAAGAGGCTCGGCAAAAGGTGGCCCGCGTTCGACGGCTGCTGAAATTGGCGGCGGTGACGACGTTGGCAACGTTGACAGAATCGCGGGCGATGGCGGGCATTAAGTCATTGCGGCAATCCGCGATGTCTCTTCAATCTTGCGTGCATTTCAAGAAGGCTGTTTCGCAATTCAGCAAATGGTTACGGCGGGATCGCCGCGTAGAAGAAGACCCCTTGGGCGGATGGGTGTTGCAGGGGTTCAACCCAAAACGCGATGTTCGGCACGGCCGACGAGCGCTGACCGATGAGCAGTGCGAGAAGTGGCTGGAATACCTGGAAGCGGGTGCCGTGGATGTACTCAAGGTGAGCCGAAAGGGAAAGAAAGTCACTCGCCGCATTCCTGCGAAGGATCGCCTGATGTGGCTGCTGGTCGTTTGGGGCACCGGCTTTCGCGGTAAGGAACTCTGCAGCTTGACGCGCGAATCTTTCAAGCTCGATTCGGTCGAGACGTGTGTGATGTTGGAAGCCAAGTCGAGCAAGCATCGGAAGCAAGACCGGCAGCCGATCGCGGCGAACCTGGCGGGGATTCTCCGGCCCTGGCTGGCAACGAAGCGGCCGGGGGAACGAGTGTTCAAGAAGTTTTGGAAGCCCAATGAAATTGTGCATGCTGACCTGGACGCAATCGGAATTCCGTACTGCGATCAAGAGGGCCTGTACGCCGATTTCCATGCTCAACGGGCCAAGTTCATCACGCGGCTGTCTGAGGCGGGCGTATCCCTGGAAGTCAACTCGAAGCTCGCCCGCCACAGCGATCCGCGGGTGACGATGCGTTATCTCAAGATCGCACCCGGCCGCGAAGTGCAGGCGGTCGAGTCGCTACCGCACCTTTACAAGCCCACTAACGGCGCTGCACCGGCGCTGCAAATCAAGGACACAACCGGGCACGATGGGGCACCGTCTGGCACAACCGACGAATCGGGGCCTGGGGCGCAATACCTTGAAATTGAAGCGGATAACGCGAATTCTGACCCGAATTCGCCAATGCAGCTTGCAGGAGTCGAACCTGCAACCTTCGGTTCCGTAGACCGACGCTCTATCCAATTGAGCTAAAGCTGCCTCAAACCGTCGCGACTGGATTTCAACTCCGGCCGGCATCGGGGGGCTTAGAGAGTATCTCGATCGGCCGGCCTGTCAAGGTTCGGGGTTCTCGGGGTTCTCGGGGGTGTGCCCATTTTTTCGGGTGGATAATATAATGGGGGTTTCCGGCATGGAGATGCCGGGTTTTGGAGGTTTGCCATGGATCGGCTGCTTCGGATGGATAAGGAACAGTACCTTCGTGAGATGCGGGCGGAGATCGAACG
>JBBRTW010000116.1:0-16471 GCA_038244055.1 Tepidisphaerales bacterium | reverse complement strand
GGTCCGCCCCAGTCAACTGCGCCTTGGAAGTGACCAGATCGAGCAAGCCATCCGCCAGTTGACGATAGTACCATCGCAATTGACGCTGGGCTTGAACCCGCGCTTCCTCGGCCGTGCGATACCCTGGTCCATCCCCCGATGCCGGCTCGCAGAAAATGGTGGCGCAGATCAATCCCACGCCGCCGAATTTCAGATCGGGCAGGCCGACCGATGGCGTGCCATCGCGGTCGCTGGCGGCCTGTTCCGAAGCCCGGCGCGTGACATCCCGGCCACGAACGGCGTTGTAAGCGAGATCGAGATGGGCATCGACAATGAGCATGGTTTCATGGTCAGGAAACGAGGGTGGGTTGTCAAACAATCATCTCGAGTCATTCTGAGGGAGCTTGAGGCGACCGAAGAATCTTGCAGCAAACTATTGGCCCGTCTGCTTCGATCAATGGCCCTCGACGTCGAGGGCAGATCCTTCGGGTCGCCGAACTCCCCTCAGGATGACAGCGCCTTCAACCATTGACAGCCGCCGTCAGCCTCCCGCGTACATCGCCCGGCAGCCACAGCTTATCCCCGCTGGCCGCCACGCCGATCCACTGGTGATAGGCCAGGTAGGCGATCGGCCCGAGCAGATCGGTCAGCCCTTCGCCCGCATTCAGCAGCTTCCGCGGCGGCAATCCCGCCCCCGATCGATAGAGCGCCCCGACAATCTGCGCCGCCCGCGCCAGCCGCGCGCCTCGACAGCGCAGCCCGATGCGAAAATCCCGCCAGGCGGAGATCAGCATGCGCGGGCCGGTCAGGAAAATCTCCACCAATCCCGCCAGCGATGCCTTGGGATTCCGGCCGATCTGGAAGAGCATCCCATCCAGCCCGGCGGCCTGAATCACCATCGCCTCTTCGCTGGAAATCCCCTCGCTATCCGCGACCGCTTCGCCCAAATAATTCCCACCCGTGCGCGCCTCCAAGCCCAGGAGCAAAGGCACCATCACCGCCGAAGTCACCCAGAAGCAGGCCGACCATGATGCTCCCAACCCGAATTGCCAGCCGGCGAACCAGAAGATCGTTCCCAGGATCAACGGGCCTAATAACGAAAGCGGCGCGCCGGCCGCCAACAGCATGATCCGCTTGGCCAACAGCAACCGCGCCTGCCCTTTCAACTTCGAAAGGATTGCCTGATCCATCTCCATCGCCCAATCAACCTCCGCCGCAATTTCCACTCTCTACTCTCTATCCTCAACCCTCTCCGCCTTCGCTCTCCTCCACCGCTCCCGCGATCTCCTTCCCCGCCTTCACGACGCGCATCGCCAGAAACATCGGAATCTCCTTCCGCGCCACATTCTCGGCCGCCGCGCGCGGGCCGCTGGTGCTGGTCTTGTGGCTGGGCCATTCCTCGATCGCATCGACCAGCAGGCCGGCATTTCGCGCCGCCTTCACATAATCGCCAATGGGCTTATGGAAGGACCAGGTGTATTGCGTCGAGCGCCCGGGGTTGGTCACGATCGGCGCTTTGCGCGGCAGCAGGTAGCGATCGACGCGGCGATATTGCGTCTTCTCATCCCACTGCCAGGCCGTGGCTTTGGGCCCGCGGAAGCAGGGATGCATCATCACCACCACGAACCGCCCCATCGGCACGATCACCCGCGCGACCGCTTTGAAGACCGGGCCGATCGGATGGATGTTCTGAATCGCCAGCAAACAGGCCGCCGCATCGAACTCGGCCGGCGGAAGGAAAGACAGGTCGCGGGCATCGCCGAGGTGGTAGCGAATGCGGACGGGGCCGGAGTCGGGAGCTGCGAGTTGCGAGTTCTCAGTTGCGAGTGTTGCCTCCTCTTCTCGCTTCTCGCTTCTAACTTCGAAATTCTCCTCCTCCCCTTCATCCTTCATCCTTCCTCCTTCATCCTTTACTTCCTCCCACCCTTCCACCCCCCGCTTCTTCGCCATCTTGATCAACTCGGCCGAGGCATCGACGCCCGTGGCCCAGATGCCATGGGTGGCCATAAGCCGGCAGAGAACACCCTGCCCGCAGGCGATATCCAGGGCGCGGTCGCCCGCCTTCAGGGCCAGCATCCGCATCGCTCCGGGGAGCACGACATGCTTGTGATACTCGCTCCCTTCATCGCCGACGAGTTGGTCGTACCAGTCGGCCGCCTCGGTCCAATCCGTCGGCGGCGCGGCCGGCGGCGGCGTATTGCTCGGCTTATGCGGCGCGGGCGCGCCGGGCCGGCTCATCGATCCCGGCCCTTTCGCGGCATGCCCAAAGGCCTTGCCGGCCGGCCTGTGGGTCATCATCGGTTCCTTCCGAACCGGCGCGCCCGGCCCGCCAGTCTCAGACCCCTCCCGACCCGGACGCGGTTTCGGACGACGATGAAGCGGGCGTTTTCGCATATGTGGTTTGAATTGTCTTACCGTGTCGGCGGGTTTGAAGCCAGCGCGATCGGCATTTTCACGGGCCGAGTCGCTATAGTTGGTGAGCGATTGTGGTTCGCGGCCCGGATCGGAAGACACCGGTAATTTTCAGCACTATGGACGCTCCCCAGGCCTTCGAATCCTTCGTCCGACGCGCGCTGATCCCGGCGAAAGCGTCCCGTTACGCCACTCTCGCCAAGTCCGCCCGCGGGCAAAAAGAGATTCTCGAAAACCTGGCTCATATTGTTAGCCGATGCATCATTCGCCGTCTACCGCCCCGAAGCCCGCTGGGATGCAGAGAGAATCATCGCGGGCTAAGTGGGTCCGAGTTCATCACTTCGCTGCGTCCGAAATCGCCGCATGTCCTCTTCATCTTCCGCAATCCAGCCCGCCATTTCTTTGCGCGAAAACTTTCGCGGCTGCGGCAACCCGCCTCCTTCGGCGCGAAGCCGTGCCGCTAAAAACAACAGCAACTCCTGCTTCTGCTCCGCCGGCAATTCACCCGCGGCGATCTTGATCTCGTCGAAAGTTTCCATGTTCAAAGTTTATCCAAGACAGAGCGCGTTGTAGCATTTGCGCTCATCCTTCATCCTTCATCCTTTCTTCCCCACCCCCTCCGGAAACAGCGCCCCAATCTCCTTCGGAGGCTTGATCGTAAAACTCAGGCGCTGGCTCGTCTTGGGATGATCGAAGGCCAAGTGCGTGGCCGCCAGCATCAGGCGGGTCTGGGCGATCTGGTTTCCACCGTAGACCGTATCCCCCAGGATCGGCGCGCCCTTTTGTGCGAAGTGGGCCCTGATCTGATGTTTTCGGCCGCTCAGAAGCGTCACCTTCACCAGCGAAATATCGGCGCCGCGGGCTTTGGGGATTTTCGTGCCGCGCGGGGCGTGCTTGTCGAAGACTTTGCTGGTGGCCAGCGTTTCGTAATCGGTGATCGCCGTCTGCCCCTCGCTGCGGTCATCGGTCATCATGACCTTTCCATCGGAGCGCTCCATCAGCAGCGATTTGATCCGGCCGCTTGCGGGCGAGAGGATGCCTTTGACGATGGCCGTGTAAACGCGATCCACGGTGTGGTGAAAAAACTGCGCCTTCAGATGGTGATAGGATTTGGTGTTTTTCGAGAAGACCAGCAGGCCTGATGCATCGCGGTCCAGGCGGTGGATGACGCCGACGCGCCAGCGCTTGTTCACCCCCGCGAAATACTCCTCCAGTTTCTGAGCCACCGTCGCCCGCTTCTCCTTGGCGTTGGTCGAAGTCAGCAGGCCGGGCGGCTTGAGAACCACCACCAGTTCCTCATCCTCATGGAGGATCTCGAAGGGCGGGCGGACGGGCTCTTTTTTGACGGTCTCGCCGCGCACGGCCTCATCGAGCACTTTGACTTTGTCGTCATCGGCCACCGGGTCCTTGGCGCGGCGCGCCGGCAGGCCGTTGATCAAGACCCTGCCGGCCTCGATCATGCGCCGGAGGGTGGTCTTCTTGGCGGCCGGGAACTTTTTCGCCAGTCGTTCGAGCAAATCCATCGGCGCCAGAGTAAGCGCGAACATGCGGGCTGGCAAAGCCCCTCGAAGACCAACCCATTCGACCATTGCCTGCCTTCAGGCGGAATTCGCGCGAACTTCGGCGCTGGATTGACCTTAGGGAACCACTTCGAAGAACCCACCGTCCTCAAACAAGTAGATACGAAAGTCATTATCAAGCGTTAGGATCTTCCTCGTTCCAGTCTTCTCAGCCGCAACGAAAAGCGAAGCATCCGCGAAATCCATCGGAACATTCGCATCCTTGACCAGGATCGATGAGGGCGATCAATGGACCGGTATCACACAAAATCACAGTTGAAGGCCTTGGCGTTTGAACTTTTCGACGATCATCTGCTGGGTTTCCGATTCCTGGCCCCGCAGAAAAGGACTTGGCCGGCCGCGCTTCAAAGCCCAGGCTTCCTGAAGTATCGGCGTCAGAGTCTCCCCAATGCTGGCCCCAGACAAACTGCCGGAATTCACCGAAGACGCATCGCGCAATGATTGCACCATCGCCGCGATCGCCTTGGCGACAGGTTCAGGAAGATCATGCACGTCGATCATCTGCATGCTCGAATTATAGCGTACACCACAACTTGGTGCCATGCTGAGTAGTACATTCCAGCACCCACGACACATTCAACGGTATTTCCCCATGACGCACGCTCACTCACGCTCAATATCGGCTCTTTTGTTCGCTAGCTGCCTCCTTCTGACTTCAGCCCTCTCCGCGCTGGCCGCTCCCCCCGAAAAACCCAACATCATCTTCATCCTCGCCGATGATCTGGGCTACGCCGACCTCGCCTGCTTCGGCAGCAGCTTTTACGAAACCCCCAACCTCGACCGCCTGGCCCGCGGCGGCATGAAATTCACCAGCGCCTACGCCGCCTGCCCCGTCTGCTCACCCACCCGCGCCGCCCTGCTTACCGGCAAGTACCCCGCGCGCCTTCATCTCACCGATTACATCGGCGGCAATCGACGCGGCAAGCTCCTGCCCGCGGATTATCTCAACCATCTCCCGCTCGAAGAGGTCACGCTGGCCGAGGCGCTCAAGGAGGCTGGGTACACGACCGGGTTTTTCGGCAAATGGCATCTGGGCGGCCCGGCATTCTTCCCCGATAGGCAGGGCTTCGATCTGAACATCGGCGGGTGCGATAAAGGCAGCCCGCCCACCTATTTCAGCCCGTACAAGATCCCCACGCTGGTGGATGGCCCTAAGGGAGAATACCTGACCGATCGCCTGGCCGATGAGGCGCTGAAATTCCTCGATACCAACAAAGACAAGCCTTTCCTGCTCTATCTCTCGCATTACGCGGTTCACAATCCCAAGCAATCCAAGGCCGACCTTCAGAAGAAATTCGCCGATAAAGCCGCCGCGCTTCCCGCGTCCAAGGAGCCCAAATTCCGCCCCGAGGGCAAACGCCAGGACCGGCGCATCCAGGATGACCCGGCCTACGCGGGGATGGTTCAGAGCGTCGATGAGAGCGTCGGCCGGATCATGGAGAAACTCGATTCGCTCAAAATCGCCGAGCGCACGATCATCATCTTCACCTCCGATAACGGCGGGCTATCGACTTCCGAAGGCTCGCCCACCTCCCACGCCCCGCTCCGCGCCGGCAAGGGGTGGCTCTACGAAGGCGGCATCCGCGAGCCGTTCATCGTCAAGTGGCCGGGCGTGACGGCGGCCGGGTCGAGTTCTGACACGCCCATCATCAGCACCGATATCTATCCGACTCTGCTCGAAATGGCCGGCCTGCCCGCCAGGCCGGCGCAGCATCTGGATGGCCTCAGCTTCGCGCCGCTTCTCAATCCCACGACGGCGCGCCAGCCCTCGCCCACGTCCCAGCGCGAGGCGATCTTCTGGCACTACCCGCACTACGGCAACCAGGGCGGCACACCCGGCGGCGCGATTCGCGCGGGAGATTTCAAACTCATCGAGTTTTATGAAGAGGATCGGGTCGAGCTTTACAACTTGAAGGACGATCTCATCGAACGCAACGACTTGGCCAGTAAAATGCCGGAGAAAGCGGCCGACCTTCGCGCCCGTCTGCACGCCTGGCGTAAATCCGTCGATGCGACCATGACCGCGCCCAATCCCAATTACAAACCCGGGCAGGACCCCGCGCCGCCGGCCAAGGAGCCACCCGCCAAAGACCCCGCCACGATCAAGGCCAGCCTGGACGACTGAACGGCGTGCCCCGGTTCCATGCCGCCTCCCAGACCATGTTTTTCTGAGCGCCCGTTTTTCGAAAAAACAAACCTCGCAGCCAATCATCTCGTCATCATCGCCGTAACCATTGGGCCTGAAACGGCTAACAATCTCTTGTCATCGAATCGCATTTCCCTTGTGCGATTCCAAAATCTGAGGAAAATACAGGTGTCATTTTGTTTCCCGTTGTCGGCGGCCGCGGTTGCCAGCCGGCGCGGCAAGGTGGAGTATTACGCATGGCCAGGAAGCCTCGTTTGATTCGCGGGCAGGATTACCTCATCGAGGAGGATGGCGGTTGGGAATTCACGCGCGACTATCTCGAACGCCTGGGCATGTGCTGCAAGAACAAATGCCGCCACTGCCCCTATAAGCCGGATCAGGCCGCCTCCGATTCTTCTGATGCCCTGCGCTGCTCATCGCCGAGTTCCCTGGCGGCGGGTCCGGGAACTCGATCGAACATTATCGGCCAATGATCCGCCGGATCGGCCAATATTAATGAATCGGTGTTTTTCCGCGACCCACCCTTCGCGTGGATCATCTCCCAAATCATCCGCAAGAAAAATCCGCGCATTCTTTACGATCCGCATCCCTTCCCTCCGCGCGCCGGAATCTTTTTCATTTTTCCCCTACGCGCCATCGTGCGCCGCGATAAAATACAGGTGTCAGAACGGTGGCCGCCCGGACGGATCAAACCGAATTCCGGAACGACCGCAGGATCGGGCGATCGGCACAGGTCCGAACCCGGCCCAAAAGCGGTCAAGCACAACGGCATAAAACGCCGATCTGACAGATATACCGCGGGCAAACGCCCATACGGCCGAGCGGCCAATTACCGCCGCCGTGGAACGGGGACAGTCCTCGCGGAAAAGAAAGGGGACGCGGGCCGAGAGCCACATTTGTACATAGGCTCCCGGCCCGCTGTGTTTTTATAAAATTCGATTGTGAACTGTGAATGATGCAAACCAAGAGAGGTTGCGATCGCTTTCCCTGGTTCGAGTTCGCTCACGTCCCCGTCATCTCGTGCTCCAACAACCTCTGCCTCACCCGCATATCCACATAATCATCCAGCGCCTCCTGCAATTCCACCTTCGCATGCGCCAGGTGCCGCACGGTCAGTTCCTTTTCCACTTCGTCGAGATTTTCATCCTTCAAAAGTTGCTCGGTCTCCTGGTACGTTCGCAAGGCTTTCAAAAAAGTTTCGACGAGCATAGGACACCTCGATCTTTCATGCCCCGGCGACTGGCGATCGGCCATCAGCCGAAATACCACTCTGAATGCCCCTCTTCCGACTCAACACCGCGCAGAATCCGGCGCTGGCGGATGTGGGAGCGCAGCCAGGCGGTCCAGTGATCGATGCCTTCGCCGTTGACGGGGCTGACTTCGATCACTTCCACATACGGGTTGGCGCGGCGCACATCCCTTAGAAAAACATCGCGGTCGAATTTCACATGGGGCAACAAGTCCGTCTTGGTCAGCAGCACCAGGTCCGCATGCGCGATCTGGTTCGGGAACTCGGCCGCCTTGTCATCGCCCGCGGTCGAGCAGAACATCGCCACGACCGAATCCTGACCGAGGTCGGCCTCGACGCCCCAGTCGTCGGCCGCGATGTGCTCGAGCAGAAGAAGATCCACTTCATCGAGATTCATCTGCTCGATCTCGGCGCGCAGGCGGGCCGCGCTCATCTCCGAGCCGGGGATCTCATGCACCGCGCAGAGCGGCGCGATCCGCTGAGCATCGCGATGGGCCGTGGGGTTGGCCACGACCGCTGCGATGCGCATCTCCGCGCGCAGTTGCCGCGCGGTTTCCTCCAGCAGCGATGTCTTGCCGTAGCCAGGCCCGCCCATCAGGCTGACCGTGAACACATCGTGCTGCAGCAGGAGTTCCCGGTTGACGGATGCATCGTGCGAAGCAATCAGCGGCCCACGCGCTGATGCGGGCTCTCTGGGGGCGATCTCTTGCATGGCGACTCCTGTGTGATTTCTTTTCCCACTCCGCCTGTAACCACTCTACGCTCAGGTCCGGTAATTCGTCCCATTAAAATTGAATTGAGCATCGCCGTTGTCCCTTTCCTCACCGAATCCAAGACCCATCAGCAGCCTCTTCCACAGCTACTACCGCCTTGGCGCGATCCCCGACAATCATTATCCCCGACGGCGACAAAATCTTCGGCCGCAAAACCAAATCACGCGGCGTGGAGTTCTTCAACGGCCCGGTGATGGCCCCCCCGCGGTTGTAACGTCAATGTCGTTGTGAGCCGCTCGGGCTTGCCCAGCGCGTCGGAGCGCGTCCCTTCTCCACAGGCTCCTGATCCCTGCGCGCAACATATTCCCCCCCACCGCCCTTCTGGTTAGACTATCTCCCAATTCACACACAAGGACTCCACATGCCGACCCCCCTGCTCCGTCGCATCGCCCTCCTCTCCATACCGCTCTGCCTTTGCGGTGCGCTGCTCGCGCCCGCCCGCGCCGAAGCCCCTCCCGCGGCCGACCTTTCCAAGGTCTCCGCCGAAATGGCCGCCGCCGCGACCAAGCTCTGGGATTCGCTGACCGATGAGCAAAAGGCCGCCGCGGGTTTTGAGTTCGCCGACAACGAGCGCACCAACTGGCATTTCATCCCCAAGCCGCGCAAAGGGCTGACCCTCAAGCTCATGACCGAGCCGCAGCGCGTTCTCGCCAAGGCGCTGTTGACCACAGGCCTCTCGGAAACCGCCGCCGCCAAGGTTTACCAGATCATGTCCCTCGAGCAGATTCTTCATGACATGGAGGCCGGCAAGGGAAACACCCCCGAGCGCGATACCGAAAAATATTTCTGGAGCATCTTCGGCAAGCCCGGCACGAATCAGCCCTGGGGCTGGCGCGTTGAAGGCCACCACTGCTCGATGAATTTCACGATCATCAACGACAAAGCCGTCGCCGCCGGCCCGGCCTTCATGGGCGACAACCCGGCCGAAGTGAAAGAGGGCCCACGCAAAGGCCTGCGCGTGCTGGCGGATGAAGAGGACATGGGCCGAGCTCTGGTCAAATCGCTGACCGATGAACAGAAGGCCAAGGGCATCCTCAAGTTCGCCGCCCCCAAGGAAATCGTTACCGGTGCCGATCGCCAGGCCGTCCTCAAGGATTTCCAGGGCGTCCCCGCCTCCGACCTGACCGAAGCCCAGAAAACCGCCCTCTCCAATCTCATCGCCCTCTATGCCAATCGCCTCCGCCCGGAACTCGCCCAGGCCGACATCCACCGCATCGCCCAGGCGGGACTGGCCAAGGTCTACTTCGCCTGGGCCGGCGAAACCGAGCCCGGCCAACCCCACTACTACCGCATCCACGGGCCGACCTTCCTTGTCGAATACGATGACACCCAGAACAACGCCAACCACATCCACACGGTCTGGCGCGACCTCGAAAACGATTTCGGCGGGGATATTCTCAAGAAGCATTATCAGGAGGCCAAGGATCACAAGTAAGGTTGAGGCGGAACGGTGAGGCAGTAAGGGCATCTGACCCATGATTGCCTCTTCAATCTTCACACCATCCCAATCAGCCCTCCGTGCCCCCACGATAAAGGTCATGCGAAAATCAGTGATTTTTGGTTGGTGAATAATTCCTTCACGCATAAGATGGGTGCAGAGTCGTCTATCCTCACATTGCCCTTTCAGCGGCCTCTTCCGCGAAATGAGCACGTCATCGCCGTCGAATCAACTCCAATCCTGACTATGACCACACCTCCAACTTCCCCATCCACCCGTTCGTGGGGCAGGCAGTTGATCATCGCCAGCAAGGCGTTTGCCCACGAACAGCCGCTCAAAAGCTGGTATATCCTGATTTCAACCGTGCTGGTGTTCGCCCTGGCCATCACGGGCGCGGCGCTTCCGCTGATCTGGCCGATCCGCATCCTTTCCAGCATCCTGGCCGGGCTGGTGATGGTCCGCCTGTTTATCCTCTACCACGACCATCAACATGGCACGATCCTCATCGGCTCGCGCTTCGCCAAGGGGTTCATGTGGATTTACGGCATTCTGACGCTCAATCCGCCCAGCATCTGGAACCGCTCTCATAATCATCATCATCGTAATACGGCCAAGATCCTCGGCGCGGATATCGGCTCCTTCCCGATCATGACCACCGAGAACTACGCCAAGGCCGGGCGGGCGCAGAAGCTCCTGTACGGGGTCTCGCGGCACCCGCTGACCATGCTGGCGGGGTATCTGACCATCTTCTTCTACGGCATGTGCATCCGCTCGCTGTTCATCAAGCCGCGCGAGCATTGGGACTCGGCCGTGGCGATTGTCGCTCACGCCGCGCTGGTGGCCGCCATCTGGATCTTCTTCGGGCCGGTCGCCATGCTGATGACCATTCTCATCCCCTCGGCCATCGCGGCCTGCCTGGGGGCGTATCTTTTCTATGCCCAGCACAATTACCCCGGCGTGATTCTCCAGCCCCGCGCGGAGTGGGATTACGTCACGGCCGCCCTCAAATCCTCCAGCTACATCCGCATGAATCCGATCATGCACTGGTTCACCGGGAACATCGGCTACCACCACGTCCACCACCTGAACCACCACATCCCCTTCTACCGACTGCCCGAAGCCATGAACGCCCTGCCGGAGTTGCAATCGCCGGGGACGACCTCGCTCTCCCCGGCCGACATTTACCGCTGCCTGCGCCTCAAGCTCTGGGACGCCAGCGCCAACGCCCTCGTCCCGTATTCGGCGGCCCCGGCCGCTGAGCCGGTCGCGGCGACAGAGCAGTCATCGGCACCGTTTGGCCAGAGCCCCGCAAGGGCTGAGGGCAAGCCGGGCTGATCTGGTCGGCCGTCCGATTTCACGATTTGACCTCAATTTTCGCCGGGTACAGACCGCTTCTCAGTCCACCTTGACTTCACCCACCCCTCAAGCCGATACTTCCTCCTCTCGCATTGCCCTTTGAGGAGACCCCAAGGTGAACCGATTTTCAGGCCATTTTCTGCTGTTATCCCTATTGGGCGGATGCGCCGCGACGACCGCCACTGCGCCCCAGGGCGCGCTCCAATCAGACGCCGCGCCATCGGCCAATGCAACGCCGGTGATCAGGCAGCCGATGGCCGATGAAACCCGGCCGGCGCAGATGAGCCAGCCCCTGACAGCGGCCGAGATGCCTTCGGACAGGGTCGTGGCGCGGGTGAATGGCAAGCCGATCTCGATGGCGGAGCTTCAGAAGCCGCTGATCGAAGGTTATGGACTGAAGGTGCTTCTTTTCGAGGTGCAACTTCACCTGGCGCGGCAGGAGGCGGAGAAGAAGAATATCCAAGTCACGCCGGCCGATGTCGATGCGGAGATGGATCGCACCTTCCAGACCGGTTTCAAGGATGCGGATAAGAAAGACTATCCGGCCCTGCTGGATCAGTTGCTGGCGCGCAATGGGGTGAGCCGGGGCGAGTTCGACATGGTCATCGAGACCAACGCGATTTTGCGCAAGATCGCCGAGCCGCAGCTCAAGGATCGCATCACCGAAGAGAACGTCAAGGAAGCATTCAACGCGGTTTATGGGCAGACAGTCATCATTCGCCATATTCAGTGCGCCAATCCGCAGGAAGCGCTGGCGGTGCAGCGGCGGATCGCGGCCGGCGAGAAATTTGAGGAAGTCGCCCGCGTGATGAGCCAGAACCCGCGCACCGCGCCGCTGGGGGGCGAGTTGCCGCCGATCTCGCGGCAGTCCACGATCTGGCCGGATGGACTGGGTAAAATCCCCGATGGCTTTCGCGAATGGGCTTTTACTGCCAAGGAGGGGGAAATCTCCGATCCCGTCCAGGGCGATAACGCCTATCACATTCTCAAGCTGGATAGGAAGATCGAGCCCAAGGTGGTCAAGTTCGATGATGTGAAGGTTCGCCTCCGGGCGGAACTCTACGAGAAGCTCGTCGACCAGGGGATCAACGCGTTGCGCGGGCAATTGGCGGGGATGGCGCGAAGTGCGATGGTGATTGAAGACCCCGTGCTTCGCCGGCAGTTCGAAGCCAAGCTGGCCGAGCAGCAGAAGGCGGCCAAGGATGTGCGGCAGGATATTCTGGACCGCGCCGCGGCCGCGACGACACAGCCTAAGGCGACGACCGCGCCGGCCGGAACCGCGCCGACGGTAACCCCACCCGGCGACACGGCCCCCAAGGCTCCGCAGCCCCCGCCCGCCGGTGAACGGCCGCCGGCTACCCCGTCCGCCCCAGGCGCGGCGGACCTCAATAAGTAGCTCCGAATTCCGGCAATACACCATCAATTCGCATTCCATTTGCCGCGGAATCACCGAGGCACTGAGGTTGGAAAGAGCATTGGGATTAGGGTTCGGACGTGCGCAAACACGCCTGGATCGAGCGGCCCGGCCTTTTCATTTCCATCCTCGATCCTCTATCCTCCATACTTGTCCATCCTCTCTGCGTCTTTGCGTCTCTGCGGTTTATTCTTATTCCGAAAACAATCATGAGCACTCCCAATCCCCCTTTCAAGATCGAACCTTCCACCCGAATCGCGCGTCTGCCTCCGTATCTTTTCGCGCGAATCAACAAGACCAAGTACGACAAGCGCGTGGCCGGGGTCGATATCATCGACCTGGGCATGGGCAATCCAACCGATCCGACCCCGAAGGTCGTGGTGGATAAACTGGCCGAGGCAGCGCTCGATCCGCGCAATCATCGCTACTCGGTTCACAATGGCATCGCCGGCCTGCGCAAGGAAGTCGCGCGGAAATACAAGAAGAAGTACGGCGTCGAACTCGATCCCGAGACCGAAGTGATCGCCACCATCGGCTCGAAGGAAGGGTTCAGTCATATGTGCCTGGCACTGCTGGGCTCGGGGGATACGGCCATCGTTCCCGATCCGGCTTTCCCCGCGCATGTGTACGCGGTGGCGATGGCGGGGGCGAGCGTGATTCGAGTTCCGCTGGGGAACGACCAGGCCTTCCTAGATCGCATCGAGCACATGATGGAAGGGCTCTATCCGACGCCCAAGCTGCTCATCCTCAACTTTCCGCACAACCCAACCAGCATGACGATCGATGATGGCACGTTCTGGGATCGGGCCATCGCGATGTGCCGGCGGCGGGGTGTGATGATCATTTCCGACTTCGCTTACGGCGAGGTTTGCTTCGATGGGTACAAAGCGCCGTCATTCCTGTCGGCGGCCGGGTCGAAGGAACTGGGCGTGGAGTTCACGACCATGTCGAAGACCTACAACATGGCCGGGTGGCGCGTGGGCTTTGCCTGCGGCAACGCCGACATGATCAAGGCGCTGGCGACGATCAAGGGATACTACGATTACGGGCATTTCGCGCCGATCCAGATCGCCAGTGTGATCGCGATGCGCGAGTGCGGCGAGGCGGCCGACGAGCAGGCCAAGGTCTACGCCAAACGGCGCGATGAAGTCTGCCGCGGTCTGGACCGCCTGGGCTGGAGCTACGACCGGCCGCGGGCGAGCATGTTCGTGTGGGCCAAGATCAGCGCCGAGCATCTCAAGGGACAGAGCACGCTCGATTTCTGTTTGCGGATGATGGATGACGCGAAGGTGGCGCTCGCGCCAGGCCGGGCGTTTGGCGAGAATGGCGAGGCTTTCGTGCGAATCGCGCTGGTGGAAAATGAGCAGCGCCTGCGGCAGGCGATGCGGAATCTGGAGAACGCGCTGCTGGCCAAGTCGGTGAAGAAGCAGCGGCCGAGGAAAGTGGCGGCGGCGGATTAGGCGGAGAGGCAATGGCAGGCAGTCATTCTCGGGCCGCCACCACAACTCCGTCACCATGAGGTACCCCTCCGTCATCCTGAGGTACTCCGAAGGATCTTGCTTGCGCCTCGCGGCCCGTTCGCCTCGGGAGGCAGGCCTGTAAAGTGCAGGCAAGATGTTTCGCTACGCTCAACATGACGGAAACGCGCGCGGCCTTCTATTGGCACCGGCCGACTACTGAAACGGCTCTTCCCGCCGGTTCCAGCCTTCCTTTTCGATGTCGGGGAGGGTGAATGCGCCTTCATCGAGGCCGGCGTTGATCTTGAGGTTGGTCAGGTCGGTCGTGCGCGATGTGTCGGGCTTTTCATCGGTAATGATGCGGGATGGGAAATGCGTGTCCCGGTCGACAAAGAAATCGATCTTGTTGAATCGCTTTGCAAATTGCGAACCGGGCTTGGGCTTGAATTCCAGGTGGATCGCGTTCTTTGGATCGTCCTGGGTCGTTTCCAGCTTTGCGACTTCAAATTGCTTTTTGACCTCCGCTTTTGGCTGGCCGATCGGCAGCGGGAACGGGCCTTCGCCGAGTTTGAGCAGGTTCATCTTCTGTCCCGGCCTGATGACCTGCCGGCGGACTTCGAGTTTCTTCTGATAATCGCGGTCGGTCAGCCAACCGTCTTCAAGCTTGTAGTCCATCCGCTGCTTTTGCGTGGTTTTTTTATCGTTGCCATCGATGGTGGATTTGGTGTCGAAACTGACTTTGATCCGGCTCGCGCCCTGCCGATCCTGATAGACCGCCTTGCCGAGTTGCTCGGTGGCCGTTCCATCGCGCATGCTGGTCGAGGTCAGCTTCACATCGGCCGAGAAATCCTTGAGATTCTTCCCCCGCGCATCGAGCGCATCGAGTACCGCATCCACATCCGCGCCCTTGTCCAGCGCGGCCAGATCGGCGCAGGCGACACCGCACATCAGCATCAGCAGCAGCGATATCAACATCAAAAATGCAGCGGTCGGCTTCATAGACATCCTTGTACAATGAATAGACCCGCGGGCAAGGCGGGCGTTAGATTTCGGGCACCGCCTGCGGTCACTTGTGGTCCGGCCCGTAAGTTCGGCCAAGAGAGCCGACAATCGCCTTCTTGACCTCCAGCGGGTCAATCTCGCCCGTGTGCCTGTAGATCACCTTGCCGCCGGGCGCGATTAAAAGCGTGTGGGGGACGGGGCCTTCCCATTTGGAATCCAGCGCTTCCATCATCTTATCGCGGTCGCCTTTGAAGATGGTGTTGTTGACGGCCACCTTCAGCTCCTTGAGTTTTTCGAGGGCGCGGTCCTTCCGGGCCGCTTCATCCAGGCTGATCGTAAACATCTCGAAATCGCGTTTGCGGTACATGCGGTTCATGGTGACCATCTCCGGCAACTCGGCCGTACATGGAGCGCACCAGGTGGCCCAGACGTTCACCAGGCGGAGTTTTTTTCCATCGTTGGCGGCCAGCTTCTTGACTGCGTCGAGATCGATTTCCGCCAGTTCCACCGGCTCGGCATCCCATTTCTCGACCGACTTTTTCGCGTCTTCCTTCTTAATGGCCCATTTGGTCGAGCAGCCGAAAATCTTGGTCTTCTCGACTGGCACGGGCTTTCCCGCAACCAGGGCATCGAGCGCGTTGCGAGTATCGAAGCTGGTGGGCGGCCGGACTTCGCCATCATCGATTCGGCCGGTGTAGCGCAGTTTTCGCTGGTCATCGAAGATGAACACATGCGGCGTGGCCTGGCAGCCATACGCCTTGGCGACGGACTGGGTCTCGCCATCGTAGAGATAGGGGAAGGTAAAGCCGCGATCTCGGGCGCGGGCTTTCATCGATTCAAAATCATCCGAATACTCGGTGTACCCCATCTCATCGAGGCGCACGGCCACGGGGTCGTTCGGGCTGATCGCGACCAGGGCGACGCCTTTGTCCTTGTAATCTTTATTGAGGTCGATAATCCTCTGCTCGTAGGCCTGGGCGGTGGGGCAGTGGTTGGTCGTGAAGATCACCAGCAGCACCTTGGCGCCCGCGAAATCCTTCAGCGAATAATTCTTCCCGTCGACACCGGGCAGATTGAAATCCGGCGCGGTCGCGCCGATTTCGAGGGTGACGGGCGAGAATTTATCGGCCGCCGACGAGATCGACGCCAATGCAAAGCAGACGAGCGATGCGATTGCGATTCGGATGGCCATGATCGGGATCCTCCGGAAGGAAATCAAAGAAGTGCGCGGGTAGAGTGTAGAGGATAGAGGATAGAGGATGGATATGACGGCTTTCTACCTTCTATCCTCAATCCTCTACCGTCTCCACCTCCGCGCCTCTGTGGCGAATTCGCGAATTTGACCGCAAATCGCGTGGCCCGGCAAGGCTCGGTGGTCCGCTTCACATCGCATTCATCCATCCCTCCGAGCTAAAGGGCCCCCCTGTCTCCGCCGATGAAACAGACGTCCATACATACCCGGGCGCGTCGACCGCCCAGCATTGCGATTCTGCTTTTCCAGCGCCGCTCCCACCTTTTGGCGGCGCGAAAAAGCCTCTGATGAGGGCCGGAGTTCCAGATTCCGCCAATGAGCCGGCGGCTCCGCTGTTCGATGTCCGCGCCCGCCTTGCGGGCCTCAGCCGAAGTTGACGATGTACCCACCTAAAGAGCAGACACAATCTCCCC
>JBBRTW010000115.1:0-16575 GCA_038244055.1 Tepidisphaerales bacterium | reverse complement strand
GTCGCCGCCGTACCGTTTCTGACGCTGGTCGCGTGGCTGGCCCGAGCGGCCCCGGGCTCTTTCCCTTCGATCGAGGTTTCCCCGCCCAATCCCTCCGCCGGCGATTCTCAACCATGTCCGTCATAAAGACTGTTCCGATAAACAAACCCACCTCTTTCATCGATCCTCAACCTCCCCAACTTGATCGCTGGAGGCGATTATTCGAACGTCGGTGCCAGTCATTTTTTTCGAACATCCCCCACCGTTGAGGCAAGATGCTTCGCTGCGCTCAGCATGACCTCGCAAACAACTAACACTAGCAACTAACAACTCGCAACTCGCAACCAACAACTAGCAACTAGCAACTAACAACTCGCAACTAGCAACCAACAACTAGCAACTAGCAACTATCAACTAGTAACTAACGATGGACAATTGACCATCCACAAATAACAATCCCCCCATGCTCAAGCGCGCCGTCTTCCCAGGCCAGTTCGACCCCATCACCAACGGCCACCTCGACGTGATCCGCCGGGGTGTTCGGCTTTTCGATGAGATGATCGTCGCCGTCGGCATCAACCCCGACAAAAGGGAGATGTTCCCCCTCGAGGAGCGCCTGGAAATGTTGAATCATGCGCTGGCGGGAATCCCCGGGATCGTCATCGAGAGCTACAGCGGGCTGACCGTCGACTTCGTCCGCAAGACCGGCGCTATCGCAATCCTGCGGGGAATCCGCGATGCCTCAGACCTGCGCTACGAATTCCAGCTCGCCCAGGCCAACCGCGCGGTAGGGGGGGTCGAGACCGTTTTCATCATGACGGGAGACCAGTACGCCCTGACCAGCAGTTCCCTGATTCGCCAGATTGTGGCCCTTGGCGGGGATGTTGGCCAGCTCGCGGGCCTGCTTCCCGACCTCGTTGTCCAGAAACTCCGTGAGATCCAGCCCCACTATCAGCGCCTCATCCCGCCAGCGCCGGATGCCCCCTCTATTTAGTCAATTCGTGAAAAAATTTTCGATGCCCTCGATTCTCTCATCGGATCATCATCCGCTAATCGGCTATAACTCCCCTTGCCCATTCCGCTTGTGCTTTTCCCGGCGCATTTCTATTTTGCGCCGAAATCAAATCTTGACTCGCTTAGCGCATTGCCGGTACAATCCTTTCAGTCAGACGTTGCATAATAATTCCCTATCCACAACGTTTGAATGTGCAGAGTGTTATCGGCTGTACAACTTGAGGGGGCGGTTTTCAGGGCGGTCGGCTGTTGAGGCCGCAAAATATTATGGTGCTGGCGTCTCGCCTGCATTAAACTCCTTTGAAGAATAGCATCGGCGGCGTTCGCCGGTGATTCCCACCTGTGTCGCACAGGACCAGCGGTTGAGGATATCGATGATCGGCCCGGTCAGTTTTGACCCGGCCATGCTGTTTACCAGCAATCATCTTTCTCTTATCCCATCGACTCCTCTGGTTGCGTTCTGGCGACGTTTCCTGAAAGGAGCTTCGTATGACGAAGCGTCTGAATCGTGGCAAGGGTTTCACCCTTGTCGAACTCCTCGTGGTTATCGGGATCATCGCACTCCTGATCTCGATCCTTCTCCCGTCGCTTAACAAAGCCCGCGAGACCGCCAACCGTGTGAAATGCGGTTCCAATCTGCGCCAGGTCGGCCAGGCCATTCTTCTCTACGCCAATGAGAACAAGGGCAACTACCCCCGCGCTGTCTACTCGGCCACTGCGGCCCCGACGTGGCTCGTGGATGCGGCCAAGACCGATCCCATGCTCTGCACCGCCAACAACGTCAGCGCGGCGTTGTTCATGCTCATCCGCACCCAGGATGTGACCCCCGAAGTCTTCGTCTGCCCCTCGTCCAACGATGAGAAGGACAACTACGGCGGCGGCACCAACACCGCCCAGGTCCGCGCGGACTTCACCGACAAGAAGAACCTGAGCTACAGCTACTGCAACCCCTACCCGGATGCGGCCGCCGTCAGCAACGGCTACAAGGTCAACCAGACCGTCGGCGCTGAATTCGCCGTCGCGGGTGACTGGAACCCCGGCAAGCAGGGCAATTACGATGTCACCACCTCCGGTGCCGCCAATAGCTCCGCTTCTGCCAAGAGCATGCAGAAGGCCAACAGCAACAACCACACCCAGGCCGGCGAGAACGTTCTCTTCGGCGATGGCCATGTGGATTGGAGCCAGCAGCCCTTCGTTGGCGTCCGCAAGGACAACATCTACACCCAGAGCGGTTCGACCGATGGCTCAGTTGAGTCCAGCGGCAGCGCTCCCACCGCCGGCTCGACCGCGGGTGGCGTTCCCAAGTGGACGGGTGACAGCATCCTTCTCCCCGCCGGCGCTAAGTAAGCTCGCCTCGCGGTGACCATTTTGTCTTCAACCCGGCAGGGCTCGCCTCGCGGCGAGCCCTGCCGGTCTTTTTTCCTATCTTTCCACCCCCGCTTTCCGATATCCTTCCCTATCCATGGAAGAACTCCTTCCCCCCCAGACCGAGAACGGCAACGGATTCGAGCCCACTCGAATCCGCCAGTTCACTATTTTCCTGCAAAATAAGGTGGGCCGGCTCCAGCAATTGGTCCGCGCCTTTGAAGAACAGTCGGCCAAGATCGTGGCTCTTTCCATCGAGGAATCCGGCGATGCCGCGCTCGTCCGCATCATTTGCTCCGACCCCGATTTAGGCAAAGAGGTTCTCGAAGAACACGGCTTCCCCTATGGCGAGACCGACCTTTTGGCCGTCGAATTGCCCAAGAACACGAAGCAGCCCCTCATCGCCATCTGCTCGGCCATGCTCAGCGCTGAGATCAATATCCATTACGCATATCCCCTCCTGCTCCGCCCCCATGGCCCGACCTTGGCCCTCTATTGCGACGAACCCACCCTGGCGGCGCAAATCATGATCCGCAAGGGGTTTAAGTTGATTGGGGAGAGTGATCTGAAGGGCTGAGAAGGCGGGTATAGGGTGTAGGGTATAGGGTATAGATCAGAAAAATGGGTGGGGAACCTCGCCCGACTCTTCAATCCGCAATCCGCAATCCGCAATCCGCAATCCGCAATCGGCAATCAGCAATCGCAAATCTGCCTATACCCTACACCCTATACCCTATACCCTATGCCTTCCCTTCTCCCCCTCATTCCAGCCAATCGCCCCCATATCCCGATACACCCCTTCGGAGGATCGGCCTTTGCCAACCACCGACCGCGACAACTATCTCAACTACGCTGTCCACGGATTGCTCCTCCAGTTGTCCTGTGAGATTCCCTTTCTCCAGGAACAACTCCGCCAGATGCTTTGGCCGTTCGAGGTCGATGCGCTTCCCATTGGCTTCACCGCCACGGCCGGGCAGATCAAGCCTTATCATCAATCCGAAGTCCTGCGCTATCTCTCGCCCTCGGCCGTTCCGGTCGCCACCGCGAGCCAGATGATCGAACTGTATCAGGAGGGCGAGCGTTTCTGGATGGTCGATGATCGCTGGGGCCTGGCCGAGATCAATGTCATGAAAGGCACCTGGCGAAGCTGGGTCCTTCCCCACCCGACACTCGACCCCTTCCGCGTCTTCGAACTGGCCGTCCTCTGGCCGATGGCGCAATTGCTCCGCCCCAAGGGGCTTTACATGGTGCCGGCCGTCTCGGTTGCCCGCGGCGGCAGCGGGATCATGCTCCTCTCACCCTTCAATCTCGAAGGCGAACTCCGCGCCCTCATCCGCGCCGGCTACAACCTCATCGGCCAGCGCTGGACCGCCGTTCGCGAGGAGCAGGGCCGAATCGAGCTTCTCGATTTCCCCGGGCAGATCGAGCGCGAAGCCACGCCGCGCCTGCGCGATTCGGACCCGGCCGAACCGATCTCGCGCTGGGTCGATCTGACGGCCGAGTTCTGCGGGGTGTCGCAGCGGCACGCCTGGTGCGATGCGGTGCTCATCGTCGAGCCATCGCGCCGGCCGACCGCGCACATCGCTGAAGTCGCCGCGCAGCGCTCGGCCGAGCTGATGCGCCGCGCCTGGCCCATCACCGAGCTCCACCCGTTCCGCAAACATGGGCAGTTGCCCCTCAAGCTCAGCCAGATGACCCGTTGCTGCCAGGTGCAGCTCTCGCGCCGGCCGGAGGATTTGCTCGTGCTTTTGGACACCGCGCGCTCGGGCGGGTCGGCCAGCGCCACCGGCGCGAGCACGGCCATCGCGTCGGTGGTCACACGATCGACATCCGGCCCGATCCTCACTTTGCCTTCGGCGTCTCTTTCATCTCCGCCGCCGCCGCGGAAGCTGCTCCCAAGTCGGCTGGCAATGTGATTTCCAGCATCTGCTTGTCCTTGGGAATCTTGAATCCCCCCAGTTCCGGTATCCACTTCACTTTCGGCACCACCGCATCGTAGGCCGCCTGATCCTTGAAGCGCTCGCGCCGCAGGACGCGATTCTGCTGCTTGACCTGCTGCCACCCGCCGAACTGGTTCTTGAAATACCAGAGCTCGACCCGCCAGATGATGTTTCCGCCGGCCGCGTGGAAATCGACATCTCGAATCAGCTCCACGAGGGTGGTGATCCGGTCCGAATTACCGCGCACCATCATCACGCGCTTTTTATTTTCGAACGCCATCACGCTCGTCACCATGTCGGTGACCGCCTTCTGATCCTCCTCCGACATCGGCTGCACGTTCGGCTTGGGCGGGTCCATGCCGTACCAGTCGAGATTGACCCCTTGAAGAATCATCCCATCCGCCATCGTCAGGGCGACCTCGTAAGGCGTATCGGGGAGAAGCTTTTCGAAGGTGATGGTGTGCGCGGCCGAATCGATCTTTCCGGGCGTGGTGAGCTTCATCTCCCAACTCGTGGCGACGGCCGACTTGGGCGTGAGTTTTTCAGGGAATTTCAGCACCAGAGTCGGTGAAGCCGCGCGGGCCGCGCCGCAAAACGCCATGGCGGGCAAAAGCAACACGATCGATAGATGAAGCCATCGCATAACCCAACATGATAATCCGCGCACCGTCGCAAGACGAGCCACACCGCAAGCCCGCCCCCTCCCGGCTTTCATCCTTCCACCCTCTACTCTCCACCCTCTACCCTCTCCTACTACTCCTACTTCTCCAACCCTTGCTCATGCACGAAGGCCTTGGCGGGGATCGGCTCCTCCGCGATGGTTGGCCCGGACCAGAGCACTCGAACCCGCGCCAGCCCGCCGCCATCAAAAAACTCGACGCGGATCGCGTGCAGCCCATCCGTCAGCGCGATCGTCGCCGAGGTTCCTTTTTTCTTGCGCGTTCCATCCGGCTCATCGATCACCGGCTTGTCATCGATGAACAGCTTCCCGCCTTCGTTCACATGAATCGTGAAGGTATATTTCCCAGCCACCGGCACGCGCAGCAGGCCGTTCCAACGCACCGAGAAATCATCCTTCGGCAGCCCCTCGCCCGGCGCGCCCGGCCATTCGAAATCCAGATTCGCGTCCGTCCGAATGGCCAGCAGCTTCTGCCAGGTCTTGTCCCCGAAATATTCGCCGATCAGGCCGGGGATCAAATGCATCTCCCGCAATCGCGCCAGTTCCACTTCATCCAGGCGCTTCTCCACGGTCGTTCGTGAAATCCCCTTGAGCCTGGGCAGCGCCTTATGATACCAGAACGCCGCCCGCGCCCGGCAGGATTGTTTGGCCCGGCCGGTGAGCTTCTCTCCCAGTTCCCACCAGTCATTGCCGATCTCATTCTGGGCGTTGGCATCGCCGGAGCCGGCCGCCAGATCGCGCTCGGCGCGGGCGCGATCCTCGGCGTCCGAGCCATCCAGCATCAGCGGCAGCCCATGATCCCAGTCGTTTTTCACGAGGCATTTGAATCGACCGGCGGCGGATTTGGCGTCTTTGTCATCGGGCCTGGTGGACAGTTTTTCCAGCGCGTTTTTGGATTTGTCGTATTCCGTTTTGGCCCAGGTGATTTCCTTCGACTTATCCTGCACCTCGGTGATCAGCATGATCCGCCGCGTCCCCGAGGCGACCGACTCGGCCAGCCCGGCCAGACGCGCGGCCAGGTCATAATCATCCCGCAGCAGCGCCTGATCGACACCGGCGAGCGCGCTGCGCACCAGCGCCTCCTTGGCGGCAGCCGCGACGGTGAATCGCTGCGCCATCTGCAGCGCGTTCAAGGTCATCTCGGCCGGGGGGATGGCGAATTGGCGGGTTAATTCCTCGATGGCCCGGCAGGCGGTGGCCGGCTCGCCGCCCTTGGCGGACCAGTCCCGCGCCTCGCAGAGCAGGACGAAGCGCGCGGCCAGGTCGTCTTTGGTCTCCAGCGCTTCCTTCAGAAACCGCGCCCCCAGCGCCGCCCGCTGGGCCAGGGTGATCGTGTGATTGTATTCATCGGCGTAGAGCGAGCGCACCATTTTCGAAGCCCGCGCGATCGCTTCATCATCGGGCACGAGCGATGAATCGCCGGCGCGGGCGGGCGAGGCCGCGGGTGAAGTAGCCGGTCCGCTGGCCGCGCGCGTCGTGGCGGTGGGTTTGGGCGCGGCCGGTTTGTCGGCCGGCAGCGCGATCGGCGCGCCCAGCACGATGACCGCCAGTAATACACCCGCCTGATGATGGGTCATAAGAAACGCCCTTCGAAAGCGCCCGGTATTGGACGGATTGAATTCTAAGAAGATGGTTCCATGCGTTCAAAAGAATTTGATTTTATCGCCAGGCCTCGGCCCTGCGGTTGAGGGAAACCGCCCTTGCCATAAAGCACCCGCCGGATGCGAACCAGCAACCAATAGCCGGCAAGCGGCAACTCCCCAGGGCAATCGCATGTAACTCCTGTCGGATCGATTTCGGATTGTGGATTGCGGATTGCGGATTGAAAACCACATTTCAATCCACAATCCGCAATCCGAAATCCGCAATTGTTGCCCACTTCATGCCACATGCGATTGCCCTCGGCAACTCCCCGCGCTTGTGAGTCTGCCCGCCATCCCGTAGCATATTCCCCTGTGAGATAGGGGCCCGGACCGCCGAAAGGAGAGCCCGCGCGTGGCGAAGACCGAACCGATCGAACTCGAAGCGACCGTCGTGGTCGCCCTGCCCAATGCCATGTTCAAGCTGAAACTGGACGGCAGCGGCACCGAAATCCTGGGGATCGTCTCGGGGAAGATGCGCAAGCACTTTATCCGCATTTTGCCGGGGGATCGGGTGAAAGTGGAAGTGTCACCTTACGATCTGACCAAGGGGCGGATTGTGTTCCGGCAGAAATAATGGTGGGGTAGACATTCTTGTCTGCCCAAAAGGGACTTTCCGGCTCTGTCTCAAACTCCACCGTGACACGGGCGTCCCGCCCGTGCTGGCGACATGGAGTGGAAAAGGACGCAAATTCGCCGAAGCTTTTAGTTCAATGTTTCCGGCACGGCCGGGACGGCCGTGTCACGGGAAAGCATTGAGACAGAGCCGGACTTTCCGAACGCCAGTGCCTTTCCATCCCCCAAAGGTCCTCCAAGCACCTTCCTGGCCCTCTCGCGCCCTCACTCCGCTCCCCCCAGTTCATTCCTCGCAAAGCACAACTCCACCACCACCTTCCCCCCGATCAGATGCTCCTGAATAATCCGCTCGGCGTTCTCGGGCGTGACGTTTCGATACCAGGTCCCCTCCGGATAGACCACCGCGATCGGCCCGTCGATGCAGATGCGCAGGCAGGCGCATTTGGTGCGATAACACGGGCCATCCTTTCCCGCGATGTTCAATTCCTTCATCCGCTTCTTGATGTATTCCCAGCTCCGCTCGCCCTGATCCGATGCGCAGCAATCCGGGCCCAGGCAGATGAAGAGATGCCGATCGAGCTTGCCGACGCCGAATTTTTCGGCCATCACTTGCGGTGGAAGGTTGTCGGGGTTCGCCATTGTTGGGATGATACCGCCATGAGCGAGGAAGAGGATGACCGGGTGGATTTTTCATGGGACCAGGCCCCCGGCCAGCCCCTGCCCGGCGCAAGCTCCACGGGCGACCGCGCGGGCGAAAGTGCGGGGGAAGAATCGGCCGAGGGAATTAAACGCGAAGGCGCGAAGCCGGGAAGGGTGGGCGCGAAGAAGAATTCGGGTTGGAAGAAACCATCCAAAGCCCGCTCCAAGCTCGCCCTGTGGGAGCCGGTGATTCGCTCGGCGTACATCATCGCGGTCGCGGTGCTGGTGGGGCTGCTGGCCTGGCGCGTGAATCGCCCCGAATCAACCCGCGGCTACGATACCGGCCTCGATCCCGTGCTTCTGCAGCCGATCAAGAATGTGGATGTGGATACGAGCTCGCTTCGCCGGGCGGTGGAGTCGCTCAACAAGGTTTCGCCGGTCAAGATCGAGCTCGATGCGGATAGTTTTCGGCACGAGAAAGACCTGGTCGCCAAAGCGGACCCCGAGCGCTCGCCGCCAGTCAAACTGAAATTGCGCGGAGCGACTGTAGGCCAGGCGCTGGCCGCGGTGATCGCGACATTCGATGTCGGCTCGCTTCAATTGACCTTCATCGTGGACAACGGCTGGATCATCATCGGCCAGTCGAGCCAGCTCATCCCACGGGACAAGATCATCACCCGCGATTATGAAATCGATGATCTGCTGGACCAGTGGGAGCCAGCGGACCACAAACCCAGCGGCGGCCTCTTCGGAAATGGCAGTCAAACTGCGTCGGTTGCGCATTCGAACCGGCAGGACGCGGCCGACGACCTTGTTCGCCTTCTCCAAATGACCCTGTTTCAAAGCATTTGGGATGGGATCAATAGACCTACCAATTGCCAGCTATTCTACGGGCGATTGGTCATTACCGGCCCGCCCCAACTGCACCGCGATGTGCAGCGCCTTCTCTTTCTCCTCCGACACGGCCAGCTCGTCGTCAAGAATAGCTCATCCAGTTCATCGCCATCCTCCGCCGCTTCATCCACAGCCCCCACCACTCATCACGCGGAGCCCCGCCCATGAAACTCTGGAAAGATACCCTCATCGGCGTCATCGCCGGCGTCGCGGCAGCGGGCGTTTTGCTCACGCGCCGCGGCGAAACGCCCATTCCCTCGGGCATCTATCAGGCTCAGCTCGATCTGCCGAAGTATCGCGAGATGGCCATGCAGTTGCGCCCGCAGGGGCCATCGGCCATTCAGCAGAAGCTCGGCAAGCGCCTCGGCGAATTCCACATGCGCGAGACGGCGCTGGATGGGACGCTCCAGTACATTCAGGATGTTTCGGATATGAACATCGAAGTGGAATGGGGCGCGCTGGAGGCCGAGAACATCGCCCGCAACATGGCCGTCCGCGTCGACCTGAAAAATCCCACCGCCTCCGAAGCCATCCGCGCCGTCCTCGAATCGGCCGGCCGGCTGGGCGCGCGCCTGGCATTCCAAGTTGAGGGCGACCGCGTGCGCGTTTCCACCAGCGAAGCGCTTTCGAGGGATACCTTGACGCGGGCCTATGATATTCGCGAGATCATCAGGGGATTGGTGGAGAATGACACAGCGCTGCTGCAGCGGAAGATTCCACCGGGGGCGTTGCTCGAACTGCCCGGGCCCGATGGTGGCCGCGGCCTGTTTGGCGCTTCGCCGACTGATTCGGCGGTCGCCTCGGTCGATGAGCGCGGCAGCGCGTTTTATGTCGGTGGGCACTCAAGTCCACGCATGAAATTCGGTGACTTCATCACCAGCGCCCCTGACGCCGAACATAAACTTGTCAGGCTCATCGAGGAACGCATCGACCCCGCAAGCTGGCGAAATACCGGCGGAAGCAGCGGCGCCATCTTCTACTTCGGCGGCAAACTCATCATCACCCAAACCCGCCAGAACCACGAAGACATCGCCCTCCTCCTCCAGTGGATCAAAGACGAAGTCGCCGCTCCCGCCCCGCCCTCCAAAAACCCATGACCCCCGCCTCATGACTCGCGCGCTTCCAACCTTCCACCAATCAGAAGCCTTCCCAAGCCGCGCCGTCCCCGACCATCGCTTGCGGTTTCGCGAACTCATCGCCCCCGCAAATCCCAGCCGTCTCCCGCCGCTTTAAGTTTTTCGCCTTTTAGTTTTCCCTCCCCACCCGCTATAAATCACCCCATGGCGGACGCCTTCCCCAATAAACCTGCTCCCCGCAAATTCGCGTTCAAGGCGATCCTTCTCCTCTTCCTTCTCGCCATCATCGCGGCCGCGCTTTACGGGCTGTTTTTCACTCACTGGGGAGCGCGCATTCGCGATAACCCGCACGAAGTTGGCCGGGAATTCCGCGAGTGGGTCGATGCGCACGACATCACCGCGACTTCCGTTTTCCTCGGGCTCTACATCCTCGCCTCGGTCTCCCTGCTGCCCGTCTGGTGGCTGCAGATTCTCGCGGGCGCGGCCTTCGGGCTCTGGTGGGGAATCGCCTGGAGCCTGGTCGGCGCGACGCTCGGCGCACTGGCGACGTTCTTCATTTCCCAGGAACTTCTGGCCGACTGGGTGCGCACCAAGTTCGAAGCCAGGCACGCCAGGCTGCGCGAGCTCGATGAAAAAATGGGGCACAACGGCCTGATGATCGTCATGGCCGCGCGCCTCACCCACGTCATCCCCTTCGGCGTCAGCAACTACCTGTTTGGCCTCTCCCGCATCAACTGGGTCGAAGTCGCCATCGGCACGCTCCTCGGCAACGGCCCGGCCATCTCCATGTACGTCGCCATGGGTGCCGGCCACAAACCCTGGCACGACTGGCGCTTCATGACCGGCCTGGCCATCGCCAACATTCTCCTGCTTATCCCCATCGCCGTGCGCTACTGGCGGCCAAAGGTGTTCAAGAAAATCGGGGTGGAATAGTGGGAAGTAGACAGTAGTCAGTAGTTAGTAGGCAGAAGATACTCAGCGGGAAATCAGCCCGGACGTTTGTATCTCGCTGCGCTTCCAGGAGCCGACGACCATCCGCCGCCTTTCTACTGACTACTGACTACTGGCTACTGGCTACTAGCTACTCACTCCTGCTAAACTCTCTCCGTGATCGCTTTCGTCTCCGACCCGCGCTTCGTCGAACACCAGACCGGCCCGCATCATCCCGAGCGGCCGGACCGCCTCCGTGCCATCCACCGCGCTGTCCGCCAATCCGGCTGGGTCACTTCGCCCGATCCCTTCCCTGATTTTTACATCGATTTGGGCGCGCTGCCTCCCGCGCCATTCCCCGCGATTGAAATCCCGCCGCGCTCGGCCGATCTCGAATCGATGCTCGCCATCCATCCTGAAAAATACATCCAGCGCATCCGCCACATCTGCGACATCGGCGGTGTGATCGACAATGGCGATACCGTCGTCTCCCGCGCCAGCTTCGACACCGCTATTCTCTCGGCCGGCGCGGTGCTGACCGCCTGCGATGCCGTGATGACCGGCCAGTCTCCCGATGGCCGCGCCCTTCCCAGCCCGATCCGCCGCGCCTTCGTCGCCGCCCGACCGCCCGGGCATCATGCCGAGGCCGAGCGCGCCATGGGATTCTGCCTCTTCGCCAACATCGCCATCGGCGCTCGCTACATACAGCGCAAATATGGCATCGAGCGCATCGCCATCGTCGATTTCGACGTCCACCACGGCAACGGCACCCAGGCCGTCCTCGAATCCGACCCGACGATTTTCTTCGCCTCGATGCACCAGCACCCCTCGACCTGCTATCCCGGCAGCGGTTTCGAGTGGGAAATCGGCGTCGGCGCAGGCCGGGGCCACACGCTTAACGTCCCCTTCCACCCCGGCGCGGGCGATGAGGAGTATCTGGAGGCGCTGGAGAAAAAGGTGATCCCCGCGCTCGATGCTTTCAACCCCCAGGTGCTCATGATCTCCGCCGGCTTTGACGCCCACCACGAAGATCCCCTGGCCGACATCCAGCTCACCGAATTCGGCTTCGAGCAGATCACCCGCGAGCTCGTCCGCCTCGCCGACCGCCGCTGCGCCGGCCGGGTAGTGAGCGTTTTGGAAGGGGGGTACAACCTCCGCGCCCTTGGGCGGAGTGTCGCGCATCATCTCATCGGGCTGTCCGAAGGCTTAACCCAGTGACACGGGCGTCCCGCCCGTGCGAGCGGCGTCCGCACACCACAGGGTCAGGAGCCGGCCACCAGCTATCTCCTCTCGCCGAAAATCGCCCCTCGGCTCCTGACCCTCTCCGCCCAATCGCGAAAAACATCAATCATCCGCATAATCCCCCGCCCCCGCCTGCGAATCCGCCCCTCCCTGCCCCTCGACTTCCTTCCGCCTCACATTCAAATGCTCCGGCGCTAAAATCCCCAGCCGAACCGCGCCCGGCAACAGTGCCACCGCGATGATCGTGATCATCGGCCCGAGTCGCAATGAAGCCCCCTTGGCCAGCTCATGATGGCTGCTGAAAGTCTCCCCATCCTGCGGCCCGCCCACATGCCGCCCGCGCACGACCAACCGCACCCCGCGCGCATCGATATCGGATGGCGTGATGGCGAGCGAGTCGCCGATCAAAATCGTCTGGTCAACCTCGCGGGTGATGGTGAGCATGGCGATCCCATCTTTACCCCAGCTTCACCGGCGGCCGCAAATTCTTCGGATCCCACCGCGTCTCCATCGCGTGCCGCACGCCGATCAGATCCAGCAGCTTCCCCGCCACGAAATCCACGACTTCGCCCACGGTGGTTGGGTTCAGATAGAACCCCGGATTGGCCGGGCAGAGCATCACGCCCGCATCCGAGAGGATCTTGTAGTTATTCACATCGATGGGCGAGAGCGGCATTTCCCGATGCACCAGGATCAGCCGCCGCCGCTCCTTGAGCGCGACCGCCGCCGCCCGGCTGATCAGGTTGTCGCCCAGCCCATGCGCCACCTGGGCCAGCGAATTGCTCGAGCACGGCACGATCACCATTCCGTCGTGCAGGAACGATCCGCTGGCCAGCTTCGAGCCCACATCATTGTAATTGTAGAGAATGACCCCATGATCCTCCCGCCCCGCCAGCGCGGGCAGATCGACAGTCTCCATCCCCAGCTCATCGTGCAGGAGCCGCCGACCCAGCGGCGAGACCACCAGATGAACCTGCACGCCGGCCGCGACCAGTCCCTGGATGAACCGCTGCGCATAAAGCGCGCCCGAAGCGCCCGTGATGGCGGTGACGATGTCCATGTTACCCCATCATACGCCACGAGACCCACCCATGTCAGATATTTCAGGGACTTTGAAATCATCCGGTGATTGGCTGAAAGGGTCAGGAGCCGGGGAAGGATGATCAGCGGATGGGGCATTGCTGGTGGCCGGCTCCTGACCCTGAGGTGTGGATTTCAGTCGAGGACATTCCTTGCCTCTCATATTTCCAAACCAACGCGCATTCACGCCAATCCCACGCTGGTTATGATGTTCCATGACCGCAGGCATCAGCCCGCGCCACACCTCACTCTGGAGACCCAAGCCATGTCCGACCAACTTTCGCCCAAGAACGACCTGCTCCTCTCCGTCTACCGCATGGCCTTCGAAGAGATGTCCTGGCGGCGCAACGCCAGCTATCGCACCATCATCATCGGCTTCGGCTATTTCGGCCTGCTCATCGCGGTCATCGCCATGAACAAGACCATGGCCCTTCCCGTCCGCGCCTGCATCGCCGGAGTGATGGTTATGGGCTCGGCTTTCGGGGCCGCCTACCTGGCCAGCAATTATGGCAAATACTGCGCCGCCATCGGCCGGATGGTGGCGATTGAAGACTATCTCGGCGCTTTCGCCCCCGATTTCCTCGGCGCTGCCGGCGCGCTGATGCCGGCCGACCGCAAGCAAGTCCCCCATATCCCGCTGGTTAAGAACACCATCTGCGTCTGCTCCGTCGCCGCCTTTTTTATCGGCGGCCTCGTCACCGCCGCAGCGGTGCTGTTGATCTAAATGATCATCACAAAAAGAAAACCGGCCGCGAATCAGATTCGCGGCCGGATGAATTTATTTGGGTTGAAACTGAACTTACTTGGCGCGCCGGCCGCGACGGAGAAGGCTCGCCACGCCCACCAGCGCGAGGCTGGCAAACGCCATCGGCTCGGGGACGCCAACGCCATTGCGATCCTGCTCGGCGGCCGAGGTGAACAGGGCGGAGGTGCTGGCAAGCTGCCACTGGGTGCCGACGCCCGTGTAGGTGAGCAGGAGGTGCTCGCCCTCATTGATGTTGACATCGGGAACAGACTTGTTGCCCAGACGGGCCGGGAAGCCGACCGTCGTCGGCGAATCGGTCATGTTGCTGACCAGCAAGGCCAGCTTATTCTGGCTGAGGGAGTAAACGCCCGAGAAGACAACGCCGGCCTTCTCAAAGTCCGTTTTCACGCCGCCCACCTTAATGGTGGTGTCGAGCGTGGCGATGGAGGCATCGGAGGCTTTGAAGAGATCATTGATGGCGGTGATGCCCGACCAGCCGTCCTTTCCATCCTGCTCGAATTGGGTCTGGGTGTAGCCCTGGATGCCGCCATCGAGAAGATGAATGCCATCCGCACCGCGAAGGCGGTAATGCGCCACCAAGGCCTTGAAATCTCCACGACTCAGGAGCTGACCCTTGGTTGGATCAGCGGCATTCTGAACAAACTGATACCCATTTGCAGCGTTGCCATCGGTATCCAGTTCCGGATTCTGGAAATTGTTAAAGCGGTTGACGTACGGGATATTCAGATTTCCAGCCGGCATGTTTGAAGTCACATAAGTCAAACGCTTGAGCGGCAGGGTGAAAAGCGACGAGCGAATATTTGGCGATGTCGATGTGCCGCCGGCCGCCGCGGGGTCCTTGTAATACGGAGACCCTGGATAAAGATCGGCGTTGGCCATGTTCACGCCCTTGGGGGGGCCGGACTGATAGTCCGCGAGCGAAGGCCCGCCGGCAAAGCCGCTGTTGTCGCCATTGCCGGGGAAGAGCCGGAAATTACCGACAAGGGTCGACGAACCCTTGGCCGCGTTGTGGATCAAATTGGCCTGCGCCTGCGCGGATGTGGTCGCACCCGCGCCTTCAATATCCAGGAAGGCGTAGTTGATTTGATAGCCGGTGCCCGGGCCGAACAGCGTGTTGATATTCCCGGCTGTCAGAGGCTCGGTGATCTTCACCGCGACCCGGCCGGGGTTGGCCGCCTGATAAGCGGCCAAGCTAGCGGCCACCGCGGCGGCATTGGAATTGTTGACGAAGGGCGCGGGTGCAAACCCAGCGACCGGCGTGGTTGCGGGGGTAGTTGCCTGCCAATCGAATATCAACGTTTCGGCGGCTTGCGCCGAACCGGATCCGACCCAGGCAAACCCGACCGCCGCAATGGCCAAGCCTAGTTTGCGCAGTGATTTCATGCTGACCCTCGCGATAATTGGTTGATGGCTCACGTGACGCCCCATCCTCGAAAAAGTACCCCGGTAAACCGGGAAATCGTTCTCACTTTTGTGCGGGGTAAGCCTTTCGGCCCGCTCCGCACTACTCCTACTCAAAGGTATAACACGGTTTATGGACCGCGTTCAAGAGAAAAAACGAATTACTCCCCCTTATCCGCATGTCGCACCTATTCTTAACCCCGGCCCAAAACAGCCTTTATTGGCGAAAAAGACCACTGTTGGCAATAATCTATCACCCTATCCGCATGGGTATGTCGAGGCCGCACATCCTCCACGGTAAAATAGGTGGTTCCTGCCGACATTGCCGAGGTGAGTCCCGCTGAGCTTAGAATTGCCCCAGCGCCAGCGTATCATTGGCCGTTTGGTAGTAGCTGAATGTCGATTGATTGCCGAACCGAGCCACCGCCAGATGACGCCCGCCATCGGCAGCCAATGCGGTGAAACTCCAGTTGCCGATGCTCCCGGCCGCCAGCACGGCTGAATCGTTGGTCTTGTTGAAGTAGGCGATGTTCGCATTGCCCCCGCCGTCAAAGAACAGATTCGTGTACAGCCCCTGCGAAAATTGCGAGGCCACCGTATCCGTCGACCACACGCCGCTGCTCAGCCGTGCGAATTTCAGATCCGCATTCCACGCATCGTAGTAGGACACTGAAGCGTGATTCGTCGGATCGAATGCCAGTGAAGTATAGCCTCCGCCGGCCCTGGTGTTCCCATCGATTGTCTGCAGACTCCAGGTCTTTCCCGCCTTGCTCGCGAATTTGAATTTCCCCGTCGTCGAGTTCTCGTACGCCACCGACCATACTCCCGTGTTGCTGATCGCGAAACTCGAATACCGCCCGGAATCCTGGGTCGAATCGATCGTGCCGATCGTGAACCCATTGCCCACGTCAAACGCCACGCGCAGATCGCCTCCCGTCTTGTAGTAATAGGTGATGATCGGGTCATCGTACTGATCGAACGCCAGCGAGGGATACAGGCCGGTCGACAGCCTCGAATCCACCGTCTGCCTCACCCATCGCGCCCCATCCCACTGCGCGAACTTCAAATCCGCGTTCTGCGAATCGTAGTAGGCCATCGCCGGCTTGCCGGTGGAGGTCAGGGCCATGGAAACGAAATGTCCCACATCCCCGGCCGAATCCACGATCTGCACCGCCGACCACGCCCCGCTGTTCGACTGCGTCGCGAATTTTAGATGCGCATCGCTGGCATCGTACCAGGCGTAATACAGCACGCCGTCGCGATCGATTTTTACCGCGTTTTCACGCCCATGCAGGCCCAGCGCGGGAACCGTCCCGTTGCCCTTGCGCTGCAGCGCCAGCGCGATCGCGCTGTT
>JBBRTW010000114.1:0-16617 GCA_038244055.1 Tepidisphaerales bacterium | reverse complement strand
GCCGCGCCGATGCGATCTTTATCTTCAGCGAGTCCACCGAATACGTTCACCCCGGCAGCCCGCAGATGGTTCCCCGGGCCACGTTCCTCAACGAGCGGCGCTTTCTCTCGCTCGATCTCCTTTTCGGGCATGACGTATCGGCAACCATGTACAAGTACCTTCTGGCCGCCGGCATGTCGGGCGAGGAATATGAATGGTTTCGCCAGCAGAGGGATCTCCGGTCGCACTGCATCATGGGTACGGATTATTATGTGACCAACGAACACGTCATTCGCGATGACGGCACCACCATCGGCGCGGGGGACGTCTATGGGTATTACGTGATCACGCGCCAGTATTTCGATCGCTATCGCTTGCCCGTGATGCACACGGAGACCAATCGCGTTTCTCATCACGCGGTGGAGTGGCTCTGGAAGGAGTGGGTGAACCTGCTCCGCCTGCGCGAGGACGGCGTGCCGATCATCGGGTTCACCTGGTACGGCCTGGTCGACATGAAGGATTGGGATAGCGCGCTGACCAAGGTGCGAGGGCACGTGAACAAGGTTGGCCTCTACTCGCTGGACCGCCGCCCCAGGAATGTGGCGCGGGAATATCGCAAGCTGGTGGAAACGTATTCCTCCTTCCCGATCAGCAACAGCAAATTCCCGATCCTCACCGCGTAACTGCCCCGGTGATGGGAAAACGAAAATGCCGCGGGTCATCGGACCCGCGGCATCTTCGATGGCAGATTCCCGGATTCTATTCACCGTCTGGGGCACGGGAGGTCGGCGTCGTTATGCCCAGTTCCTCCTCCGATATGTGCGCCTCGGATTTATCGCCGGGTTGGTCCGGGTTGTTGGTGCTGTCGCCCTGCATGACCATCGCGGCCTTGCGGGGGTCGCCCGACCCGGCATGGGCGCTCTTCTCGTGTACGGCGGCGTTGCGCCCATCGGTGGTGCTCGCGTATTTCATGCCGATCGTCGTCTCGGGCTCGTTCAGCAGGAGGCGATTGATGAGCTCGACGCCCTGCATCAGCGAGTGATCGGTGTTGGAAACCTCATACTTCCACATCCCGAAACGCCCGCGGCTGTAGATTCCATTGCGTTCGAGGTAAGGGATCACGCGCGAGAGAATCTCGTCGCGTTCGACGCTGGGCGTCGGATAACTGTATTTGACGTTCAGGTGCCACGTGTCGCAGATGTCGCTGCGATCCTCCTCCGCGATCATCCCGGCATTGATCAGGCCCTGGATCGTGTCCTCGACGATGCGCGTCTCATCCACGGGTTTGAAGTCGCTGTAGCTGGTTTCGCAAAGAAGCGAGTAATACCGGCTATTGTCGGGCGTCATGGCCGGAGAATAATTGCTAAGGTAAGTGACGCGGTAAAACGGGCAGTTAGCCTCGGGGAAATACATCCAGCTCTTGGTCGATGGGCACGGCTGCTTGATGCCGATCCCCACCATGTGGCCGCCGCTATGCCGGAGCGACGCCGCCGCTCGTTTGATCTGGCGCGGCACCTCGCCGTTGAGCAGGTCATTGCACAGCTTATCCAGAGGAACCGTCGAAATCAGCGTATCGTATTTCTGTATTTCACCATCGGCGAACCGCACTTCCTTTTTGAGAATATTGACGAAATCGATCGGCTTGTTCAGGTGGACGTGGCCTTCCAACGGCTTGTCGAACCGGCGATAGAACTCGCCCGTGCCGCCGAAGAGGGGAAACTTGAACTGGTTATTGGGACCCCATCCGAAATCGTCGGTGCCCAGCACGACGTTCTTGATGGCCCGGTTCACATCGACCATCGCCACGCGCTCGCCAATCCACTCCTTATTCATCATTTCCGGCGGGTGCGCCCAAACCTTGAAGTTGTAGGGCTTCATGAAATGCGCAGCGATGCCCTCGCCAAACACCGCGTCGATAAATTCGCCGAAGTTCCTGGCCGACTTGTGGTCGCGCTTGCTCTGCGCCTCGATCAGCCCGCTCAGGCACTCGTAGGTGATTTCCTTGGGCAGATAGCGGATATTATTCTGAAACGGATAAGGCACCCAGCGATCGAACATCCGCACCCAGCTTTCGCGCATGTTGAGCTGGAAGTCGCTGCCCATCAGCTTGTCGAAGACATCGTCATAATATTTGTAGTGGCTGAACATGACGTGCCCGCCGATGTCCCAGGTGAAGCCGGCGGAATCGGTGAAGCTGCTGGCCAGGCCGCCGATATGAGGGAGCCGATCGTAAATTCCGAAATTCTTATAGCCCAACTCCTTGAGTCGATAAGCGGCACCCAATCCGGTCGGGCCCGCTCCAATGATGATGATTCGCTTTTCCATGAGGTATTCCTTTGTTTATTACCCGTCGCCGATCATGACCCTTGAGTTGCCGCGTACACATAGGACAACTCGGTTTCCGTCAGCGGCTCGATCTTCTTTGCCGATCGCCGATCGGATTTGCCGATTCCATCGCCGATGAGCTTTTGCATGGCCGCCACGGTCGATTCCCATGAGCTCTGCTTGGCAAGTTCAATGCCGCGGAGCACCCGGGCATCGGCGGCGCCCGCCTTGAGCGCTTCCTCGGCGGCGAGGACGAATTCCTCGGACGTGCCGGCGATCCGCACGATATCGCTCCATTGCCGCACGACATCCCGCACCGGCGCGCTCACGATGGGCTTGCCGGTGGCCATGTATTCCAGGCCTTTGGTCGGATTGATGAACTGGGTGGCCGCGTTCATCGCAAAGGCCATCATGTTCACGTCAAACGCCCGGCAGTAGTTGGGCAATTGCTGATAGTCGCGGCCGCCGAGCCAGAACAGATTGGGTGCGTGCGGCAACAATTTTGGATCCATCTTGACCACAGGACCGACCATCGCGAACGACCATGCCGGGCGCAGCTTCGCCATTTCCGCGATCAACGCGTAGTCGACGCGCTCGTCCACCACGCCCATCCAGCCCACGATCGGACGCGACATGAAATCGATGTCCGGCGGCACCGCCGTTCCGGGATCGGCGGCCTGGGAGAAGTGGGCGAAATCCACGCCGCATCCAAACGTGTGCACGTTCGGATGCTGCTTGCGCTTCTTCTCGCCCAGTTCGTAGCCGCCCGTGAAAACGACATCCGCGAAGTCCATCAAGCGGCTTTCATTCTCGACCAGAGATTTGGGCGCCCCGGTGAATTGCGAGAGCTCGTCCATGCAGTCGTAGATCACGCCGCTGTTGGGGAAATGCCCGAGCGACCACGCCGAATCCATCGGCGAGTAATACCAGAGCAGCGGCCGCTCGAACTCGCCGGCGTCATTCAGCGCATCGATCCCCTCCTGTGCGAATTGTCGAAGCAGCGACGGCAACTTCGGATGCTTGCTCCATCCCTGCGACAGATGCGGGCAGATCACCGTTACATTGGGCATCACCTTGTGGAAGTCCAGGCGGGGCTCCGCCCCTTCGGCCAGGTCGAAGAACGGCTCCTCCACGAAAAGGATCTTGTGCTTTTTCGCGAAGCGGCTGAGGAATTGCTGCGGGCGCTGCCACACGAAGCCCCAGCGCAGATGGCTGAAGACGACGATGCCGTAGCGATCGCTCTTCTTCGCATTCGAAGCAGCGTTTGAGACCAGCGCATCGCCGACGGGCGCGGGCGCCGACCCCGTTGAGGCATCGGATTCCTCCAGTTCCAGCAGCGCCGCCTTGCCGTTGTGGCTTGCGTTGCCCGCGCGGGGCGAAACCGATTTGGCGGTCGCCGCAAGCTCGACGAGCGTCGGCCTCCCCAGCATCTCGCCCGCCGGCATCTCGATGCCAATCGGAGGGCCTTGATCTTCCTCATTGGAGGGGATCGCGATCGGGGCCATCGGGCCGACCGACTCGTCGCGACGATCGATCAACGCGGCAAACTGATTCGCCAGCGGCGTCGGGAAGCGCTTCAGCGTTCCATCCGTCTGCCGCTTGAGAGTGAAAATCCCCACCTCGTGAATCTTTCCCACGCGATGGGTCAGCGCACCATCCCAATCGAGCTGATCGACCATCGGCCACCAGAAATAGCCGAGCATCGGGATCCCCTCCTCGCGGAGGCGGCGGCAATCTTCGACCGTTTCGTCGAGCCAGATTTCGCGGTTGATGGCGTGCCCATCGGCGCTGGTTTCAGTCAGCATCATCGGCAGCGCGTAGCGGTTGTAGTAGTCCCTGGCGATGCCATAGAGTCCCAGCGGCGTCTCGGAGCGGCGCTGACAGATCCCATCGGCGACGCGATCGAGCTGCCACTCGGAATTGGGATAGTAATCGATCCCCAGCACGTCGGGCTGTTGCGGATGGGTGCGAAACCACTCCAAGTCCAGTTCGGTCATTCCGTAGGCCGTGATCCAGTTGAACAGGGGATGGTGCCGATCCACCCGGCCCAGCAGGAGGTCGAGCGCGAGGAATCGTCGCAGGTTTCGGCGGCGAACCTCGATCGCCAGATCGGGCGCCCGCGTCTTGTAGTTCTCGACGTTGTCGCAATGGATGATCTTCGCCTGGGGGTCGGCGCGGCGGATCGCGCGGATCGAGCGGCTGACCGCCTGCACCACGCGGCTCAGCACCGACATGTACCCCTTCCACTTGCGGGCATGCGGGGGCCAAAAGCCGAAGTCGCCGCTGAACAGCGAAAGCACCAGCGGCTCATTGCAAGGGCACCAGTTCTTGACCGTGCCCGCGTACCGGGCCACCAATGCGGCGGAATATCGCTCGAGCGATTCGGGAAATTCCGGATCGCCTGCCGCCTGCTTCAACCAGACCGGCGTGCCGAAGTGCATCACATCGAGATAAAGCTCCAGACCCAACTCTTTTGCGTATCCCACTCGCTCATCGGCCTCCACCCAATCGAACACCCCCGCCTCGCGCTCGATCTTGTGCCAGGGAAGACAATACCGCAGCGCCGACAACCCCAGCTCTTCGCGCGCTCGTTTGAAGTCCTCTTTCCAAAATCGATTATGCTGGGTCCATTCGAACTGATCGATACCCAGGTGCGGGATGAATGAGCATTCAATTCCCGCGCCCCACACGAAGCCACTTTTGTGGGGCGAGGCGATCGTCTCCGGCGTTTTGTGGGGCGAGGCGATCGCCTCCGGCGCTCGTATTGATCCTGGAAGTTTCGACGCTGGAAGCGAATCTGTGACAGCAAATGAAGGCATCGGATGGAATCTCCTTGACCAGCGGGGGCGCGACGACACCCGACCCCGGAAAATGATCGAACGATTACGATGGACCGATCGCATGTCCCCAATTCGCGCCAACTACCGCGCCGCGAAGTGCTGAAGGCGGCACTCGCTATAAGTCTTCCAGCTCTCCGCGGCCGAGGTCGCTATTTGAGTCGATTCGCTGACTTGCCGCGTCGAAAGGCCCGACTTGACGGGGAAGGACGGGCGCGGCTCAGTGTCGAAGCGAACCTCATGGGCCGGGCGTTTTGGAGTAGTCTTTTTCATGCCCAAAAACAACAGCAAAGTGAATACCACAATCAGCGAACTGAGCTTGGGAAATTTGAATGCCCCAAATTCCGCGTGTTTTTCCGAGATCGTTGGGCACCACATCGACCATTGGCAGGTTGTCGCAATTGCCATTGCGGTGACTGAATGACAAAAGGTCGTATCTGGGACCCAAGCTGCATTCCCATATCGACGATGTCCCGGCACACTTCTTAGGTGGTGCGAAGGGAATGGCGGGGCCCGGTTTGCCGGTTGCTTACGCCGGTAATTCTGCTTAAACACGTTCAATGCAGGGGAGTAGCTAAATGCAGCATGATCGAAACTGCATGCAGTTTAAGGCGGAGGGACTTTTTGAATCTGTCCGCGCGGATGCGCCCGGAAACGAAGATGCGGAAAGCCGCGTTCAAGTGAAGAAGACGCCCATGCGAACCTCAATTCTGCTCGCGCTGCTGACTGGATTGTTTGCGACGACGCAAAGGCGATTCGCGCCGACGCCATCGCCGTCACGATCACCATTTCGGGGAAAGAGTAACTCATGCAAAGAATTGCGCTTCCCACCGTGCTCGCGCTTCAGGCAGTCATGTATTGCTCGGCGGCCGGTCAGACATTTCCGCCGGGCCATCCCAATTTCTATCCCACCGCCGAGCGCCCGATCGGGTGGCGCGGCGATGGCACCGGCGCGTGGCCGGGCGCGACTCCTGTCAAAGTATGGAACGCGGCCACCGGAAAGAACATCGTCTGGAAGACGCCGATGCCCGGGCCGAGTTTTTCCCAGCCGATCGTCGTCGGCGACAAAGTCTTCACGCTTGCCGATCCGAACTGGCTGATCTGCCTCAGCGCGCGCAATGGATCGATTCTGTGGCAGAAGCAGGTCGATCACACGACGCTTATGCCGCCGGAGACGGCCGCCAAGGCGCGGGACGCCATTGCGTTCTGGGACGATCAATTCATGCAGTATGCGATCTGGCTCGATCTGGAGCGCGGGTACAAAACCCAACTCCCGCAAGCACAGATCGACAAGGCGCTCAAGGCATCGGCCGATCACGACTTTCAAGTCAACGCGCCGGGGCAGGCCAACTTTTCGATGATCGGCCGGGCCGACCCGCTCTGGGATCGTTGCTGGAAAGATCAGGCCGACTACAGCCTTTATTATTTCGGCCACTGGGAGGGCATTCTCACGCATACCTTCCCGACGCCCGTCAGCGATGGCGAGCATGTGTTCGTGAACATGTCCAACGATCAAGTCGCCTGCTACGACCTGGAGGGGAACTGCAAATGGATGATCTGGGATCGCCCCGCCCGGGCGAAGGCGACCGAGCATCACGTCCGCTATGCGATGTCTCCGCTGCTGATTGGAGAGAAGCTGATCGTGACCGCGTGTGGGGAAATGCGGGCGTACGATAAAGCGACGGGCAGAAAGCTCTGGGGCGTTTTTCACCAGAAGGACTTCGGCTCGTACTGGGTGAAGGTAAGCCCGCCAGTGCATATGCGGTTGCACTTCGAGGGCAAGCCGTTCGATGTGTTGCTCTCACCGGGATCGGGAATTTATCGCCTGAGCGACGGGAAAGTCATCGGCTCACTTCCGGAGTTGCAGGGTTATGAAGGCTCGACGGCGCTGACGGATGGCGAGATTTACGTCCGCAAAGATGCCCCCGATGGCGGGCCGGCCACGCGCATCGCGGGGCGATTCAAGGTGATCAATCCCGATCGCGTTGAATTCGCGGAAACCTGGCGCAACCTGGGCAAGACCAAATCGGGCAATACCACCGACATTCTTTTCGATGGCTGGATTTATTCGCCGACCAGCGGCGTTCGCATGGAACTGACGAGCGGAAAAGCGGCCGATTTGCCTCTGAGCCGGGGACGCTACTGCGCGCCGGTGCTGGGCGGTAATGTCATGATCAGCCTCAGCGGGGGAAGCTACGGATTTCGCGAAAAAAAGCCCGGCGTCATGAACGCCGCGATCATCGATCTGAACGATCCGTCCAAGGCCGCGGTGCTTGAGGATGCGTTTGTCGACAAGCGCTACGAGGAAGATCAGGCCTACCGCCTGCGCTGGAGATGGCGCGGCAACGGCGAATCGATGTCGAATAGTTCGCCAACGCTTCAGGGCAATCGCATGTTTTTCCGGACCGTGGGGTATCTTTGGTGCGTGGGTGATTGCCCGTAACATGCAGCGCCGCCGACCTCGACATGATATGCTTGGCACGTTTGAGCCGTTCTTGCCCATGGGCATCATAAAAGTCCTTGCGCACGGGATTGTTGCAGGGGTGTATTGCACCCCGGGGAGGGTGCGGTGGACGGCCCGGACGTGGGATTACGGCAGGGGCTTGCGAATGATGTACCCGACGCCCCCATGGGCCAGCCATGCTTTGGCGAGTTCATCCGCTTTGTAAATCGCGCCATTGCCCCGTTCCTTGGATGCCGGATCGTTCACAATCAGATCGCCGCCGCTCGTGAAACCCCGAATCACGATCAGATGCCCGTCGGTTTGCTTGAGGACAAACGAAGGGCACTGCCCTTTCTTGAAGCGGATCGAGGCGATGATCGGCTGGCCTTGTGCGATCGTCGCGTTGACCTGTTCCCAACTCCGAAAGCGGGTCAGCCAGGCATCGAAACCGTTTTCCCCCGCCCAGGCGACGGCACGGCCCCAGTTTCCAAACATGGCGTAGTTGCCATCGTAAATGGCCAGCGCGTTCTCTTCGGTCGGACGATCGCGGCCGAGGTATTGCATCACCATCGATACGCTGGTGGGTGAACATATCTCCGGCCGAAGCGGCTTGGCGGCCAGGCCCTGGGCGCGAAACGGCACCGGCAGATCCCGGCTGTCGATGGATTTCGTGGCAATCGGCCGCATCGAAGCCGCTCGCGCGGACTCGTTCTTTTCAACGCCCGAGGTGCATACCGCCAGGCGGCGCAGTAGCGGATTGGTCTTTTCATCCAGCGAGAAGGCAAAGAATCGCACGCGCACCTGGTACGCGTTCCCCGGGCGTTCGAGATAGAGAATATCGATCTCAACATGCCCAAAGTCATTGCGGATGATCCGATCCTGGTTGCCGATCGTCCTTCCCCAGTCGCCCAGGAAGAACCAGGGCGACCAGTTTCCCGACTGCGCATCCCGCGTGCGCACATCAAATCGCAGACCCGTCTCAGGTGGACAGTGCGCGTTATAGGAGGGCAGGAGTTCTGAGAACGGGCGGACACCCGGCATTTCCGGCGAGGTCCACGTTCCCATTCGCGGAAATCGCGCCCCAGGATCGGCCAGCCCGAGGCTTGCAGGCACGTCCGCGTTGAGGACCACTCGATCCATCTTCCCGCCCGAGAAATCACTCCCGGTCTGGAAGAAGTCGAGTTGGTCCGCCATCTCCTGATAGTTAGCCCCCGCCCCCTCAAGCGGCGGGCGCGAGGTCATCGTCACGACGAACACCAGAGCGCTGACGATGCCGCAGGCAAGAAGAATCAGCAGGAACAGCGGCCCACGCCCGCCCCGCGAGCCTGGGCGGCGCTGACCATCGGCTATCAAATCCGCGCAGCCCATGGATTCCTCGCAGCCCATGGATTCCTCGAAAGAACAAGAGGCCAGGCGTTTGTCCTCGCAGCGTTGATCATATCCTGTACTAAGACCGCGAAGAAACGTTGGGGGAAGAGGTGGGGATGACTTGAGCTTCACTTCGCCGGCTGCAGCACCTTCACCGGCTCTTCAACGCTCAGCACCACCACCGTATCAATCCCATCCGGCGCGGCGGCCGGAACCGTGATGACCACCCCCTGCTCGGTCTTGGCCATCGCAAGCTCCGCCTTCTCCCCCGCGCCCAGAAGCCGCGCCGATTTGATCGCGCTCTCGATCGGCACAACCAGCTTCCCATCCGCCGGCCAATTGAACACATGCAGATAAACAAGCCCCGGCTTGCTCGTCGCCCGGCCAAACGCGAGTTTCTTGAAGGGCGATGCGTGCGCCCCGTAAAGCGTATCGCCATTCACGCGCATCCACCGGCCGATGGCCGCCAGCCGCTCGACGGATGCCGCGGGGATTTCTCCTTCCCCCGTCGGCCCGACATTGAGCAAATAGTTCCCGCCTTTGCTGACGATATCCACCAGGTTCCGCGTCAGCATCTCCGCGCTCTTCCACTTCTCATCGGTTTTCTTGAAGCCCCAGGTCCCGTTCATCGTCATGCACGATTCCCAGTCCGCGCCTGAAATTCCGGTGGATGGGATTTCCTGCTCCGGCGTGCCGAAATCGCCGGCCGACTCCTTGTTCTGGCTCATCCCGCTCATCCCCTTGCGGCTCTTGCCCACCCGATTGTTGACGATGATCGCGGGATTCACGCTCTTGCAATAATTGTAAACATCGTGCCCCATCGCCTCGGTGTATTCCGGCACCCATTCCCCATCGAACCAGATGACGCCCGGGTCATATCCCGTGATCAATTCCTTCAGTTGCGGCTTGAGATAATTCTCCACGAACTTCGGGAAATTCGGGTTGGGCGTGTAGGTCTTGTTCGGGCTGTAGCTCCCCGGCTTGTTGATCGATTGCGCATCGGGATGATGCCAGTCCATGATCGAGTGATAGACGCAGAACCGCACCCGGCCATCGGCTTTGCAGGCATCCGACAACTCCCGAAGAATGTCCCGCTTGAAAGGCGAATGCGTCACGCTGTAATCCCCCACCTTCGTATCCCACAGGCAGAATCCATCGTGGTGCTTGGAGGTGATCACCAGGTATTTCATCCCCGCATCGCCGGCGATCTTCACCCACGCCTTGGCATCGAACTTGACCGGGTTGAACTGATCCCGGAGTTTTTCATACTCGGCCACCGGAATCGCGCCGGTCTGCTGGATCCATTCCGCGCCGCTGGCCGAGATGGGTTTGCCGTTCCATTCGCCCCCGGGAATCGAGTAGATGCCCCAGTGGATGAACATCCCAAACCGCGCCTCGCGCCACCATTTCATGCGCGCATCGCGCTGCGCCGGCGTTTCGGCGGCCGGCTGAGCCGGCGCTTCCGCCGCCCATGCCGCCGGCACGGAGCCCAATACAATAATCAATGCAATAAGGTGATTCGCGATGGTCCTCATGTGCTTCTCCAGAAAGATGCCCCGCAAATGATCTACCCAATCCACCCTTCCCGCAACTCCCTCGACCCGATTCCGCACCCTTTGAATGGGCAAGCACGCCAGACCCTCGCCGCCCGGGAACTGGCATCGCCCAAGGAGCCTGAAGCGATCGCCGCGCTGGCGGATGAGTGTTTCCGGGAAAGGATTTTGTAACCATCGGCAAGGGCGGCCGGCTCGCGGTTGCCGCCGACGGCATTGTCCGCTTCAAGATTCGCGATGATGAAGGCGGAATGGCGGACAATCGCGGATCGGTCACCATCACCATCCGCCCCGCCAAGTGAGCCGCTGAAATCATAGCACCTGCACCCGTTACCGATCTGTTGCCGGCCCGATGTAAAGATTCGCGAAATCCGCTGCGCCCGCCGGCCGCAGGCCAATCGGCCCGGTCGCTGGATCGGCGGGATTGGCCGGGTCGATGGCGCGGGCGGGATGTTTGCTCGGCTGGATGTCGTCGCCGGTGATGAGAATCTCCGACGCGGAGCGGACGATCTGAATGCGCCGCCAGCCTTTGCGCGCCTTGCCCGCGGCGGCGGGGTCGGCATCGGGAATGGCAATCGGGCCGGCCGCGCCGGGGAGGAGAAGATCGACGCGGGTCTCGCTCTTGATGTCGAGGATCATCGCGAAGGTCGCGTGGCGGGTTGCGGTCCACAAAGTGGCATCCACCGGTTTGGCGGCGTCTTTGGGAAGTTTGTCGGGGTCGAAGTGGAGGGTCCAGTCGACGGCCGACCATGCGGGGCGGGCGGCGTCATCGGCCGGCTTCCATCCTGAAAGATCCAGGCCGGTGTAGATGGATTTGAATCCCTGATCCGCGATGGCAACGTGCTTTGGATCGAGGTCTTTATTCGGCGGCAGTTCCTTGATGCGGAGATTGCGGAAGTGGATCAGGCCGCCTTCGGATTCCAGGCAGAGGTAGCCTCTTCTTGGCGAAACTTCTTTGATGGAATTGACTACCTTCCCATTGATCGAAAGAGTGACCGTGCCATCGATCGATTCGACGCGGTAATGATTCCACTCCGGCGAAGCCTTGGTGCGATCTTCGATCGGGTAGGAGCGCATGCCGAATTTGCCGGGATGATCCGGCCTGGCGGTTGCGCCGTGGATGGGAAAGAGATCGCCCTGGGTGGTGTAGCGGCGATCGGCCGGGGTGACGCCATCGAGAATCTGCACCTCCAGCCCGCGCGCGAAGGGAACGCCCTTGGAGGTGATCGCATCGGCGAAGAGAAAGAACCCCGAATTGCCGCCGGGCTTGAGATGCCGCCATTCCAACTCGGCGATGAAGTTCTCGTACATCTTCTCGCTGCGCATGACGCCGGTGGGCACGCCGGTGCAGACGATCAGACCGTCTTTGACCGTGAACGTATCTTCCAATGGAGCGGCCACGCCGGAAGCGACATTGACGGGAACCCAGCCGGAGAGGTCTTTGCCGTTGAAGAGGGGAACGAAGCCGTCGGCATCGGCAGCGGGAGGGGCGGCGTGGGCGAAAGATGCGCAGAAGAGGATTGGGAAAAGCGTTATGTATCGAGAGCAACGCGATATTGAGCGGCTGGTGGGCATGAGCTCCCTGAGTTTGAGTGATCGGAAATGATAACGCAAAGGCCGCGCGATTCCTCGACTATTTTGGTGGCAATTCTCCGGCCGGTTGCGTCACGACCGGTTGGCGGAGCAACGGGGCATTGGCAAGTCGTGCGAAGGAATGATGCGATACAAGATCACGGATGTGGTATGTGGACCAATGATGGTCGTTTCTTGACTGCCGCGCCTCAGACGCCGATAATTCCATTAGATATGGCCACCTCCACTCGAAAATCCTCGATCCTTCGCTCCTCGGCGCAGAAACGCGCCGCTCGCAAGGCAGAGGAGGCGGCCAAGGTGCTCCATTCATTCGCCCAATCGCTGAACTCGCTCGATGCGCTGACGCCGGCCAGTGGTAAGACCGCGGTGACAAAGCGGAACTGGTGGCGGGCGCAGGCGGGGCGATTTAAGGATGATTCGAGCTTTCCGGAGTTCGTGGCCCAGGTGCAGGCGGCTCGTAAGAAAGAGGGATAGACAACGTGCTCGTGCTCGATACCGATGCGATAACCCTCATACAGCGCGGCGGCACGGGATCGCGTTACGAAGCACTGGCCAAAATGCTGGATGAAGCAAATGACGATGTCTATGTGACGATCATCAGCCTCGATGAGCAGATTCACGGGGCGTTTAACGAAATTGCAAACAGGGACTCGAAGATTCGCATCCGTGGATATCGCCGACTTCACGATCTGCTGGATGACTATTGCGGCCGACCGATGCTGGACTACGACGATAAGGCGGAGGCGATTTTCGACCGGCTCAAGGGAATGAAGGGCCGGCCGGCAACGAAGGATTTGCGAATCGCGGCGATCGCGCTGTCCCACGATGCGACGCTGGTGACGGGGAACGTCGTGGACTTTGAGAAGGTTCCGACGTTGAAGTTGATGGGCATTCCAGCGTGATTTGAGGATGCAGAACCCCTCAAATATGCCTTAACTTATTCAACCCATTCAGCGCCGCCACCTTATACGCCTCGGCCAGCGTCGGGAAGTTAAACACATTATTGATGAAGAACTCGACAGTCCCGTTGAACGCCATCACCGCCTGGCCGATGTGGATCAGTTCCGTCGCGCCGGTGCCGATGGCGTGGACGCCCAGGATCGTGCGGTTCTCCTGATGGATCAGGAGCTTGAGCATTCCCAGTTCATCGCCAAGGAGCTGCCCGCGGGCCAGTTCCTTGTATTGGGCGATGCCGGCCTCGTAGGGGATGCCGGCATCGGTGAGCTGCTGCTCGGTCTTGCCGACCATGGAGATTTCCGGCACCGCGTAAATGCCCAGCGGGAAAAGCTCGGGCATGGAGTTGATCGGCTGGCCATACGCATGGCAGACGGCCAGGCGGCCTTGCTCCATCGCCGTTGAGGCCAGTGCCGGGAAGCCGACCACATCGCCCACCGCGTAGATATGCTCCACCGGCGTTCGATAGTTCGCATCCACCTTCAGCCGCTCGCGGTCATCGGCGACCAGGCCGGCGTTCTGGAGTTGCAACGCGCCGGTGGTCCCCTGCCGGCCGATGGCGTAGAGCAGCGTCTGCGCCCGCAGGGTCTTGCCGCTTTCGAGAGTCGCCTGCACGCGCGCCGAGGAGCCGTTATCGCCGGCGGCTTCGGGGATCTCCTCGATCTTGGCGACTTTCTCACACAGGCGCAGGGTCATGCCCATCGAGCGCATGTGGTAGTGGAAGGCCTCGGCGATTTCGTTGTCGAGGAATCCCAGCACTTCCTGCCGGCCTTCGACGAGCGTCACCTTCACGCCCAGGGTCTGCATCATGCAGGCGTACTCGGTCCCGATCACGCCGCCCCCGACGACGATCATGCTCTTGGGCAGGCGCACCAGTTTGAGCAGCGCATCGGAGCAGAAGATTGTCGTGTCGTTGAAGGGAACGCTGGCGGGCTTGGCCGGGCGGGTGCCGGTGGCGATGAAGAATTTGTCGGCCGTGATGTGCTCGGACTCGGTGGCGCGGGTGATCATCAGGCGGGTGGGGGACTCGAAAGCCGCCTGGCCGTGGATCAGATCGATGCCGTTGCGATCGAAGTGGTTCCGCACCATCGAGAGTTCGTGGTGGATGACCTGCTGCGAGACGTAGATGAGGTCGGCGATGGTGATATCGCGCTTGACGCGGTAGTTCTCGCCGAAGAGCCCGCGCTTGTTAGCGCCGGTGAGATGGAGCACCGCCTCGCGCAGGGCTTTGGAGGGGATGGTGCCGGTATTGATGGCGGCCCCGCCGACGGCGGCGTTTTTTTCGATAATCACCACCTTCTTGCCGAGTTTGGCCGCCTGAATGGCCGCCTTCTGACCGGCCGGACCGGTGCCGATGACCGCGCAGTCGTAATGTCGCATGATTCCAATCTATTGTCGGATAGACAGTTATGATAGCGCGGGGAGCCGGCAGAGGCTGAGTTGGTGCCGCGATAGTAACTTTATCGGCTGGATAGGGCCAGATAATCGGAATAGACATCACGAGAGAATGAGGATGCTCGCGGCGGAGTCGGCTTCGAATGCGGCGCCGATCAGCCTCGGGGACCAGCGGGCTGATGAATTTCGAACAGTGCGATCTCCTCCTTCAACTGATTGATCAGCCGCTTTAGCGATTGCAGAGTCAACTCGTGGATGTAAGGGTCGGACGCGATTTCCTGAAGACGGGCGTTGTAGCGCTCTTCGAGCTCCCGCAACTTTTCGCGCGTATTGACCAATTCGATTTCATTTCTCAAGGTCATAAAATCACCTCAAGCATACCCTTCTCCTGTCGCACTCGATCAAACGCGAAAAACCGATTTGCGAAATAGTCGAAATCCGCCTGATCGACTATCGCGACCTCCAGAAACGGCAGCCCCTGCCGCAACTCTCTTTCCGCGACGGAATCCTTGCGAAATTGTGCGCCAGCCAGCAACACGCAATCCACATCGTTCGGCTCCATTATATCCGTCACGAAACTGCCGTTCAAAACAATCCGTTCCACGCCCGCCCGAATCGCCAGATCAATCATCCAGCGCACCGATTCCATCTGCACTCGCCGCAATTCGGTGGACGTGCCGAAACGCTCGGCAACTTCCGCCACAGTCGCCTTGTGAATGCCCGCCGGCAGCAATCCCGCATGATTGAAAGCTGGAATCATTCGAGCAAGCACCATACCGCTCATCGACAATCGATTCCAATGCCCCAAACTCCGCCCGCTCCTTGCCCGAGTGTGTAACAGCGGCCAGTCCCCTCCCCACGAGTTTCGAATGAAATTGCACTGGATCGCCGCAGCGATCGGCCTGATTCATTTCATTCCCTATCGCATCGCCGACGAGCCCAAATCCCGCCTTCCCAAGCAAGTTCCTGCACCGGTCGTGCCGGCACCAGCCAAATAAGCGTGAAGGGGTCTTGAAGCGATCTGCGTCCCCTTGCCCGCGCCGCCCCCCTTTTGTATGATCCCTCCCCCTCTCGAAATCCGCGGGGGATTCTGCTTTTGCCGAATTTGAATCGTTGAATGACCCGTTTTGAGGTGCCGCATGTCGCTTGATGCCAGTTTGAAGGCCGCCAATTCCCTGACCCGCCATCGTAATGTCCTGACGCGGGCCGAGCGCCTGGCGCGCCTCGGTGAAGAAGAAAAGTGGAACGAAACCAAGCCGGTTCTCGGCCTGCCCAAGGTCGCCAACCGCAAGCAGGCGATCGCCAAGGCCGAGAAGGTCGAGGGCGCTGAAGCCGTTCCGGGCGCAACCCCGGCTGCCGGCGCTGCCGCACCCGCCGCCGGTGCCAAGGGTTCGGCCGGAGCCAAGGCCGCTGCCCCCGCCGCCGGCGCGAAGGGCGCTGCCGGTGCCAAGGCCGCCGCTCCCGCCGCCGGCGCCAAAGCCGCCGCGCCGGCCGCCAAGGGCAAGAAGTAATCGCCCATTCGATATCGCATTCGATCGAGAAGGCACGCCGGACAAAATCCGGCGTGCCTTCTCCTTCGATTTTGGCTTCCATCGAGAATCATCCCCGCGGGCAAGACCTGAAAGTCCTACCCATGCCACCCAATTCAATTCCATAATTGCACTACCTCACCTGACCCGCAGATCGAGACACGTCAGATTCCCTCCTCCGCCCAGAACGGGCGACAACCCCGACTTCGCATCATCATCCAATTGCCGCACCAGCAGCCGTCCATCCACCAGCACCGGCTCGCCCAGCATTCGCCCCAATTTGGCCCCCGCTTGCGGAATGTGCGCAAGTATCTTCACGCCCTCATTTGTAATCCGACTGATCCATAAACCGCTCGAATTGCACACGATCAGTTCATCGCCCGCCATCGCCATCAAGCACTGCATTGAATCCACCCGCTTCGGCCCGGCCGGCGCGGGATTGAACGCATCGCTGCTCCAAAGCAACTTGCCCGTGGCCGCCTCGCGGCATTGAAACTCGCCGATCGCCTCGCCGCGATAGGGCCGCGTCACCACATACTCGCGGATGAATCCCGGAAAATATGAATCGAATCCGTAAAGCCTGCCCTCGCGGATGAGCATGTGCGACTTGAGCGATGCGCTCAGCGGCACCATCTCGCCGG
>JBBRTW010000113.1:0-16658 GCA_038244055.1 Tepidisphaerales bacterium | reverse complement strand
GTGGTGGCGATGATGTCCTCGGCCGCCCAGTCGATGGCGACATCGACGGCCGGGCGCTGCACGCGACGATGAGCGGTGTAGTGCAGTCGGATGGTCATCGGGTCGCCGCTGGCGAAGGTGTCGCCGGGGATTCCGGTTTTATCGATGAACTCGACGCTGGTGATTTCCACGCCATTGTGCGGTCGGTCCACCGCATCCCTGGCCATCTGCTTGTCCTGCTCGGCCTTGACCATATCGACCACGCGCGAGTGATACTCTTCAACCACCTTGGGCGTCGGGCCTTCGAGGACTTTCTCACCCTTCCAGAGCATGACCGTGCTCTGGCAGAGGTTGCGCACTTCGGTCAGATCGTGGCTGACCAGGATCATGGTCACGCCGCTGTTGAGCATGCGCATCATCCGGTTGTGGCAGCGATTGCGGAATTCGGTATCGCCCACGGCCAGCACTTCATCCACCAGCAGCACATCGGGCTCGACGAAGGCGGCGACGGCGAAACCAAGGCGGACCGCCATGCCGGAACTGTAGCGCTTCACGGGCGTATCGATGAAATCGCCCACGCCGGAAAATTCGACGATATCGGCGAACTTGGCCTTCACTTCTTTCCGCGTCATCCCCAGGATCGAGCCATTGAGATAGACATTTTCCCGCCCGGTCAGATCGGGATGGAACCCCGCGCCAACTTCGATGAGCGCTGAAAGCCGGCCTTTGACGCCATAGGTCCCCTGGTCGGGGCGGAGGATGCCGGAGAGAAGCTTGAGGGTCGTGCTCTTGCCCGAGCCATTGGGTCCGATGATTCCCATCGACTCGCCCTTTTTCAGCGCGAACGACAAATCCTTGACAGCCCAGAACTCCTGCTTTTTGAGCTGATTGGGGTCTGCCTTTTTCCGGCCCAGCAGCTTGGCGAAAGTGGCGGCCACGAGGTCGCGCAGCGTCCCATGCTGCTCGCCGCGGGCGAACTTTTTATAGATGTTCTGAAATTGGATGACGGGGTCGGGCATGAGTTGCTGGTTGTTAGTTGCTGGTGGTTAGTTGCTAGTTGCTAGTTGCTAGTTGTTAGTTGCTAGTTGTTGTTTGCTAGTTGCTGGTTGCTGGATGTTAGACGTATTCGGCGAACTTGTAGGCGGCGTTATGGAAGATTCGCCAGCCGATGAAAAAGACGGCGAGGGAAACGACGATGGCGACCCACAGGCCAGTGGGATCGCTGTGCATCATCCCCTGGCCCTGCAGGCAATCGCGGTAGGCGTTGAGCAGCGGAATCATCGGGTTGAGGTAAGTCATCCAGTGCAAGCCCGGCCGGAGTTCGAAGGTGATCGGGTAGACGATGTTGGTCGCGAAAAACCAGAGCTGCAAAACGAACGTCATGATGTACTTGACGTCCCGGAAAAACAAATTCGCCATCGACAGGATCATCGACAGCCCCGCCACCAGCAGCACCTGCACGATCACGATCAGCGGATAGAGCAGAAGGGACCAGGAGACATGCACGTTCGGATCGGTGGCCGCGTAGTAGGCGTAGACCGGAATGAACACCGCCATCGCGACCGCGAAATCCATCAGCGCGGCAACCACATTGGCGAGCGGGAAGACCTCGCGCGGGAAGTAGATTTTGGTGACCAGTCGGCTATTGCGCGTCAGGCATTCCATGCTCGAGGCGATGGTCGCATTGAAGAGCGTCCATGGGATAACGCCTGAGAGCACGAAAAGGATGTAGGGCATGCCCTGCAGACCGTTCTTTTGCACAGTCAGCGCGCCGGAGGTGAAGACCGTGACCATGACGGCCGTCTGCACCAGAGGCATTAGAAATGCCCACGCCACACCCAAAATCGACTGTTTGTAGCGCACGCGGATATCCCGCCAGGCCAGCATGCCCAGCAGGCCACGATAGCGGAACAGTTCGGAAAACATGGCGGCCTGTGAACTCACGATCTCAACCTCAACAGTGACAAGACATTACGCGATAACCAGCGGCCAATTGAAAATAGCGAAAAACGCTGAATGCCCGCCGGCCGACGCGGCGACTTCCCGAATAAGGGGAAATCACTCCCCTCTCATCGACCTTTCCCCTAAACCAATTAAACCGCGCAGCCATCATCCCATAAATTGAATAAACTGGGTCTGGCGGGATCGCGGCCGTCGCGATACCGATAACCTGCGAAAGCCCCCGATGTCTACCGGTAATCCTCAGTTCCCCACCACCGTCAGCCGCCGCAGCGACTTGGGAAGTTCGAAAGACATGGTTTCTTCCACCAGAGTTCGCTCTTCAAGCTCCGATCCGGCGAATTCGGCCTGGATCCGCGCCACCAGGTCCATCACCAGGCGCTCGGGCGCGGAGGCGCCGGCCGTGATGAACACACAATCGACGCCGTCGAACCATTCCCGTTTCAATTCGCACTGGTCGTCGATCAGATGAGCCCGCTTGCCGGCCGCATGAGCCATCTCCGCCAGGCGCTTGGAGTTAGAGCTGTTCTGGCTGCCGATCACGAGCACCAGTTGGGCTTCGCCCCCCAGCTCCTGAACGGCCATCTGGCGATTGGTGGTGGCGTAGCAGATATCATCCTTGGGGGGTGGCTTGATGCCCGGATACTTCCGTTGAAGGGCGGCGATGATGGTCTGGGCATCCCCGAGACTGAGCGTGGTCTGGGTGACGAAACAGAGCTTGGAATCCTGCGGGAAGGTCAGTTGCTCGACCTCTTCGACCGATTCAACGACCGTGATCGCATCCGGGGCTTCACCGACGGTGCCGACGGCCTCATCGTGATTGCGGTGGCCTATGAAGATGATCCTGTAACCCTTGCGGGCGAAACCCTTTACCTCGTGATGGACTTTAGTGACCAAGGGGCAGGTGGCGTCGATCTCGACGAGTTTACGCGCCTTCGATGATTGTCGCAGCGCGGGGGAAACGCCATGGGCGCTGTAGACGACGGTTGCCCCCTGTGGCACCTCGTCGATGGAGTTCACGAAAATGACCCCCCTGCTCACGAAATCCCCCACCACATGCTTGTTATGCACGATTTCATGGAAAACATAGACGGGCGGGCCCTGATTGCGCAGGACCTGGTCGACGCACTCGATGGCCATGTTGACACCGGCACAGAAGCCGCGGGGATTGGCGAGGATGATTTTCATGGTGAAACCGCAAGCGGGAGAGCCGTGGTGCGATTTAGGAATGGTATCGGGTTTTTGGAGGGAGTCCACATGGGGGTGATTTCGGCGCGATCGAAAATGCGGGCATCTGTCGATTCGCGAAACCGCAAGCGACGGATAACGCAGTCGGGAGATCAAAGATATGGCGCCTGCGATGTTACGGACCACCGTGACGATGGCGTAGCGACTTCAATCGCGAGATGGGATTCGCAGTCGCTTGCGGTTTCGCGGATCGGACCGCCTCAACCGTTTCGAATACGGAATCATCGATTGGGTCGCGAGTTGGGGATGATTCGGACCGAAGCGGGCTTCCATCCATCGTAGGGAGTGACGAATTCCCATTCCTGCGCCGGGTGACCGATCTTGATTGGATTTCCGCGAACGTAAGCATTCGTGCGGCGAATCTCATCGGGAGTATCGAGAAACACTTTCCAACCGTGACCGCCCCAGACGGGATGTTCCAAATCCCTCATGCCCAGGTCGCGAAGCTTGAGATGGCTGTCGCGCTGGAAGTTGGCGATCATCAGTTCGGCGCGATCGCGATGCCTGCGGATCACAAGGTGAACGTGGTCGGGCATGATCGCGCAGGCAAAGCAGGTGTAACCATTTTGTCGAATCGTTTCCGAGAATGCCGCGCCGATCATCCGTCTGGCGTCGAAATCGAATTCGAGAAGCGGATGCTTGAGAACAGTGCGAGACTTCTCGAAAAACTCCCGGAGTTCGCTTGCCGCGGGTTGGATTTGCTTCCTCCCAAAGTGAAGTTCGCCCAACTCCCGCAAAATATCGTTTCGAATCAGGTTTGACGTGCTGCCACGCGGATCGTTAGGCAACCACCATCCATATGCGGTCCAAATGAGGTGATGGGCGATGACCATTTCGCTATCCGGTGGTCCAAAATCGGGCGACTGACGATCCGCGAAACCGCAAGCGACAGATTATCCCATTCGGGATGGAGAATTCACGTCCACTCGTCGGTTGTTCAAGATTAAAGATAACCATCCGATCGACTACAGTGCAAGCATAATGCCGCGAGTGGGAAGCCTCGCGAAATCAGCGTTGGAGTCGCTTGCGGTTTCGCGAATACAGAACATTTTTCATCCTCCCTAAACGCGCTGCAACATGGCGCATGCGAACAAATCTGGGCGATCGGATTCCTTTCGATCAGACGCTCGCGACTTCACGTTCCACAACGAGCGAAGCGCGAGTCCGGGTGAAATCGATATCCCGCTTCATCCGCACCATCAGCTCTTCCACGCCGGCGAACTTCAATTGCGGGCGCACCCAGTCCAGGAGATCGACTCTCAATGTCTGCCCGTAGAGATCAGCGTTGAAATCGAGAAGGTGCGCTTCGATCTGGAAGCGGAGATCGCTGCCGAAGGTCGCCATGCGGCCGATACTGACGGCGGCGGGATAGATGTCGCCATTGACCGCGCATCGTCCGGCGTAGACGCCTTCCAACGGGACCAGTTGCTCGCCGCAATCGAGGTTGGCGGTGGGGACGCCGATGGTTCTCCCGCGCTGGTAGCCCTGGATGACCTTGCCTTGGAGGGCATAAGGTCGGCCGAGGCAGATGGCGGCGTCGCGGGCCCGGCCGTGGCCGAGGAGCCAGCGGATCAGCGAACTGCTGACGGGGGCGATCGTGAGGTCGAGAAGGGCGACTTCAATCGGGCTGACGATGTTGAGCCGCACACCATCGCGGGCGGACCATTCGCGGAGGCGGTCGATGGTGCCGCCGCGGCCTTTGCCGAAGTTGAAGGTTCGGCCTTCGACCATATGGCGGGGCTGGAGATCATCGCGAAGGCGCTGCCAGAATACTTCGGCCGTCAGATCGAGCACATCGCGGGTGGGCGGGAGAATCAGGAGATAATCGGCGCCGACGTCTTTGAGGAGGGCGGATTTAATGGCGGGGGGCGTCAGGCGCGGAGGGGCCTTTTCCGGCGCGAGCACGGTCAGGGGATGAGGCTCGAAGGTGATGACGGTAAACGGGCCGCTGGTCGAAGCCCGCAGCGCGCGGGCGGTGGACAGGATGTGCTGGTGGCCGCGATGCAGGCCGTCGAAATTGCCGACGGAGACCACGCCTCCGGGGGGAATCGATTTGAGGTTGGCGAGGCCTTCGAGGGTCTGCATTGGGGGGAGGGTAACTTACGGACGTTCATCCGCGATTTGAGGGCCTTGGTCGTTTCGGCTGGATCCTTCAGTCGCCCAGGCTCCTTCAGGATGACATGACGCTGCACATTTCCTCGGAGCGACCTTATTTGCGGGATGGCAGCGCCTCGCTGATCGCGGCGGCGACTTTTTCCGCGATCAGCTTCGATCCTTCTTTGGTGAAATGCACATTCACCTTTTGCTGAATCTCCTTCAACTTCGGCTCGGTGAGGGCATAGAGATCATCGACCATCACCTGCTCCTCCTTCATGATCTTCACGGCCACGGCGTTGTATTTCACGACATCCTCGGGATGGCGGGTTGGGCTGACCTTCCCTTCGGGGACGGGCGTGGTGGTCGCGAAGATCAATTTCGCGTTGGTCTTTTTCAGCTTGGCGACGACCTCGCGCAGGTTCTTCTCGTATTCGTCGATGGGAACCTGCCGATTGTCCTCGGTCATGATCTTGATGTCGTGCAGGCCGAAATTGAAGTGGATGACATCCCACTTGTTATCGGCCGTCCATTTCTCGGCCATTTTCACGCCGTTGCGGGTGGTTTCGCCATTGCCGGGATTGCGATGGACGTTGGCTTTTCCCTTGAGCAGTTCGCGCACGGGAACGGTGTAGCCGATGGAAATGGAATCGCCAATCAGGAGGACGCGCGGGAGGGCCGGGTCATCTTTGACTTGGGCGAAGGCGGGGTCCTTGGGCTTCTCGCCGCCGGGCTCGGGCTTGGACGGGGCGTCGGCGGCGGAGATGCTCGCTCCAGTACACAGGGTTATGAACGCGGCGATGAGAAATCGGGTCATTGGGCCTCCGCTTTCATTACCGGTGTTGAGGGGTCGGTGTTGGAAGGCGAAGTACGATCGCCGGGGTCACGCCGACACGCGATCTTTCCACACTGCGGATTACCGGGTAATCTCCCGGTTCGACTTCCACGAGCCCTCCATTTTATGACCACCACCACGCGCCCCACTACCAGCATCTCTCTCGCCGATATCGAGGCGAATGGCGTCGTTGGCGCGGGAGGGGCGGGGTTTCCCACGCATATCAAGCTCAAGGCGTCGGCCGACACGATCATCCTCAATGCGGCCGAGTGCGAGCCGCTTCTGCATAAGGACAAAGAACTTCTGCGGGTCTATCCCGATGAGGTGCTGGCGGGGCTGGAGATCGCCCGGCAGTATGTGGGGGCGGCGAAAGCCATCGTCGGCATCAAGTACAAATACACGGATGTGATCGCGCTGATCGAGTCGAAATTACTGCCGAAGATGAGTGTCACGGAGCTTTCGGATTCGTACCCGGCCGGGGATGAGTTCATTCTGGTTTACGACACCACTGGGCGGATTATCCAGCCGGGGAAGATTCCGTTGAGCGTGGGGTGCGTGGTGATCAATGTGGAAACCGCGCTCAACATCGCCCGCGGCAAGCCGGTGACGAGCAAGTTTCTCACGGTGGCGGGGGCGGTGAAGAATCCGGTGACGATTCACGTGCCGATCGGGGCGACTTACGCCGATGCGATCAAGATGGCCGGCGGCGCGACCACGGCCGACCCGGTCGCGCTGGTCGGCGGGGCGATGATGGGCAAATTCACCGAGAATCTCGCCGAGCCGATCACCAAGACCACCGGCGGGCTGATCGTTCTGGAGCGCGAGCATCCGCTGGTGGTCCGCTACACCAAGCCGTGGAAATCGATCAAGATCATCGGCGCTTCGGCCTGCGACCAGTGTGGCTTCTGCACCTATTTCTGCCCGCGCTATCTCCTGGGCCACCCCATCGAGCCGCACAAGGCGATGCGCTCATTGGTCTACAACATGGTCGGCACACCAAATACCATCGGCACGCTCTTCTGCTGCGAATGCAACCTCTGCACGATGATGGCCTGCCCGGAAGATCTGGACCCCAAGAACGTCTGCTCCACCAATAAGTGGAATCACATCAAGGAAGGCACCAAGTGGAGCGTGGAGGCCGACCCGGATCGGGCCGAGATCAACCTGAATAACCGGCGCGTGCCCATCAGCCGGCTGATCACCAAACTGGGCCTGGGCATTTTCAATAACACCGGCCCGCTGGAAGAAGACCTGCCGTTCAATCTCAGGCGGGCGATCCTTCCCCTCAAACAACACGCCGGCGCGCCGGCGATCGCATTAGTCAAACCCGGCGACCGCGTCAACATCGGCCAGCCCATCGCGAAACCGGCCGCCGGCGCACTGGGCGCGGTGCTGCACGCCAGCATCAACGGCACCATCGCCAGCGTGGATTCAGTCAATATTGTAATCGAAGCATAATTAGCCACAGATATTCACAGATGGGCACAGATAGAGAGAAGAGTTGTGGCTGGACTCCAGCATTCCTTCTCTCAGGAATCAGAACACCCAATCTAATCCTTTCCCATCGTATCTGTGCCCATCTGTGAACATCCGTGGCTAAACCTCTGTGGCTCTGTATCTCAGTGGCGTATTTGAAGACCAGGAACAAAAATGGCAGACCGCGAAGCACTCGGAATGATCGAACTGACCAGCATCGCCATCGGGCATATCGTCCAGGATGCGATGCTCAAGGCCGCCAGCGTGCGCCTGCTGATGGCGCGCTCGATCTGCTCGGGCAAGTACATCGTGCTGGTCGGGGGCGAGGTCGGTTCGGTGCGCGCCAGCATGGCGGCCGGAGTTGAGAATGCGCCGGATGGGATCATCGATCAAATCGTCATCCCCAATATCCAGCCCGATGTGTTCAGGGCGCTGGGAGACATGGTGCAGATCAATACGACCCGGGAGATGGCGGTGCCTTCGATGGGGATCATCGAGACTTTCAGCGCCTCCAGCGCCATCGAGGCGGCGGATGCCGCGGCGAAGGCGGCCAATATCACGCTCTTCCGCATCCACCTGGCGATGGCATTGGGCGGCAAAGGGCTGGTCATGTTCGCGGGCAGTGTCGGCGACTGCCGCAGCGCGGTCGAAGCGGGGGCGGCGGTGGTCAAGGAGAAAGGGCTGCTGGTGGCGACGGCGCTGATTCCGCGGCCATCGCGCGAGTTGTTCGCGGAACGGCTTTGATCTCTCGCCTCGCTTGTTTTATCGCCGCCCTCTACGTTGGTGGCCAGGTCTTCTTCAACGCCTCATCCGAGCGCCCGTCAAACTCACGCAGTGAATAATTCACCTTGAACTCATCGAGACTCGCGGGCTGGCCGTCACTCATCAAACTCGCCATGCCGACGCAGAAGTGGTACGTGGAGTAATACCATTTCCCATCCGATCCCCTGCCCAAAAAAATGTCCTCGATATCCGGCCCGCCAGCGTGCCTCGACTCCTTCCGGCAATGATTCTTGAACGCGATCCACTGACCATCGCGCATGATGGCAATTTGATCGGCCACCCAGCCTCCATTCCATAGCTGGCCCGAAGTCATGGTCGACACGTCGCGCTTGCGCAACTCGATCCTGGTGCGATCCTCGGACAATTTCGCGATCTCAACCACGGCCGCATCTTTCCATTGGCTGCGCGGCGTCGTTGCCGAACGCGGCCAGAACACGACTGCGGCGGCGGCCAATGCGAGCACCGGAATCGCTACGAAGATGACGCGTTTCCATGGCATACGCTTCGCCATTTAAGCATATCCCGCCAACTCGACCCCTCCAACGCAATTCCGGCAGGCTTAGGTTTTCATCCCATTTCGCATCCCGCGCATGCTCTGCCACTGCGAATTCCCGGCTTTCCCGTATCAACCCCATTCACCTCCATGTCCAATAGTCGATGGTCCTCACAGGCCATCCCATGCCCCACTCGCAAGCTGTTCCCGCATCCGCACCACGACTGGCCGGGCCTCATCCGAGCCTGAGCGCGGTCGATCTCAAGGCGGTTCATCCCGAGGCGGTTTTTCTCCGCATTTTTGGGGTCAACTACGTCCACCTCAAGGCCGATGGCGATCTCTATCTCACGCCCTTTGGCCTGCCCTTTCTACGGCAGCTCATGCCGGAGAACTGGTACGAAAACGAATGGTTCACCCGCAACAAGCAGCGCCTCCAGGGCACTTCCACCGTTTATCGCATCAAGACCAAACCCATCGATAACGCGCTGCTCCCGAGCATCGATATCGTCATCAAATGGTCCCGCGTCGGGATGGAGGTCGATCTCAACACTTTCACGCTGGATCGCAACACCAACGCCGAATTCAATTCCCCCTTCGAGGAATTCGCCCTGCTCGAAGAGCTTCGCCGCGGCGATTACGGGCCCAAACAACTCAAGATTCTCACGCAAAAGCCCCTGGCCATTTTCGCGCCGCCCGAGCGCTTCCAGGCCTGGCAGACCGGCCGATCGCGCGAGAAAGTGCTGCAGCGGAATCTGTCGCATCCCGGCGTGGCGATCGATGTGTTGCGCTCTTACATCCTGATTTACGCCTGGATCGATGGCGTGAACGCGGTCGATGCCTTCGCCGGCTCGTACTACGACTTGAAGACCCAGCATCGCGAGCTGTTGGAACTGACGCACCGGGTCGATCGCGAGATGGCCGCCAAGGGGTTTGTGGTGGCCGACCACAAGCCGACGCACTTCATCCTGCGCATGCGCAATGGCATCATCCGCCGCCGCATGGATGGCCGGCTGCCGTATGCATTGGTCGATTACGAACTGCTGGCGCGCACGCCCAAGCACGATGATTTCGTCCGCGCCCGCCGCCGCACCGAGTACCTCATCCGCCAGCGGGACCGCTTCGCCCCGCGCGATTTGGCCGCCTTTCCCGAGCATCTGCATCCGATGAACGTGCTGGGCGTCGATTATGTCTTTGGCCGAAGCGAATCGACCAACGGCGTTCAGTGGGTCGTCGGCAATGACCCCGATCTGTTCGCGTATTTTCTTCCCGAGCGATGGCGCGGCATGCAGGTGCGACTTTCGGGGACCGGCCAGACCTATTACACGCAGACTAAGGATCGCATCCACCTGGTCTGGAAGGTATCGCGCGTGGGCGAACTGCCGGCCGGCGATCTGACCGCGCCGGATATCCACCGCGTTCTCGTGGCCGGGTACAACAATCCCTTCGAGGAGATTTCGCTCGCATCCAAGCTCGCGCAGCGCGGCGTGAAGACCATCTATCCCCGCGCGATCTACATGACCGCCAGCCCGGGCGAGGTGGCCGCGAAGGTCGTCGATGACCGTGCCTATCGCCGGATCGAGCATCTGCGCTCGCCCGAGGGCCAGCCGGTGCTGCCGATGCACCACGATTACATCACCATCTGGGGATACTGGCGCGGCGTCGAGGATCAGAACGCGGCCTCCGATCCGCAGCTTTGGACCCCAATCGACGCCGCCGGCGCGGCCGCCCAGGGATTGATCACGGCCGCGCAGGTTGAATCGCTGATGGCCTCCCACGCCGAAGCGCTTCGCCGGGCCGGGTTCGAGGATGCGAGCCTCAACCCCGATCATCTGCTGCTCTCGCACATCCCCGGCGGCGCGATCAAGACCGGGCCCGATGGCCAGTTCGAAGTCCGCCAATGCAACTTCGAGCTTCTGCGCGAACTCAGCAACGATTCCAGCCGGTCCACGGCGGATTTTACGCCAGCCGAACCGGCCCTCGCGCTGGGGAAACGCGCTTATCCCACCCCCCTCAATCGCCGATAATCCCCTTGAGAAGATTGCAGCCTGTCCCGGCCGTTACCGGTGGGCATGTGAGAAACTCAGGAGGATCTCCCCAGATGAAGCCCATTCCCATCGGCCAGTTGCTGGTTGAACAAGGCGTACTTTCGGCGGCGCAGGTTGCCCATGTTTTGAAAGTCCAAAAGGCCTCGCACCGCCCGTTCGGCGATCTGGCCGAGCGCCTCTACGGCATCGCGCCCCAACTCGTCGAAGATGCGTGGGTCGAGCAGTACCTGCGCACGGCGGAAGTGGTCGATCTGGATGATGTCCGCTTCGACTCCGACTGCCTGCGCCTGCTCAACCGCCGCCAGGCGTGGCAATTCCACCTTTTGCCGGCCAACCGCGATGAAGCGGGTGGGCTGACGGCGGCGACAGATGCGGACAATCTGGTCCGCGCGGTCAATTTCTCCAGCCGGCGGATCGATGAAGCGGTCTATTTCCTGATCGCCGAGCGCGAGCAATTGCGGGATTTCCTGATGAAGCATTTCCCGGTGCCCGAGCATATGGCGGAGTATGCGGAGAATCTAAAGGCGTAATCTCGATTACGACCACCGTCATCCTGAGCTTGCGAAGGATCCAGCCTCTCACGTTGAGGCAATGTGCCGGTTTTGCGATGCTAGACGTTTCGCTGCGCTCAACATGACGCGATGCGCATTTATTCCATGATGCGGCAGGCGTCAGGCCTCTTCCTTGACCCCCGGACGCGGTTCACGACAATCGCGGGCAATGGCTGAATCCGCGCCTTACCTGGAAATCCACACCCCTGACGGCCGGCGCACCTTTCCGATTGGTGCCCGCGCCATCATTACGCTTGGGCGGCATCCGGAAAACAACATCATCGTGACCGATCCGCTGTCGAGCCGGCGACATTGCGTGATCGAGCGCGTGCCCGAGGGGTGGCGCGTGCGCGATCTCAACTCTTCCAACGGCACCAAGATCAACGGGCAGGTCGCGACCACCTCGCGCCTGCTGCCGGGGGATATCGTCAGCATCGGGGCGACACAGATCGTTTTGGTCATCCCCAGCGCCGCCGGCGCGGGGGCCCGCCCGCCGGTTCGGCCGCGCCCACCAGCGGCAGACGACGACGATGAAGCGATCGAAGTGCTCGATGATGCGGAAGTGCTGGATGATGATGCGGAAGTCATCGAAGATGCTGAAGTGATCGATGAGATGCCCGATCTCGATCAACTCGAAGGGCTGGGTGCCGACGATAATGGCGGATCGGGCGATGTGGATATGCTCACCGAGGCGGATCTGGTCGAGGTCCCCGATGATCCCGATGCGCCGCTGGCCGTGGAAATGTCCGATGGGCCCAGCGCGGCATCCGGCAGCACGGATACCTATCTTCGGGCGTTGAAGGAGATGGCCGATTCCCTGCCGGCGCGGCAGTTCGGCGAGTACGACATCGCCATGGTGAACGCCCGCGGCGCGATCGTTCACCCGGCCGCGCCGCCGGATAAAAAAAAGCCCAGGCAGGAGGCGGTGGAGATTCTTCGCCTGCTGTTGCTGGTGGTCGCGCGCAGCCGGGCCACCGATATCCACATGGAGCCCAAGGGCGAGTTCTTCCAGCTTCGCGTCCGCATCGATGGCTCGATGGTCGATGTCGCCAAGTTCCCCAACGAGATCGGCGTAAAGCTGGCGGCGCTGGTCAAGATCATGGCCGATATTGACGTGACGCAGAAGAGCATCGTCCAGGAGGGCCACTTCGCCGCCCGCGTGCCCGGCCGGCGCATCGACTACCGCATCAGCTTCGCGCCTTCGGTCTTCGGGCAGAAGATGGTCATCCGCGTCCAGGACACCGCGCTGGCGCCGCTGCGAATCCAGGACCTGCGCCTGCCGGAATGGATGCTCAAGGAAGTGGAAGAGGCCATCCAGCAGGACCAGGGGATGATCCTCGTCTGCGGGCCGACCGGCTCGGGCAAAACTACCACGCTTTATTCGCTGATCCGCTCATCGGATACATCAAGCAAGAATTTCGTCACGATCGAAGACCCGGTGGAAATCCAGATCGATGGAGTGACGCAGATTCCGGTGGATGAGGCGGAGGGAAAGAGTTTTTCGGCGCTGCTGCGGTCGGTGCTGCGGCAGGACCCCGATTGCATCATGGTCGGCGAAATCCGCGACCCCGAGACCGCCCGCATCGCCATGCAGTCGGCCATCACCGGCCACATGGTTTTCTCCACCGTCCACACCACCGGCACGCTGGGCACGATTTTCCGCCTGCTCGACCTGGGCGTCGAACCCTATTTGATCGCGCAGGGCCTGCACCTGGTCCTGGCGCAGCGCCTGGTGCGGCAGCTTTGCCCCTTCTGCAAAAGAGCGGTCCGCCCGACGGCCGAGCAATTGGCCAAGCTCCCGAATGGCGGCGAAGGGGTCAAACAGATCTTCACCCCCGTCGGCTGCCCGAGGTGCCTTTCCACCGGCTACTCGGGCCGGCGGGCGTTCTTCGAACTGCTGCGCACCACCGAAGAACTCCGCGAAGCGGTCGTCCGCTCGCCGACGATGGGAGAACTCACCAAAGCCCTGGCCAACACCCATTTCGAGAAGCTGCAGCAGACGGGCTATCAGTTGGTGAGCGAAGGGGCGGTGGCGTTTGAGGAGATTGATCGGACTGTGGGGCGGTGAGGTCGCAAGCCGTTTGGCCCAGATTATTCACCACGAAAAACACGAATTGCACGAAGAGGAATGAACCAAAGGACTTACAGTCAAGAGGTCGGCAAGCGGTGAACGCACGTTGCGCAAGTACATTTCTAGTCTTCTCCGGTCTTCTTCGTGCCCTTCGTGTTTTTCGTGGTTCATCTGAATTATTCGGGTTAGAAAAGCGTATTAAATCCCGCCGCCTTGAAGTGCCTGTCGTTGGTGAACACGTCGCGAATATCCAATCGGCGCATAACGACGATTGAAACATGATCGACGATTCCCGCATCGGCGCCCTCACCGCGCTCATAGGCCGACCATGCCTCTTCCTAATCCTTTTCCGTCGGCACGATCAACTTGCCTCCGGCCTGCATAGCGCGGCGCATCTGTCCAACCAATGACCGATATGGCCGTCGGGCGGATGCATTTCCACATTCAAGTAACACAAAGGTGGTGGTGACGGTTCGAATGCCGTCCTCCCCCAGGCCAGCCAATGCTTTCACCGCCTGATCATGCCACTGGTCCGTACTATCCCAGAGCGCCAACAGTCCGACCGTGTCGAGAAAAACAGTTCTCATGGCTGATGTCGATTATGGCGCTCCGCAACATCGCTCTCACCCGAGGGGTGATTCTGGCGCAGGATCGCAAAAATTGCCTGCTGATTCGCCGCGCCATCCTCGGATTCCGCCAACGTAACTTCAACCTCGGTGTTCTCAGGCAGGTTCACCGGCTCAACCGGACGAAACACACCATTCTCATATATGGCTCGGACTGTCATGGTAGGAATATCCTATCCCTCCTCTTTCTGAAATGAAACGTCCGCCCCCCCTTAATCCCGCGCGGCCATCGTCGGCCGCACTGGAGAAACTGCAATTCGTTGCCCGATCATGTGTCCATCAGGCTCTTCCGCGTCTTCAGTTCCACCAATCCTCATCCCCCCGCCGCCGCTCTCCAAACCCGCTCGAACCCACCATCGCATACCCTGCCGGTGTCGCCACCGCCACGGCCGCATAGACTTCCGGCGCAGACGCCGCCGCGCTGGCCGCCGCCGTCGTTGCGCCTGTCCCTGCCGAGGTTGCGGGCGCGGCCGCCCCGCCGATCATCGACAGCACGGCGCTGTATTTCACGCTGCTCGCCTGGTCGATCGATTGCAGCGCTCCCCAGTACCCGTACTTCGAGTTGGGCGTCGCCAGCGCGAAATTCCCGAAGATGTGGCCGCCATCGGCCACCCAGTTCCCAATCAGGTGCTTGTAGAAATCGCCCATGCGCGGATCGTCCTGGGCCGCCTGCTTGAGCGATTCATTCAGGCCATTGGTAGCCGTGAGGGACTGACCCCCTTCGTAGGCTTCCAGCGATACGCCAAAGGCATCGGCCACGCCCTTGTTCGATTTGATCCATCCATCCAGCGTGGTATCCGTAAAATTGTTCATCCACTTGAACAGGCCATCCAGGGTCAGGCTGGCATTGTCGATTGAGGCCATGTCGCCGGAGACGCCGACGTACGGCGCGATGGCGATCCCCGACTGAACGCCAAGACGCCAGGACGCGGAGAAAACAGAGGAGCATTGAGGGTAGAGGGCTGAGCCCGCGAGATGTCCAGCTATAAACCAATTCCTTCTCTTCCTTCGGCCTCTGCGTCCTGGCGACTTGGCGTTCATTCCTCCCCGCCTCTCACCTACATGACAACCTCCTCACTTTTCCCTATCATTCCCCGCCTCAGCAATTTCGGAGAACCCAGCCTATGCCCATTGAAATCACCATGCCCCAGCTTTCGGACACCATGACCGAGGGCACGCTCATTAAATGGCACAAAAAAGAGGGCGATGCCGTCAGAGCCGGCGAGGAAATCGCCGAGGTCGAAACCGACAAGGCCACCATGCCCTACGAGGCCCCCGAGGCGGGGACGATCGCGTATCTGGCGCTCAAGCCGGGGGATAAGGTGGCGGTGGGGGCGATCATGGCCGTCATCGCCGTCAAAGGGGAGGACCCGGCCGCGCTGAAGAAGCAATTCTCGTCCAAGTCGGCCGCTTCCGCCGCTTCCAAGCCGGCCGCCGCATCCGCCCCCGCGCCGGGCGCGCCATCCGCCCCCGCCCCCTCCACCAAGCCCGCCGGCGCGGTGCTGGCCACCACCGCCAAGGCGCATGCTGCATCTTCCAATCCACAATCCGCAATCCGCAATCCGCAATCGGCCGCCTCGCAATCATCCGCGCCCGCCGCCTCCTACAATTTCGACCTTATCGTCATCGGCGGCGGCCCGGCCGGTTACGCGGCCGCCATCCGGGCCGGCCAGCTCAACAAGCGCGTCCTCTGCGTCGAGCGCGAAAACCTCGGCGGCACCTGCCTCAACTGGGGGTGCATCCCCACCAAGGCGCTGCTGGAAGATGGCGCGTTCATCCGCCATCTCCGCGAGGATTCATCCGATCACGGCGTCACCATAGACGGCATCAAGGTCGATTTCTCCAAGATCATCGGCCGATCCCGCAACATCGCCAAGAAGCTCCAGAACGGCATCGGCAGCCTCTTTTACAAGTACAAAGTCAAACATGAAATGGGCACCGGACAGATTCTGGGCGCGCACCGCGTGAAGGTCACCAGCGGCCAGGGGACCAAGGAGTTCACGGGCGAGCACATCATCATCGCCGTCGGCGCTCGCGCGACCGAGCTGCCCTTCGCGAAGTTCGACGGCCAGACCATCATCACCTCGCGCGAGGCGATGACTCTGCCGACCCAGCCGAAGAAAATGGCCATCATCGGGGCCGGCGCGATCGGCTGCGAGTTCGCCGATTTCTACAGCGCCATCGGCACGGAAGTGGTCATCATCGAAATGCTCCCCCACCTGCTCCCCAACGAGGATGAGGATGTCTCCATCCTGCTGGAGCGCGTCTTCACCCGGCGCGGAATCAAGATCTACACCAAGACCAAGACCGACAAGATCGAGAAAATCCCTGCCAGCGGCAATGGCGGGGGCGGCGGCGTGAAGCTGACGCTCAGCGGCGAGCGCCCGGGCGTGATCGAGGCGGATATCGTTCTCGTGGCCGTCGGCGTGGCGGCTAACACGGAGAACCTGGCCGCGCCTGAAGCCAAACTGGAATTCGAGCGCGGGCGGGTCAAGGTC
>JBBRTW010000112.1:0-16676 GCA_038244055.1 Tepidisphaerales bacterium | reverse complement strand
TCAGCTCGTGGTCCTTTAAGCAGCGCATAGGCCGGGCGCTGTGGTATTTGGTTCAGGCTACGATTTTCAAGAATTCGCTGCATAACGCCTATCGCTGGCGCCGGTTCCTCCTTCGCTGTTTCGGGGCGAAACTCGCCAAGAACGTCCGCATCCGCCGCACCGTCCGCATCGAGGTGCCCTGGAATCTCTCGATCGGCGCGGATACCTCCGTCGGCGATTTCGCCATTCTCTACAGCCTCGGGCTCATCACACTCGGTCGCCATGTCACCATCAGCCAGTATGCGCACCTCTGCGCCGGCACACACGACCCCAGTACCCGCGCCATGACCCTCATCCGCCTTCCGATCACCATCGGTGATGATGCCTGGGTGGCGGCCGATGCGTTCGTCGGCCCGGGCGTGACGATCGGCCACCGAACTGTCGTTGGCGCCCGCTCCAGCGTCTTCTCGAACTTGCCCTCCGACATCATTGCCGGGGGCAACCCGGCCAGGTTCCTTAAGGCGCGCGTCCTTGACTTGAATCCACAGCGCGGCACAGATGGGGGCGCCCATGATCAACCGCTATGACATCGCCTACGGCCTGGGCATGGGCGTCTCCGCCCCGTTCTGGCTTATCAAGCCCTCCGCCCGGCGAAAGGTCCTGTCCGCCCTGCGAAATCGCATGGGCCGGTCGGCCGGTTCCACACCGCGCGATCTGGCCAAGCCGGCCGTGCTGATTCATGCCGTCAGCCTTGGCGAGATCAACGCCACTCGGTCGATCGTCCAGTCCCTTCGCCAGGCCGATGGCGAGCTGCATGTCATCATTTCCACGACCACCGATGCCGGCCACGAGCGCGCCGTCCAACTCTACGGCGGTCAGCCCGGCCTGACGGTCATCCGCTATCCGCTGGATTTCTCGCGCGCGGTTTCACGCGTCCTCGATAGCCTTCGCCCGGATCTGGTCGTCCTCATGGAACTCGAAGTCTGGCCCAACTTTCTCCGCCAGTGCCAGGCGCGAAACATTCCCGTGGCTCTGGTCAACGGCCGGCTGACCCCCACCAGCTTCTCGCGCTATCGCTGGATCAAACCGGTGGCCGCCTCCATGTTCCGCCGGCTTGCCCTGGTCTGCGTTCAGGATGAAACCTACGGCCGGCGATTCATCGAGCTCGGTGTCGATCCCGGGAAAATCCGCGTCACCGGCACGATGAAGTTCGACACCGCCGAAGTCGCCGAGCGCATCGCTGGCGATGATGAACTGGCCACCGCGCTGGGGCTCTACCCGGGCGTCGAGCCGATCTGGGTGTGCGGCTCCACCGGCCCGGGCGAAGAGGCGATCATCCTCCGCGCCTATCGCCGCCTTCTCGAGCGCCATTCCCGCCTGCGCCTGGCACTCATCCCCCGACATCCCTACCGCTTCGATGAAGTCGCGGCGCTCATCGAACAATCGAAATTCAAGTGCATCCGCCGCTCGCAAAGCGTTCCAGCCGCTTCCGCAACTCTGCCATCCTCCGCCCCCTCTGGTCCATCGCAGCCCAGCAGCCCCACGGCCGACCCCGCGGTCATCCCTCCACAATCCCCCATCACCCCCTCCTCTTTTTCCATTCCACCCGTGATCCTCGGCGACACGATGGGCGAGCTCCGCAAATTTTACAGCCTCGCCGATGTTGTATTCGTCGGCCGATCGCTCGTCGACCTCGGCTCGCGCCAGCACGGCAGCGACATGATCGAACCGGCCGCCCTCGCCAAACCGCTTATCACCGGCCCATTCACCGGCAACTTCACCGAAGTCATGAACCGCCTCCGCGATGCCGAGGCGGTCATGGAGGTGCCCGATGAGCAGACCCTCACGCAGACCCTCTCGGTTCTGCTCTTCTCCCCCGAGCAGTCCACGAGCATGGGCCGCCGCGCTCAGCAGGTGGTCATCCATGAAAAAGGCGCCACCACCCGCCACACCGGCCTGATCCTCGAACTCCTCCGCGCCAGGGAAGGAGGGGAAGTCAAATGATGAATGATGAATGATGAATGATGAGTTCTGAAATCTGAAATCTGAAATCTGACATCAGTTTTCCCAGATTCATCATTCATCATTCATCATTCATCATTCATAATTCCGCCTCCCATGCCCGTCCCCTTCAACCCTCTCATCTTCATCGCCTTCGTCCTGGTTTTCGCCACGGCGGTCGCCATCTTCTGCGCCCACATGATCCGCTACACGCGCAACCACCGCTGGTTCGCACTGCGCGACTGGGCGGCCCGCAACAACTACTCCCTCTATGGCGCACGCAAAGCGGCGGTCCCCATTCCTCTGGCCGGCCTGACACTGCCCCCTCCAACTGCCACCATCGCCCTGGCGGGCGCACGCGCCGTCTTTCTCGAATTCACCACCCCCGCCTCCCCACACGCCCCCGCCTCTGCCGCCAACTCCGCCGCGCACGCCACCTCCGCCACACACGCCTCTTCCACCCCATCCTCCTCCGCGCCTTCCGCTCCGCCCACGCTCTCCCAACCCCGCCGCTTCCACGCACTCATTCGCGAACTCCCCGTCGACTGGCCCCCCACCGCGCTCCGCCCGGTCTCCATTCCCACCAGCCTGGTCGATCTCTTCGGCCTATCCGATTTCCCCGCGCTCATGGCCTCGGACCGCTTCACGCTCCACGGCCAGGACCCCGCGGCCGCCCGCCTGCTCTCCAAATCGATGCTCGGCGCGCTCCTGCCCCACGATGTCGCGATGATCCTCCATGGCCGGCGGCTGATCCTCGACTTTTCCACCCGCCACTTTGACGCCATCGACCTCTCGCGGATTTTGTCGCTGGCCGAGCAGTTGATCCGGCATCTGCCGGCGCGGAGTTGAAAGGAGATCGGGGTTCAGGGTTCAGGGTTCAGGGTTCGGGGTTCGGACGATGAGACGATGAGACGATGAGACGATGAGACGATGAGACGATGAGACGATGAGAAAGTAGTGAAGGCGCGTTGGCCTTTTCGCGGTTGGTGGGGCATTTCCGGCACTGTCGGAAGGGGCATGCAATGGCGTCACGTCCGCGCGGCCGCGACGGCCGCAACGAAGGCTTTCGCATTCGCGGTGATGCTTGCCCAGTCCCCTTTGGCGACCGCATCTTTGGTCACCAGGGCCGAGCCGACGCCGATGCAGGATGCGCCGGCCTTGATCCAGTCGCCGGCATTTTTGAGTTCGACGCCGCCGGTGGGGGTCAGGCGGACCTGGGGCAGGGGGGCGAGGATGTCCTTGAAATAGGTGGGCCCGAGGCTGGTGCTGGGGAAGACTTTGACGACATCCGCCCCGGCCGTCCAGGCGCGGAGGATTTCGGTGGGGGTGAATCCGCCGGGGATGCTGATTTTTCCGTAGCGCTTGGTGGTGGCGATGATTTCTTCGTCGAGGATGGGCGAGACGACGAACTGCGCGCCGGCATAGATCGCATCGCGGCAGGTGTGGGCATCGAGGACCGTGCCGACGCCGACGATGGCTTTATCGCCGAGCAGGTCGGCCAGCATCTCGATGCCGGCGATGGCCTTGGGCGTGGTCAGTGTGACCTCGATGGAAGGGACGCCGCCTTCGATCAGGGCGGCCGCGATATCCTTGAGTTGGTCCTTCGACTGGGCCCGGATGACGGCCACCACACCCGATTGCAGCATTTGCGAGAGGATTTGATCTTTGGTTCGCGGCATGGGGGAGTTTTAAGGGAAGGGCGCGCGGAAGTGAAGGCCGGGGCGGGAAACGTGAAACATGAAGACATGAAACATGAGGAATGGCGGCGCGGGGTTGCGGGGAAAAAACATAAAGACATAAAACATAAGGATGCGCGACGGGCGCCTGGGCGATGGGTTGGTTCGTGCAAGTCGGGCGCAAGACACCTCACCTGCTTATGTTTTATGTCTTGATGTTTTTCCGATTCCCATCCCTATTTCTCGATCGGATTGGGCTTGGATCGGTTCTCGCCGATCCAGCGGTAGCATTCCTTCATGACCTTGATGATGGCCGGCATGTCGCCTTCACCCTGGAAGCGAATGATGGTCAGGCGGGGTTTTTCCTCCATGAGCATCGGGCCGACCGAGGCCACCTTCATGTTGCCTTTCATGAGCGAATCGAGCACGTCATTGGACTCGAAGTCGGCCAGGCAGAAGCTTCCGATGATGTAGTATTTCCCGCAGTTGCAGCGCCAGACGTGGAGGGTGGTGGCGATGCCGGCCTCGATGGGGATGTCGCCGAAATCGAGATTGTGGAGGTCGAGATCGGTGCGGGGGAGGGTGAGGGTGAAGACCTTGCCGTTGATGACGCCGGTTCCGCCGAGGGCTTCGTTGAGGGCCTTGGTGTGGGCGGGGTCGAGCTTTTTGGGCTGCTCTTCATCGGCGGCGGGGGCCTTGTCGGCGGTTTTGTTGGCGGTATTGGGAGGGTCGGCGGGTTTACCGGCGGCCGGGTCGCCGGCGCGGGACTTGCCGGGGAGAAGGCAGAGCAGCAGGAAGAGGCCCAGGATGCATGCAAGGCGGATGACAATCCTCATGATCAACTCCATTGAAAAGCCATTCCGATTGTAACCTCGCGGGCGATCGCACGCCCCCCGGCGGGTGATGGGGAAGGGGCGATAATGTGGAGGCGGGAGCCATTGGCGGCGGGGGCGGGGTTTTGGGGGGCGATAAAGATGGCGATTGCAGTATTTGTAAAGTTTACGGCAGGACGGGCCGATGTTCGATTGTAGCCTGTGGGTCTTCGGCCTTTTGGCCGGGCAGGCTGTTCAGGGACCGGAGTAACGGCGAGCTCCGGTCTCTTTTTATGCGCGGAGGGCGAGGGGCAGGCGGAAGGATGAAGGATGAAGGATGAAGGCTGAGGGATGAGGGGGAGGAGGGCGGGTTGCCCAGATTGACGTTCGTTTTGCGCCGGCGCGAATGGAGGCGGGATTGGGGGCGAAGATGAAATGAAAAAGGGGACATTTGGGGACATTCCGGGACTTTTTGCTATTTTGAAAGGGGCATGGCGCTGAGCGCGGAAGGATTGGGGCGGCGCGAAGTGAAAGTGAAAAATGGGGTCTTTCGGGGTGTTTTGGGGTGTGGGGGGAGGGGGGAGGGCGAGAGAATGGCGAATGACGAAGGATGAATGGCGAATCAATATCCAATGGGGAAATGACCGAATGGGGTGCGGGCATGGAAGGGCCTCCGTAGTGATGTGAGGTGTCACGCCGGGAGGGTGCTGGGCGCGCACGGGGGTGGGTTATTGGAGTGGGAGGGCGGGATATTTTTTTATTTTTGGGGGGATCACGGGTGGCGCGGCGGTGGCGTGGCGGGCGCACGGATGACGTTGCGGGCGCACGGGTGGTGATTGGGGGCGCACGGAGGGTGTGGCGGGCGCACCGATGGTGTGCGGGGCGCACGGGGGGGCCTCTGGCGGGAGGATTTTTCTTGATTGATGGGGGTGGTGGACGTAGTTTTTCGATATGGCGCGGAAGCTGAGGAATACGCCGGGCGGGGTGGTGTATCACGTTCTCAATCGAGGCGTGGGGCGGCGGACGATTTTTCATAAGGATGAGGACTATGCGGCGTTCGAGCGCGTGCTGGCGGAGGTGCATCGAGAGAATCCGTGCCGGATTCTGGCGCACTGCCTGATGCCCAACCACTGGCATTTTGTGTTTTGGCCGGTGCGGGAGGGGGAATTATCGAGCTTCGTGCAGCGGCTGACGCATACGCACACGCAGCGTTATCACGCGCATTACCATACATCGGGGACCGGGCATCTCTACCAGGGGCGGTTCAAGAGCTTCCCGATCAAGAGCGACATTCATCTGCTGCTGGTGCTGCGGTATGTGGAGCGGAACGCGCTGCGGGCGGGGCTGGTGGAGCGTGCGGAGGACTGGCGGTGGTGTTCGCTGTGGCGGAGGGAGCAGCGGCGCGGGGTGGGGATGCTATGCGACTGGCCGATCGAGCGGCCGGGGGATTGGGTGGATTTTGTGAACGAGGCGCAGACGGCGGCGGAGCTGGAGGCGATCCGGACGAGCGTGAATCGCGGCCGGCCGTTTGGCGACGATGCGTGGCGCGATGAGATGGTGGCGGAGCTGGGATTGGAATCGACGATGCGCCCGCCGGGCCGGCCGAGGAAGGAGGTGGTGGATGATGAGGAAGCATGATGGAACTATGGAGATGAGTCGTGATCGATCTTATGTTTTGAGTCAGGGAAGATGTGGGGTGATTGGGAACTATGATGGAACTATGGAATCGAATCCTGACCCCTTTTTTTCTCCCGAAAGGTAATGCCGTTTCCGACCTCCCTTCCGCAGACCCGGTGGGGGACCGATTGGAAATATTAGCGCGGGAGTACGCTCAGCAATGGGATCACAGCAAGCTTACGTTGGACCAAGCACGAGCAATTCAGGATGAGATGGACAAAGGGCGATCATATGTCGCGAATATCTATGAAGCGCGATATCGTGGAAGCTGGGTCGAAGACCGGGTCCGGGAGAGGGCGCTCAAAGAATTTCCGCAGATGAAGTGGTACGAACGTGGCGTGGACGTAATCGATCCAGACACAGGTTTGCGGTACGATGTACTATCGGGATCCGACACCAACATGACAGACCATGCGAAGCGAATGTCGGATGAGATGTTCAGGATGATTACTTTTCCATCGAGATAGCCCAATGACCCAATTGAAGAATCAAGTCGTGGAAATGGCCGACCTAATCTTTACAGATCGGAACCCGAACGCCCTGGGGCCTGATCTGATACTAAAGCGGAGCCGAATCTCCCTCCCGGCCAATTCGAAAATGTTGACATTCCTGGGCGTAAAGTTTGTGCAGTGCGAGATTTCAGCCGAACGCCCGCTCCGTAGTTTTCTTTGGCACTCCGCCTTTCTGGAAGATTGTCGGCTTAGTGGCACGTTTATCGGGAACGACTTCGGTCTGAGGACCGATGGCTACAACGAAAGTGGGGGAATTGTCAGATGCGATTTCCGAGACGCAGTTTTAGATGGCTGTCGTTTTTTTGGTTGTGATCCTGCCACGATTAGCTTGCCTAAATGGCCGTGCTTTGCGTTGCTAAACCCCCGTATCCATTTCGACCAGATGCTCGGACTCGGGTGGCCCGGCAAACTCGGAACATGGGCAAGAAGCTACTCGTTCTCGCCGCAAAACACCTTAGTCAGTGTTGAATACGCGCCGAGTCTCATTAAACGATACGATGTGACTGAGGATGATCTTAAAAAAGCGATCTCACGGCTGGAGAACCTCTGCCTATGACTCGGTCGGGCCTACTCTACGGCTCATTCTCCCTTTACGCCAGCAATCATGCCACGGCATAGATGACGGCGAATCGCTGCGGTGCATCGGCCCGCCATAACGGAAGAGCGTGGGCGGGTACGCCCGCCCCAACGGATTAGTACCAAAGCGCCGATCTGTCGCATCCCACATCTATCGACCGATAACAAATCCGCCAGAGACGCGCTAAAGACGTCAATGGCCTCTACACGACCGCCAATGATCGCGCGGCGGGTACGTAGAGTGCGAAAAGGGTCGTGAACATAACGAATCCGACCGCGGCGATAACGAGACGGCCCGTGGAGATAACAAAATCGTCATTGAACATAACGAAAATGCGCGTTGACATAACGAAATGGGCCGTTGGATAACAGAAAGGTCCTTGGGCATAACGAAAACCCTCGTGGAGATAACGGAAACGCCCAAAGACGTAACGCCGACGTGGCGTGGACGATCAGCGATCACCCTGCGGATTTGTCCAAACCACTTAACCATCCCTGCCCCGTGTGCCGATCATTCATGGAAGATGCGCGTTCCACCGATGTCCAACGTCGAGCGCCAGCGCCTGTTCCGCCAGAGGCATCCGGGCTACTTCGGCAAATACAAGGTCAGCAAAGCCGATGTCGCCCGGCACATGGCGACAGTGCTCGCCACACTGGTCGGTCCGGAAGCGGAGCAGTCCGCCGCCCAAAGACGGCATCAAGCCGACGAACCGCAGCCGGTTGATCCGGAACTGGCCCGCGCCGTTTCGTCCACGTAGCTTTACGATTCGATGGGCCGGGTCATCCGCCGCGACTACGCCAACGGCGCCTACAGCACCCAGGCCTTCGACTTCGCCGGCAACCTCACCGAAATCGTCAACGCCGGCCCGGGCGGAGCGGACCCGCGCACCCTGGACTATTCCTACGACCAGACCAACCACCGCACCCGGCTGGAGGAATCCGATGAGGCCCTGACGACCTGGGACTACGATGGCGCGTGTCAGCTCACCCACGAGCGGCGCACGCAATCGGGCACGCTGGTCTATGACCTGTCCTACGCCTACGACCCGGCCGGCAACCGCACCCTGCAGACGGCCTACGATGGAGCCGGCAGCTCCCTGACCACCCTCACCTACTCCGATGCCAATCGCCTCCTGACCGAAATCTCCCCCGCCGGCACCACCACCCACAGCTACGACCAGGCCGGCAACCAGACGAAGGTCGAAGGCCCCCAGGGCACCACCTGGTACGAGTACGATGCCGCCGGGCGGATGACCGCCTGCGAGACCGCCGCCGGGCGGACGGCGATGGTCTACAACGCCATCGGCCAGCGGGTCGGCAAGGAGTCCCACGATGGCCAGGCCACCGGCTTCCTCTTCGCCGGCACGGACCTGGTTCATCAGACCGATGGCATCGGCGGGGACATCGACAAGACCTACACCACCACCTGCGATGATGAGTACGGCGATGTCTTAAGCGAAGGCGATGACGAAGCCGAGCTCTATCACCAGTACGATGCCCAGGCCAACGGGGCGATGCTGAGCGATGATGATGGCGACCCCACGCGCTACAAGTACCTGGCCTTCGGCCTGTCGATCTCCGCCACCGCGGGATGGGCCGACCTGACGGCACAAGGCTGGGCGGGGATGAGCGTGGATGACTGGGGCGCCTTCCCCGTCAATGGCCAGTCGGCGATGGGCGCGGGCGGACAGAAGCAATACTACCTCGACCCCGAAACCGGACTCTACCTCCTGGGCATGGGCGGCAACGGCCACACCGCGGGAGGACGATACTACGACCCCGCCACGGGGCGATTCCTCAGCGAAGACCCCATTCGCTTCGCTTCGGGGGACCCCAACTTCTTCAGGTATGTGGGGAATGATCCGGTGAATAAGCTGGACCCGAGCGGGATGGACCCGCGAAAGCCTGAAGACATTAATGTCGCTCCGAATTCGCCATCGACCTTTTCCTCTGTGGATCTATCACCAAGTTTGAATGTGCCACCGGAAGTTTCATTTGACGACATCCTGCATCCCCATGTTTATCCCACAAGGGAAGGCCCCCGTCCGACGCCTTCAACGCCGTACTACGATGCTTACGCGGGAGCTGGACTCAAGGTGCCTCAAAAGGCCGCCTTGTCGATGCAAGCTTCAGTGATCGCCACCAAATTACTTAATGCGGGGTACGTCGTGGAGGCCTCCCGCTACCGGCAATACGCCATGAATTGGGATGCCGAGATTCGTCGCACGATGGAACTGAACGCGACGATAACAGGTGCCGATCCGTATGATCTGAAAATAGCCAAGTTAACCGGCTACATCGAGGGCAACAAGGAAAGCATCAAGGCACTGCCTGGGAATACCTGGTCCGTGATCAAGAATTCTCCACGCGCTGCCAAAGATGGGCTAACCGCCGCGGTGAAATTCGTCGTGATCGATGGAGGAAATAAGGTTGGTTTGGTCTCGGATGAGACGGTGCGCAAGGAATCCGATGTGGCGCGGTATGCCGCCAATGAAATGGTAAATGACCGAACGCCATTTGTCTCGGACGCGAAGGATTTCAAGGACAAACTGGCTTCTGGAGATGTGGATACCTTGCAGAAAACGGGGGTTAGCCTGATCCTTGGCGGTGCCACGAGTGATTTGTTCGGTCGGCCGGTCACGGATGCGCCGCTTGGAAAAGTCTCGGCCGTCACCCGAACGGAAACGTCGGCGGGATCGGCGATTGCAGTTGATGCGGCCAAAACACTTGAGAGCTTTACACCGATCGAAAATGGCTTTGCCAAGCCGCCCTTCGCAAAGGATTTCGCCGGAAGCATTGTGGCCGGCGATGCTGGGGCCGTTGCATTAAAAGCAGGCGCATCTGCGACCGCGCAGTTGCCGGAAGCCGCCATTGCAGCGGAAATTGCTGAAATTGGGCCTGCAACTCAGTTAACGCGGGAGCTTCATGAGCAGGCCTTCGCTAGGATTGAAACTGCCAGGCGACGGGGAGGCTTCGCCACGGTCAAGGAAGGTGGTACAATGGCTGGAACGGAGGTCGAGGGATCTGCGAGCTATGGCGTCAACTCCAAGCAGCAGTGGAAGGGCTTCGGCGAGAAGACGAATCCAAAGCTGAAAGGAGGAGATGGTACACTTGACTTCCGTCGGTATTTGTTCGAAGAACTGAAAAATGAACCGGAGTTCGTGAAGCTGCCAAATGTGGGCAGGGCCGAGGCATTGAGCCATGCAGAATTGCAATCGCTCTTTAGAGCAGCACAGAAGAATAGCTGGAAGCTGCCAAGTAAATTGGTTATGCATGTAGACCGGTTTACATGTGACAGCTGCACCGAGTTGTTTTCGGCAATTCTCCGGCGAATGAAAGTCGATGAGTTACGAATCTATTACAGGACTCAAGAAGGCATCAAGGAGGTCTTTATCACACAGAATGGTTTGCAGAGTAGAAGCTTAGTCATCAAGTTTTGATGTATTTCGCGGAGTATGTTATGGCATCTGTAGAATATGCTGGCCCGACCGGACAGCTCTGCTCGGTGCCGACCGAGGCGTTCATTGACGAGTTATTTACGTTTGGCGACGACTATTGGCTGGATCCTAGTGGACGTGGACACGGTACCTTTGAATACATTTTGGATAGGAATCCAGCGTCAACGCTTTTGATTAGTTTCAAGTCGGGGTTCGGCTACTATATTATGGTTCGTGAAGTTGATCCCAAAGCTCACGAACGATACGCCGCCTTTGACGACTCTGAAATGCGCGAGGACCTTGCAGAAATTCAGTATGGCGGAGAACCATATTTCGTGCCGCGTCCATTGTTCCAGTTGCGCGAGCAAGCGATGCGAGCCGTTAAGACATTCTGCCAGTCCGGGACACGCGACCCGTCGATTAATTGGCGCAACTGGACAGATTTTGAATGGGATCCTAGCACGGGCGAATGGTGCCGTCCCAAATAACGGGAGGATAAGGGGATGTCTCGGCACAAATGTCCTGCGTATCGTTGACCGCCGTCGAGACCGCCGCCGGACGGGTGACCTTCACCTACAACGCCATCGGCCAGCGGGTGGGCAAGGAATCCCACGATGGCCAGGCCACCGGATTCCTCTTCGCGGATAAGAACCTGGTGCACCTGACCGATGGCATCGGCGGGGACATCGACAAGACCTACACCACCACCTGCGATGATGAGTACGGGGATGTGCTGAGCGAAGGCGATGACGAGTCCGAGCTCTATCACCAGTACGATGCCCAGGCCAACGGGGCGGTGCTGAGCGATGATGCCGGCGACCCCACGCGCTACAAGTACCTGGCCTTCGGCCTGTCGATCTCCGCCACCGCGGGATGGGCCGACCTGACCGCGATGGGCTGGGCGGGGATGACGTTGACCCGGCAATCCATTTGACACCTGTGGGCGGTCCCTATAATCGGCGGGTATGTCTAAATCGTCGGAGTTTTCGGTGGCGAAGCTGGGTCTGGAGGATGGGACGGTCTTTACTGGCCGGGGTTTTGGGGCGGTGGGGACTTCGGAGGGGGAGGTGGTTTTTAACACTTCGATGACGGGGTATCAGGAGATCTTGACGGATCCCTCGTATAAGGGGCAGATCGTGACGATGACGTATCCGCTGATCGGGAATTACGGGATTAACAAGATGGATGTGGAATCGCGCCGGCCGCATGTGGCGGGGTTTGTGATTCGGGAGCTGGCACCGCTGCATTCGAATTACCGGGCGGATATGTCGCTGGCGGAGTATTTGAAGCAGAACAACATCATCGGGATCGAGGGGATCGATACGCGGGCGCTGACGCGGAAGATTCGCATCACCGGGGCCATGCGGGCGGTTTTGACCACCGAAATTCTCGATGATGCGCAGCTGGTCGCGCGGGCGCGGTCGGCGGCGCAGATGCTGGGGGCGGACTGGGTGCAGGCGGTCAAGCCGGCGGCTGCGTACTCCTGGGATCAGGATATCCCGGCCGAGTGGTCCACCGGGCCGGTGGAGCGGGGGGATGGCTTGCATGTGGTGGCGCTGGATTGCGGGGCCAAGACGAATATCCTGCGGAACCTGGCGGCGCGGGGGGTGAAGATTACCGTGTTGCCGCCGGAGACATCGGCGGAGGAGATTCTGAGGCATAACCCGGATGGGTTGTTTGTTTCGAATGGCCCGGGCGACCCGGCCGCGCTGGATTACGCGGTTAAGCCGCTCATCGGGGTGCTGGCGAAGCGCCTGCCGACTTTTGGAATCTGCCTGGGGCATCAGCTTCTTGGCCGGGCGATCGGGGCGACGACTTTCAAGCTTAAATTCGGGCATCGCGGCGGGAATCAGCCGGTGAAGAATCTGGATTCGGGGCGGGTGGAGATCACCAGCCAGAATCACGGCTTCGCGGTGGACCCGGCATCGCTCGAAGCGGCCGGGGGGATCATTACGCACGTCAATTTGAACGATGGGACGGTGGAGGGGTTCCGGCATAAGGATTTGCCGGTGTTTTCGGTGCAGTATCATCCGGAGGCGAGCCCCGGGCCGCACGATGCGGAGTATTTGTTCGATGCGTTCATGGAGATGATGAAGACGAAGAGGCCGGTGACGGGGGTGAGGTTGAGGGAGTTGCAGGGGATGAGGGATCAGGTGACGGCGAAGTAATTTGAATTCGGAAAGTCCATCAGGGCAGACAAGAATGTCTACCCCACCGGAGAGTGAAATCTCGCCTCACCAATTGAAAAACGCGGCCCATTGGAGTTACCCGATGGGCCGCGTCGCTTTACCCGCTTTACACCAAATCTGCCTTCATTTCACCGACTTACCGCAGGGGCTTGAATTCGAATTTCTGTCCGCCGACGGCGGCTTCGGCCATCAGGCCGCCTTTGATGTGGGCGAAGATAGCGACGCCATCGGTGTACTTGGCGTTGGCGGCCGCGCCGCTCTTGAGGGCGACGGCGGTGGCCTGGGCGGCGAACTGGAAGCGATTATTGACGAAGCGATCGAGTGCGGCCTTGTTCTCGAAGGCAAGGACTTCACAGAATTCCTGGCCGCCGGCCTGGAGGCCGATGGTGGCCTGCGTCATGTCGGCATAACCGATCATCTTGCCGGCTTCATAGACTTCACCATGGCCGTAGGAGCCACCGACGATCAGGCCGCCTTTGCCGATGGTGGGGAAGACGACATAGCCGTACGAATCGTTAATGAACTTGGATGCGCCCGGATCGGTCTTGCTGATCCCGTCAAGGGCGTTTTGCACATTGTCGTGAAGCCTGTCGCGCTTCTCTTCGGTGGGCGGGGTGGTGGGGCAGCCCATCAGGCCAACGCTCACCGCGCCGAGCACGAGTGCCGCGAAAAAATTCCTGTTCATCATGATCTCCTTGTAAAAAACCGAGGCTCTGGAAACGCTACGATCAGGAATCAAACAGATGATTCCCGCGTTCCGTCGTTGTCAGACCGAAGCGTAAAGCCAATCACATCAGGCTGACAACGTGCAAAATTTGTGGGAATAACGCATACGCCGCATCCCGCATCCCGGCGGGTTGGTTTGGTTGGGTTCAACGATAGGGTGTATTTTGCGTAAAGAGTCTGATGTCACCTCGCGCAATATCAAGCCCATCAAAGAGATCAGTTCGACTGGCGGCCGCATGGATCGGCTCGCTGGCGGTTTTATTGTTCCCTGCGCTTTCCGCGCTGGGGCAGGCATTGAGCCCCGCCGAGCGGGCTACGATGCTGCTGACGACCGCCAAGTCGGCGTTTAACGATGGGAATTATGCGGTGGCGACGGATCGCTTCCGCGAATACCTCCGCATCGGCTCGGGCAGCCGGATGGAGATGGCCTCGGCGCGCTATGGGCTTGGGGTTTCGCTGATCGAGGGCTCGCGGGATTACAAGAATGCGGCCGAGCTGCTGGGGACGCCGGCGCAGATCGCGGCCTTCAAGGATCGGGCATTCGCGGCGTATTATCTGGGCGTGGCGTATCGGGGGCTGGGGGATGAGGCGTATCAATCGGCCACGACCCGGCCGGCCGCGAGCCAGCCGACGATCCGGAATTTCGGCGATCAGAATTTCCGATATTCAGCGCAGAATTTCGGCGTGGCGGCGGATGGATTTATCGAGAAGGCGGCGGCCGAGAAGATCGTGGCCGGGCCGGAGGCGAAAGAATTGCCGGCCGAGTTGGAATGGATCGCGCGGGCGCGGTGCGATCAGGCGGAGATGCTGATCCGCTGCGCCAGGTATAAGGAGGCGTGGGTGGCGGCGGATGCGATCGCCAATGGAGACAAGTTCGAGAAGAGTCGGTATCGCGGGCAGGCGGCGTATTACCTGGGGTATGCGGCATTCGGTTTGAAGGATTACCCGGTGGCGGTGAGGGCGCTGGCGACGCTGGCACCGTTCGAGCAGGATGGGTTTGGGGTGCATGCGCGGTATTTGCTGGCGCGGACGCATCATCTGGCGGATGAGCGGCCGGAGGCGATGGCGGATTATCAGGCGCTGATCGCGGTGTGGGATCGGCAGAGGCACGAGGCGCAGGCGAAGATCGCCGACAAGGCGACGCCGGCGGTGGAGAAGGAAAAACTGATCGCCCTCGCCAGCGGGCCAGCGCCGGAATATGTGGCGCGGGCGATGTTTTACTGGGGCGTGGTTCTGGCGGAATTCGGGCAGGCGGAAGAGGCGCTGCCGAAGTTTATGCGGAGCATCGAGCTGTCGCCGGAATCGCCGGTGGCCGATGAAGCGCGGCTTCGCGCGGGGATGGCGGGGGTGCAGGTCAAGAAATATCCCGAGGCGCTGAAGGCGCTGGCACCGCTGCGCGAGGATCCGAAGTATTCAGATCAGGCGCTGCGCTGGCTGGCCAAGGCGCAGTACGGGCAGGGCGCGGTGCCGGTGCCGCTGGGCAGGGGGGTGGCGGCGATCATGAATGCGGTTCCCGATCCGGCCGCGCTGGCGGCGGGGATCAGGAAGTCGGCCGAGACCTTGAAGCTGGCGGATGAGCGGGCCAAGGCGGCGGCCCTGATCGATCCGCAGGCGGGGGCGCGGCGGGCGGTGATCCTGCTGGAATTCGGGGACATGCTGCAGCTCGCGCAGCGCTACAAGGATGCGGCGGCGGTGTACGCGGCCATTCCGCAGGTGCGGCAGGCTTCGCTGGAGATCGCCGAGCAGGGATTGCTTCGGCAGGCGGTGGCGCTGCAACTGGGCGGGCAGTACGCCGATTCGGACAAGGCCTGCGCGGCTTTTGCGGCGAACTATCCGAGGAGCGCGCTGCGGCCGGAGGCGATGGTTCGGTATGGAGAGAACGCGCTGCTGGTAGCGTTCGCGGCGAAGGACGCGGCGGCGGCGAACACCGATGGATCGAAGCGGCCTTATTCGGAGGCGATTGCGCGGTTCGATCGGGTGTTGAACAAATACCCTGAAACGCCGCAGGCGAACATCGCGCGGTTCGGGCTGGCGACGGTGATGTATCTTCAGAATCAGTTCGAGCCGGCCGTGGCGATGCTGAATAAGATTCCGGAATCCGAACGAAGCGATGAGCTGGCGGGGGTGAGCCTGCTGCTGGCGGATTGCCAGCTTCGGGCGCTGCCGGAGACGGCGGATGATGCGATCACGGGGGCGCGGGTGGCGGCGCAGCTCGAAACGATTCTGACGCAGCTCGATAATTTCGTGGCGGCCCGGCCCAAGGACCCCGAGGCGGCGGATGCGATGATTCGGATCGGTTACGCGGCCAACAAGCTGGCGAGCCTGCTGGCGGACCCGCAGGAGAAGCGGCGGACGACGGCGCGGGCGCGGCGAGCATACGCTGGGGTGGTTTCGCAGTTCCCGGATCATCCGCTCTATCCGGTGGCGCTTCTGGAGAACGCCAAACTGCTGGCGGCATACGGGAGCGCATCGCCGGCGGTGATGGAGCTTTCGAAATTCCAGGCCGATCCGCTGAACAAGACGGGGATCGCGCCGCTGGCGATGATCCACCTGGCGGATGCGATGCGGACGCGGCGCAAGCCCGATGAGGCGGTGGCGCTGCTGCGGCAGGTGCGGGCGCAGCACGAGGCGGAATTGCTGAAGGACCCCGCCAAGGCGATGTGGGTGCCGGTGATGCAGTACAGCCTGGCGCTGTCGCTGAAGGAGTCGGGGAAGTACGGCGAGGCGCGGGAATTGTTCCAGAAGATCGCGATGGATTATCCGAAGCGGCCCGAAGCGATCGAGGCGGTGTGGCGGATCGCCCAGTGCGAGATGGATCCGGTGATGAGCGAGGTGGAATCGAAACGGCGCGTTTTGGCTGTTTCATCGAAGCCGGAGGTGCAGCAGGAAATCTTCACGGGCCTGCTGGAGTCGATCAAGGCGCTGCGGACGGCGGCCGATCAAATGACCAAGCAGGCGGCGATTCTGGCGGCCAAGGAGACCGAATCGGAAGTGCCGCAGAAGATGAATTACGATGCGGCCTGGTGCTATCGGGTGATTGGAGAGGTGGAAGTGGAGGGGGCGCGGCGGGCGATGCAGGCCGAGGCGGTGC
>JBBRTW010000111.1:0-16755 GCA_038244055.1 Tepidisphaerales bacterium | reverse complement strand
TGGCCGACCATGCTTCCCGGCTCGTGCATTTCGCCGGCGCTGGCGGCCTCCAGCGTGGCTGCGCCGCCTTGATCGTTGGTCATATGTTTTACTCCCGCGCCGGCCGATGCGGCCGCGAGCTGGGGAGCTTTCTCCGCGGCCCTGGGCTGCTGCGTCGCCTGCGGCTTGGCGGCGGCCGACGTGCCGGCATTTTTCTTCACCGCCGCGACATCCTCCCCTTTGACCGCGATCAGCGCCATCAGCGCCCCGACGGCGACCTTGTCCCCCTCCTTCAGCGCCAGGTGCGCCAGCGTCCCCGCCTCGGGCGCTTCGTAGGGCATGATGGCCTTATCGGTTTCGAGCTCGGCGAACTCCTCCCCCTGTCGCACCGCATCCCCTTCCTTCTTGAGCCAGCGGACGAGCGTGCCCTCGGTCATCGTATCCGTGAGCTGAGGCATGGTGATTTCAATGGGCATGGTTTTGGGGAGTTGTTAGTTGTTAGTTGTTAGTTGTTAGTTGTTAGTTGCTGGTGAATTCAGAAGATTGCGTACCGTGATTCCTGTTCTATGTCGTCCACCAAACAGGATCAAGTAGGCGGCCTACAACAGGAATTGCAATGCATTACTAGCAACTAACAACTAGCAACTAGCAACTGCTACCGGTAACAGACTTCCTTCACCGCCGACACGATCCGGTCCACGCTCGGCAGCATCGCTTCTTCGAGATAGTGATTGTACGGCACCGGAATCTCATCGCTGTGGACGTATTCGATGGGGGCATCGAGATGGTCGAAGCAGGGCTTTTGCAGCTTGTAGAGAATGCCGCTGCCCATGCCGCAATAACCCCAGTCCTCATCGACGATCACGCAGCGGTTGGTCTTTTTCACGCTCTTGACCAGCGTGTCCAGATCCAAGGGGCGCAGCGTGCGGATATCGATCAGCTCCACATCGATTCCGTGATCGGCCACCAGGTGCGCCACCGCCTCGCGCACCACGCGCTGCAGAGGCCGGCCGTAGCTGATTACGGTGACATCCTTGCCCGTTCGCTCGACATTGGCCACCCCCAGCGGAAGCGTGAAATCGGCGCTCTCGGGCACATCCCCCTTGTCGGCCAGCATCTTTTCAGATTCCAGGAAAATCACCGGATCATCGCAGCGGATCGAGCTCTTGAGCAGCCCCTTGGCCTCGGCCGGCGTGCTGGGGGCAACCACGATCAACCCCGGGATGCGGGCGTAAACCGATTCCATGCGATGGCTGTGCGTGGCCGCGAGCTGGTGGGCGATTCCGTTGCCGCCGCGGAAGACGATCGGCACCTTGTACTGTCCGCCCGACATGTAGCGGATGTTGGCGGCGTTATTGATGATCTGATCGATGCAGACCCAGGTGAAGGACCAGCTCATGTACTCGATGATCGGCCGAAGCCCCATGCAGGCGGCCCCGACGCCCAGCCCGGAAAACCCGGCCTCGCTGATCGGCGTATCGATGACGCGCTCGGGTCCGAAGCGGTCGAGCATCCCTTCGCTGACTTTGTAAGCGCCGTTGTACTGGGCGACTTCCTCTCCCATGAGAAAGACGTTGGGGTCGCGCTCCATCTCCTCGGTCATGGCGGCGCGGAGGGCTTCTCTAAGCTGAATTACTGGCATAGTTTTCTCTTCAATTCATCGTTGCATCCGCGGAATTACGACGCGGGCTCGTGAACTTCCACAGCGACAATCTGATTCTTCCGGAAAAACTGCAATCCCTTCTTCGCCGGAACGACAACAACCATGTTGCCGCCCATCGCCAGTTGAATCGGATCGTTGATTTCGTAGCGGTCACCGCTCGTCACCACGATCTCAAAGGGCACAAACGGATCGCGCTTCCAGAGCTTTCTGATCTCTTCTTCAAAATTAAACTCTTCGCTCATTGCGTTCTCGATTCATCAAACCTGACACGGCCGGCCTTTAAGGAAGATCAATGAACTACGCCGCCGACTCATGCACGTCGATCGACGAGATCTGATTATTCCGAAGCAAGGAGTGAGTTGACCCGCGGGGAATCACAATGATCACAGTCTGGCCCACCGCAACCTGGTGCGGGTCGGTCACCTCGTAACGATCTCCGCTAGCCATCACAATGGTGAACCGGCTGAACGGCTTAACATCCAAATACTTGTATAGCTCTTCCCTGACGCTGATTTCTTCGCTCATATTCCCATCTCACTTCGGCTCGTACGGATACTTCTCCGCCAGGATATCATCGAACCGCTCGGCCAAATCCGGGTTCGCGTCCGTCTCCGCCAGGCGAACGGCCTCGTTCACTTCGGCCGCCACCGCTTCTTCCATTTCGTCGAGTTGCACATCCGACATCAGACCCTGCTGAATGAGCCGCATGCTGTAGAGCGAAATCGGGTCGCGCTGCCGCGCCTTTTCGGCCTCCTCCTTGGAGCGATATTTGAGCGGATCGGACATCGAATGCCCGCGGAAGCGATAGGTGTTGGCCACGATATAGCTCGGCCCCTCACCCTTTCGCGCCCGCGTGACCGCCTTGCCGAATTCGCCGATGACCGTATCCAGATCGTTGCCATCGACGTTGTAATGGGGCATGGCAAAACCGCTTCCCCGCAGCGCCAGATCCTTCTCCGCGCTGGAGCGCTCCACCTGCGTCCCCATGGCCACGCCGTTGTTCTCGACGATGTAGATCACCGGCGCTTTGAACAGGCTGGCCAGGTTGAGTGATTCGTTGAATGTCCCCTGGTTGATGGCCCCATCCCCGAAGAGGCAGAAAGTCACGCCCCCCGTCTTTTTGTACTTCTGTGCGAAGGCGACACCGAGGCCGAGCGGAATATGTCCGCCTACGATGCCGTGGCCGCCATGGTTGCCTACCGAAGCATCGAAGAGGTGCATCGATCCACCCTTGCCCTTGGACGAGCCGGTTTTCTTCCCAAAAAGTTCGGCCATGGCCGCGTGCGGCGACATCCCCAGCGCCAGCGAATGTCCATGGCAGCGGTAGCCGTTAAAAAGCCCATCCTTCGACTTGTCGTAAAGGGCCGCAATCCCCACCGCGACGGCCTCCTGCCCACTGTAGAGGTGGCAGAACCCGCCGATCTTCATTTCCTTGGTGCCATCTTCCAGCGTTCGCGGCTTGGAATACTCCTGATAGGTCCGTTCCTCGAAGCGACGGATCAACATCATCATCCGCAGGCGATCGCGCTCGGCCAGCCCGCGGGCAGGATCGACGGGCGTGGCTACACTCACGGACGGTTTGCTGACGTTCCGCTTTTCTACTTCGTTGGCGACGGCCATTCGTAAACTCCGGAATAACCAAGGTCTGCGGCGGTTTCGGGGGGTCCGGAAAACAGCATCTTTCCGGACCGGGAGACTCTTTAGTCTAGTGGAATTAACCCGAGCCTTCAATGCCGCCCCCAACGACTCCGATTTCTTCCACCGGTGGCCCTGAAACATACATCCCCATTGATTCATCGGCCAGTTTCAAGCACCCCGACGTCCGATAGCACCGATGGCCGCAAAGCCGCCCGTCCCCCACCCCCTGAAACACCGATTTCTCGATTTTTTGGGGTGCCCATGCCCTGACCTGCCGCCAACAGGCTTCCCCGCCGCAGAATCGGGCCATCCGCTCGGCTGGGCACGCCCCCTGGCGCGCCGCGCTATCGATAATTCCAACCAAATGAGCTCTCCCGCAACTTTTGTCCCCGGCCCGGTTCCTGTTTACAGAGGTGAATCATGAAAACCAGCTTCGTCGGAGTGGGTGTATTCCTCATTTGCGCGATGGCGTTTGATGTCCTTGCCGCCGACTGGCCCCAATTCCGCGGCCCCGAGCGCGATGGCGTCTCCCGCGAAACCAGCCTCCGCCGAACCTGGCCCGCAGCCGGCCCGGCCCTCCTCTGGAGCACCGACAAGCTCGGTCTGGGCTACTCCGGCCCGGCCATCGTCGGCGACCGCCTCTACATCTCCGTCGGCCGGGGCGATTCGGAATTCATCATCGCGATGGATATCAAAGCCGCGCCGAAGGAACTCTGGGCCACCAAAATCGGTCCGCTCTTCACCTGGAAGGGAAACAACTGGAATATCGGGCCGAACGCCACGCCCACCGTCGATGGCGATCTGATCTACGCCCTCGGCGGCGGCGGCGAGTTGATCTGCGTCGAAACCGCCACCGGCAAGGAAATCTGGCGCAAGAATCTCCCCCGCGATCTGGGCGGCGAGGTCAATCCCATCGGCGGCGGCCTGGAAGAGCCCACGCCGCTGGGCTGGGGCTACGCGGCCGCGCCGCTGGTCGATGGCGCGCAATTGATCTGCGTCCCCGGCGGCAAGCAGGGCCTGCTCGCCGCCCTCGATAAGAAGACCGGCGCGGTGATCTGGCGCAGCAAAGACACAACCGACCAGGCACCCTATTCATGCCCCATCGCGGCCGATGTTGGCGGCATTCGCCAATACATCCAGGTCGTCAATTCCGGCGTCGTGGGCATCTCCGCCAAAGAGGGCAAAACGCTCTGGTCCTACATCCGCCGCCCGGCCTACGATGATGTCGTCACCGCCACTCCGATCTTCTCCGACAACCACATCTTCTCCACGGTCGGCTTCGGCCAGGGGTGCGACCTGATCAAGCTCAATCCGCAACCGGCCGGGATTCAGGTCGAGAAAGTCTACTCGAATAAAACCGTCCAAAGCCGCGATGGCGGCATGGTGCTGGTCGATGGCCACATTTACGGCTATTCCGAAGGCAAAGGCTGGCTCTGCACGGAATTCAAAACCGGCAAAGTGAAATGGTCGGACAAGGAGCGCCTCGGACGCGGAAGCATCCTCGCCGCTGATGGCAATCTCTACTGTTGCGCTGAAAAAGGCGGGATCGTCGCCATGATCGAAGCCAGCCCCAGCGGCTGGGTCGAGCGCGGGCGGATGACCCTCCCGCGGGAATCGGCCCTCCGCCGCCCCTCCGGGGGGATGTGGACTCATCCGGTGATCGCCAATAAACGGCTCTATTTGCGCGATGAGGAGTGGTTATATTGCTTCGACGTGAGGTAGCGGGATGGCAATTGAGAGCGCAAAAAAGAGCCGTGACCATTAGGTCACGGCTTATCTCGATGCCCAGGACAGGAGTCGAACCTGCACGAGTTGCCTCGCTACCACCTCAAAGTAGTGCGTCTGCCAATTCCGCCACCTGGGCGATGGATTTGGAGGGGCGATTATATCCCTCACATGGGTTTTGTCGAGAGGGGGGCTGGAGGGTTCAGGGTTCAGAGTTTAGGGTTCAGGCGAAGTGCGGATAAGACTCTATCGGGCCTCGCCGAGCCCATCATCGTTCTTTTCCAACCCCAGAATGCGCCATCCGGCTCGTCCTGAACCCTGAACCCTGAACCCTGAACCTAACCGCCACGTCATTTCGACTTCTCCGCTGCCGCCGCTTCCGCATCGCGCTTCTTTTTGCCCCAGACGGCAAGCAAAATGCCCATTTCGTATAACAGCACGAGCGGCACCAGAAGGGCAATCATCCCCGTCACGACGTCCGGCACGATGACCGCTGCGAGGATGGTCAGGACGAAATACACAATGCGGCGGAGCCTGCGAAACGTATCGATCTCGACAATGCCAATGCGCGCCAGCGCCATCACCACCAGCGGCATCTGGAAGGCCAGGCCGAAACTCAGAAGAAGCCCGATCACCATCTCGAAATAGGTTGCGAGTGTAATGATGGGATTCACCGCCCGACCCGAACCGTAGGGCAGAATGCGCGTTGCCCCGGGGGCGGTGCATACCTTGAGCAGGCCGGTGTTCGCATCGATCCAGAGCTGCCCGGTGATCGCGGCGGTCGGGTCGCTCGGAAGGACGGGCACGACGAAGGGCTGCGTTGCGGGCGACGGCGTCAGCTTGTCGAAGGGAAGTCGCATGATGTCGCCGATCTGGAATCCAATGAAGAACTCCAGCATCAGCGGCAGAACGTAGAAATACAGGAACACAACGCCCGTGATGAACAAAAAGATGCTCAGGGGAAGGAATTTGGTGACGTATTTGCGCTCGCTCGGATAGAGGCCCGACGAGACAAAGAGCCACGCCTGATAGATCATCCACGGCCCGGCGATTGTGGCGGCGCTGATCATCGCCGCTTTGATGTAAGTCATGAACGCTTCGGCGGCCTCGGTGGTGTGGACCTGCGGATTGAGGCCGTTCCGAATCTGGGCGATGAAAAGCGGCCGGCAGGCATAGTAAACGACCGATTCCCCGATGCTCGGGACCATGAAGATGAAGAACACGAGTATGAACCCCCCCGCCCCCAGGAACAGCCGCTTGCGCAGCTCCTCCAGGTGCTCGCCCAGGGTCATCCGGTAATCCTCGGGGTGGTTGCGAGGATCCGGGGTCTTCTCTTCGGTTGGATCAGCGGTAGGCGCGGACGACATGGGCGGCATTCTAGGGCGGATCGCGCGTTTGGGAAACGGGGCGCGGGTGGGGTCAAATATTCATCCACATTGCGGCGGGCACGAAGCGGGAGAGGTGGGTGACGTTTGTAGTGGCCACGATAAATTCCGCGGGCGGGAGATTGAGGCTGAGGGCCTGGGCGGCGAGGATTACATCGACATCTAATTCCTGCGCGTGTGTCGTCGGCCGGCCAGCTTTTCGGGCTTGGGCCCATAGTGCCGCTGCGGTTCGCATTGTGTCGGTCGTCAGCGGGAGATAGCGATCTGGTTTGGAGCCAATGAGGACGTTCAAATCGTTGATCGCCGCTGTCAGATTAATTCGAATGAGCTCGCGGCGCAACTCGTAGTCGATGATTTCGGGCACGATCACCCGAACGCCCTTTTGTGCCAGCGCCGCCAGCCATTGCCGGCATTGAACGCCCGATGGGCCGCCCCGTTGATGGACGAGAAGGCCCAGCGGACCCGAATCGAGCAGTACCGCGGTAATCATGGATAGATGATCCTGGCGCCGGCGGCTCGGCGCGTTTCATTGATCGCATTCTTGAATTCTTCGAAGTCCCGATTTCGACGTTCGATCTCGGCGGGATCATCGGTGGCGTCACGCTCATCCCACTTCGCCAGCAGTTCCAGCGTCGCCGTATCCGGCGGGCCGACGACAAATGACTTTTCGATCAATGATTTGGCGAGTTCCTCCGGCCCGATGCCTTGCCGCTCGGCCTCGCGTTTCAATAACTTCTCGGTGTCGTCCGTCAATTCAATCTGCAGGGTCATCAAAACCTCCGATCGCACTTCGCTCCCCATTGTACCGCCCATTTCCCCATTTGGCGCATCGCCGCACATCATTCAAACACTGGGCCGAGGCCGGCCTGGTGGTCGGCATGGCGATTCTCATTGCGGTTTTGGCCGCTGTCTGGGCCGAACCGCTTCGCGTGGAAGGACAGAGCTACTCCGGCCCGCACGGCTTTCCCATTCAGCCGCATCAACCGATGTCCCCGCCGCCGCCGACCGGCATGCCTCCCCAGGTTCCCGGCAATCCGCCGCGGAACTACTAAGGCCGTTACGACAATCCTCAGAACTTCCGATCCAGCAATCGATACTGAATCGCCTCCGCCAGATGCTGCTCGGCCAACTTTTCCGACCCATCCATATCGGCGATGGTTCGGGCAACCCTTCGCACCTTGTCATAAGCCCTTGCGCTCAGCCCCAATTCATCCATCGCCTGCTTCATCAGCAGCAGGCAGGTCTCCGAGAGTTCGCAGTGGGTGCGAAGCATCTTGGAATCCATGCGGGCATTCGTGGTGTCGTTCTTGAAGCGATCCCTCTGGAGATCGCGGGCGCGATTGACCTGCTCGCGCATCGCCTTGGAATCGGTGCCAGCGCGTTTGCCGGTGAGTTCGGAATAGGGCACCGATGGGACTTCAACATGGATATCGATGCGGTCCAGGAGCGGGCCGGAGATTTTTTCGAGGTATTTGTTGCGGGCGCGGGGGTCGGCGGCCTTGTGGCCGGATTCGGTGGGGTTCATGGCGGCCACGAGCATGAATCGCGCCGGGAACTTGATGGATGAGTGGACGCGGGCAACCGTCACCTCCCCCGTCTCCAGAGGCTGGCGCAGTGTTTCCAGCACCGGGCGCGGGAACTCGGGAAGCTCATCGAGAAAGAGTACGCCATGGTGGGCCAGCGACACTTCGCCCGGCTTGGGGATCGATCCGCCGCCGATGAGGGACTGCGCGGTGGCCGAGTGGTGCGGCGAGCGGACCGGCCGCTGATCCATCAGGGCGATGCCATCGGGCAGAAGGCCCAGCGCGGAATAGATGCGCGTGGTTTCGAGCGATTCGGAGCGCGAGAGCGGCGGTAGAATCGCCGGGATGCGCGCCGCCAGCATCGATTTACCCGTGCCCGGCGGGCCGATCATCAACAAATTATGCGCGCCGGCGCAGGCAATCGTGATCGCCCGCTTGACCGCCTCCTGCCCCCGCACATCGGCGAAGTCCCAATCGGGCGAAAGCTGGCTGGCCTGATACGGCTGGCCATCGAGTTGGTACGGCTCAATCGGCAGCAACTCGTTCAAAAAAGCCACCGCCTGCGCCAAGGTCGAAACGGGGTAAACATCGATCCCCTCCACCACCGCCGCCTCGCGGGCGTTCTCGAAGGGGAGGATCACGCCCTTGAATTTCTTCTGCTTGGCAAGAATCGCCATGGAGAGCGAGCCTTTGATCTTGCGCACCCGGCCATCCAGCGCGAGCTCGCCGGCGATCAAATAATCCTTATGGAGCTCCGTCTGGATGAAACTGGTGCCGCGAAGCAGGCCGATGGCGATGGGGAGATCGAGGCTGGTGGCCTCCTTCTTGACATCGGCCGGGGCCAGGTTGATCAGGACGTGGTTCTTCGGGGCGTTGAACCCGGAATTGATCATGGCGCGGTCGATGCGCTCGACCGATTCCTTGACGGCCATCTGGGGCAGCCCGGTGATGATGGCCTTTTCGGTGCCATGCCCGGAAACGTCGGCCTCGACTTCGCAGAGCGCGGCGTCGATGCCGGTGAGGATGAAGGTGTGGATGCGAGCGAGCAAGTTTGGCCCCGGAACGTGGTTTGATCTTTTGTGGGGTGATTGTACGGGAAAGAGGGATGGTGAAGCAAACGAATGCTTCTGGGGTGTCAGTCACCAATGCTCAATGTTCCATGGTCAATTGTCCATGGGTTGTCAGTTGTCCGTGGTCCGTTGTCAGCGGTCATTGCGATGCCACCGCGGCAATCCAGCATTGTGTGCGCCTTTCAGAATACGGGGATACGGCCGGAAAGTCTCGAAGAATCGGTCATCGCTTGTGGGCTGATGCGTAAAGGTTATCCTTCCCCTCCCCATGCCCCGGCCCTTATTCGACATTCTCCTCAACACTCCCGACCTGGTGGCCATCAACAAACCGGCGGGGCTGGCCACCATTCCGGGGCGGGCGGAGAAGACCCGCGCCTTGCAGCAGACGGCCGAGGCGATGGGGCTGCCGTGGGCGGGGACGGCCGACCCGCGCCTGCGGGTGGTGCATCGCCTGGATAAGGATACTTCAGGTGTGCTTCTCTTCGCCCGCAACATCGCCGCCCAGCGGCATCTGTCCCATCAGTTCCAGAACAACAAGATCGAGAAGGAGTATCTCGCCCTCGTCGCGGGTGTGCCCCTGGAAACCGAAGGCCAGATCGATGCCAAGCTCGCGCCCCATCCAACCCGCCCGCGCGAGATGAATGTCTTCAAGCACGGCCGGCCGGCGCTGACCCTGTGGAAACTCGAACAGAAATTCCGCAGCCACGCCCTCCTGCGCGTCTTCCCCAAGACCGGCAAGACCCACCAGATCCGCGTCCACCTCCGCCACATCGGCTTGCCCCTGGCCGTCGATCCCCTCTACAACCCCGGCTCGGCCGGCCTGTTCCTGAGCAGCTTGAAGCGCAAGTATCACCTGGGCAAATACGCCGCCGAGAAACCGCTCATCGGCCGCCTGACCCTGCACGCCGAGAAGCTGCGCTTCGAGGATCTTTCCGGAGCGAAGGTGGAAGTGGTGGCGGTCGTTCCGAAGGATTTGAGGGCGACGTTGAATCAGTTGGGGAAGCTGGCGGGAGGGGGATTCTGAAATTCTGAATGCTGAATGGCGAACGGAGAGGTTTCCGGGTCCAAGCATGGCACCACCCCCTTTCCCCCGCGCGAGCACGGCCCGCCGGCCTACACCCTATACCCCATACCCTACACCCTCCCGTCCTTTCCTCTCCGACATTTGCCCCCGCGCAACTCCACACGCCCGATCTCCGCTGGTATAACCTGTCGTCCGCCCAGTGCGGGATCGGGATGGGTTGTGTACTGATTTGCCGAGGATGAACTATGCGGGTAACAGGCGCGTCGAGCGGGTGGATGGTGCTGGCGAGTGTGCTGGCGGCGATGGGCGCGGTGGCCGCGCGGGCCGACGGCGGCGCGGAGTGGGCGCAGTGGCGCGGGCCGCATTTCAATGGGTCAAGCGAGGCGAAGGATTTGCCGGCGAACCTGGTCAAGGAAGAGGCGCTCTGGTCCACCGCGATGCCGGGGCACAGCAACGGCAGCGCGGTGGTATCGGGGGATCGGGTATTCGTCACCGCATCGGCCAAGGGGACGATGAAACTGAGCGCGCTCTGTCTGTCGAAGAAAGATGGCAAGATACTCTGGCAGCGCGAGATCGGCGATGGATACGTGCAGAACCGGATGAACGATTACGCGACGCCCTCTCCCGTGACCGATGGCAAGAAGGTCATCTACCTCTTCGGCACGGGCGACCTGGCGGCCTACGACTACGACGGCAAAGAGCTCTGGAAGCGGAATCTGCAGAAGGACCACGGCAAGTGGAACGTGCTGTGGATTTATGGATCGAGCCCGCTGCTCTACAAGGGGAAGCTTTATGTGCAGGTGCTGCATCGCAATGTGGAGGCCAAGGGCTTGCAGGGGGTCAAGCAGGGGGATCAACTGATCGATTCGTATCTGCTGGCGATCGACCCGGAGACCGGGAAGGATCTGTGGAAGGTGGTGCGGCCGAGCGATGCGGTGGTGGAGTCGCGCGAGTCTTACGGCACACCCATCCCCTGGGAGAAACCCGCGCGGACGGAGATCCTCATCGTGGGTGGGGACTGCATCTCGGGACACGATCCGGAAAACGGCAAGGAATTCTGGCGGGCGGGGGGATGGAATCCGGAGAAGATTCCGCACTGGCGACTGGTGCCTTCGGCCGTGACCTGGAATGGGATTGTCTACTCCTGTCCGCCCAAGGGTGGAAAAATCCTCGCCTGGCGTGAGGGGGGGATGGGGGATGTGACGCTCAGCCACCTGGCGTGGAAGTCGCCGGAACTGACCAGCGATGTGTGCGTGCCACTCATCTACAATAATAAAATGTATGTATTGGATGGGGACAAGAAAAAACTGGAGTGCGTCGATCCGGCCACGGGCAACAAGCTCTGGGCGGGTACGCTCGATTCCAAACCGGTCATGCGCGGTTCTCCAACTGGTGCGGAGGGAAAGATTTACATGACCAACGAGGCGGGCGATGTTTACATCTGCTCGACCGAGGAATTCAAGGTGCTGTCGAAGGTGTCCCTGGGAAGCGAGAATGGGGCGACGCGCTCGACGGTGGCGGCGGTGGATGGATTGATCGTGATCCGCACGGGAGACAAGGTCTGGGCTTTTGCAAAGAAGTAAATCGGCTTACCATTGGGCGCATCCAACTTTCGATTGTCCGCGTATAATGGCGATCGCGGCGCATAACCGATTCTAACGGCATAGACTCCAGAGTTGATGCGGAACCGAAGACATACGGTACTGGTGGTGGATGATGAGCCCGATGTGGTGTCGAGCGTCAAGGATCTGCTGCGCCTGGAATACCGGGTGCTGGGGGCGACCAGGCCGGAGGAGGGATTGAAGCTGGCCGAGCAGGAGCAGGTCGATGTGGTCATGACCGACCAGCGCATGCCGGAGATGAGCGGGGTGGAGTTGCTGGAGCGGGTGCGGGACCGCCATCCCGATGCAACCCGGCTGCTCTTTACCGGGTACGCCGATTTGCGGGCGGTGGTGGATGCGATCAACCAGGGGAATGTCTACCGCTACATCACCAAGCCGTGGGACCCCGATGAACTGCTGACCATCATCCGCGAAGCCTGCGAGCATCACGACCTGCTGGTGGATCGCAAGCGGCTTCTCGAAGAGGTCACGAAGAAAAACCAGGCCCTGGAGCAGGCCAACGCCGAGTTGCAGCGCGCCGATCAGCTCAAGAGCGCCTTCATCCAGGTGGCCAGCCATGAGCTGCGCACGCCGCTGACGATCTTGTCGGGGATCGCGCATCTGGCGGCGCTGCAGCCGGGCGTGAACGATGAGCTGGCCGAGCTGCTGCGGCGGATTCAGCAGGCCGGGGGGCGGATGCAGCATCTGATCAACCAGATCGTGACCATGCTGTCGATGCAGCAGTTCGAGCGCCGGCCGAGCATGACCGCGCACGATATCTCGCGCCTGATCGTGCGCGCGGCGGACGATGTTCGGCCGTTCATCAAGACGCGCAACCAGGTTCTCGTGGTGGATGTGCCGGAGGATCTGGGGCAGTTGATGCTGGATGGGGAGAAAATCCGCGACGCGGTGAATCACATTCTGTTGAACGCGGTGAAGTTCACGCCCGATGGGGGGACCATCAGGGTTGGCGCTCGACGGGAGGGTGCTGGCGAAGCGGCGGGGGGGGCGGGTCCGGCGGAAGTGGCGGGTGGCGCGGCATCCGTGCGCATCTGGGTGAGCGATACGGGGATCGGGATCGAGCCGCAGAGCATGGCCCGGGTCTTCGATCGGTTTTTCACTTCCTTCGACGTTTCGCACCACTCCTCCGGGCACTTCGAGTACGGCAAGAAGGGCCTGGGGCTGGGATTGTCGGTGGTCAAGGCGTTCGTCGAAATGCACGGTGGGACGGTGGCGGTGGCCAGCGAGCATGGCCAGGGGACGACATTCACGATTACACTCCCCGCAGCGCCGCCCGCATCCGGCGGGAACAACCAGACCGCGCCGGGCGCGGGCGCTGGCTGAGTTCAATCACTTCGCGGCTCGACCGCCCAGGAGGATCAGTTGCCAGGCACGCCGCCGCAAAGCGTTGAGGAATCTTCGGGGCCGGCGGGTGTTCCGTCAGCGGACGCGGCATCCGCGGTCGCTTCGGTGAGCGGCGTGGTATTGTTGAAGGATGTGAAGAGCGATGGGCGGATCATGTCTTCGGCCCACCTGACCACGGGGCCGCTCATGGCCCGGACGGCGCGGGGGATCGCGCGCAGCAGCGGCCTCCTGGTCGCCGCGATCGCGCTGGCGGTGCTGGTGGGCTGGGTGGCGAACTGGCCGCTGCTTAAGGGGTTCACGAGCGATGCCGTGCCCATGAATCCGGTGGTGGCGCTGACATTTTTGATCGCGGCGGCGAGTTTATGGATATTCATCGGCATCGAGGCGGGGCCCTCCTGGCGCTCGCGCTGGTTCGCCCAGGGGCTGAGCTGGATCGTGGTGATTCTCGCCGTCCAGCGACTGATCGCCTACGCGCTGGACTGGCCTTCGTCGATCGATCAACTGCTCTTCGGGGCCAGGCTCGCGGGGAATCGCATGGCACCGACGACGGCGGTGTCGTTCGCGATGATGGGGCTGGCGCTGGCGGGGCTGGATGTGGAGGTCGGGCGGTGGCGGCAACGACCGGCGGTGTGGTTATCGCTTTTGGCGGGGGCGATCGGGTTGGTCGCGGTCACCGGCTACCTCTACGGCGTGGAGGAGTTTTACGGGCCATTGCGGACGTACCTGGCGATGGCGCCCAATACCGCGGCCTGCTTCGTGCTCCTGATGCTGGGGATTCTCTGCGCCCGCCCGCAGAAGGAGCCGGTTTCGGTATTGGTCAGCCGGACGTCGGGCGGCACGGCGCTGCGGCGCTTGCTGCCGGCGGCGGTGATCGTGCCGCTGATATTGGGGTGGATGCGCCTCAAGGGGCAGCATCTGGGGGTTTATGATACCGAGTTCGGCGTCGCGCTTTTCGCGGTGGCGACGGTGGTCGTGCTGATCGTGATGACGTATGTATCCTCGCGCTCGCTCCTGCGCACCGAGCTGCGGCGAATGCAGGCCGAGACGGCGCTATCCCGATCCGAGGCGTTCTATCATTCGCTGGTGGAGACGATCCCGCAGCATATTTTCCGCAAGGATCTGGCCGGGCGGTTCACCTTCGCCAATACGCGCTTCTGCAATGAGATCGGCCGGCCGCTGGACCAGATCGTCGGCAAGACCGATTTCGACTTTTTCCCGCCCGACCTGGCGGCGCGCTATCGGCGCGATGACCAGGAAGTAATCCGCACCGGCCAGCCGCTGGATGTGGTGGAGGAGCATGTGACGCCCGGCGGGCGCACGCTCTATGTGCAGGTGGTCAAGACAGCGGTGTACGATGATTCGGGGCGGGTGATCGGCTCGCAGGCGATTTTCTGGGATGTGACCGAGAAGAAGCGGGCTCAGACTCTGCTGGAGGAATCCAATCGCCAACTCGCCGAGGCGGTCAAGTCGGAGCATTCGGCCCACGAGGCGCGCAAGGCGGCGCAGTCGCAGGTGGTGCAGGCGGAGAAACTGGCGGCCATCTGGCAGATGGTGGCGGGCGTGGCCCACGAGATCAACAATCCGCTGGCGTTCGTCAATAACAATGTGGCGGTGATCCAGCGCGATGTGGCCGGATTGCGGCGATTGCTCGATTTGTATCGGCAGGCGGATGGATCGCTGCCGGCGGAACTGGCGGCCGAAATTGCCGAACTGGCGGGGCAGATTGATATCGCCTACACGGTGGAGAATCTCGATGGGCTCTTCGCCCGCTCGCGCGAGGGGATGCGGCGGATCCAGCAGATCGTCAAGGACCTGCGCGATTTCGCCAGGCTGGATGAGAGCGATCTTCAGGAGGCCGATCTGGGCGCGGGAATCGAATCCACCGTCAATATCGTCCAGGGGTATGCCCGGCGCAAGGGGGTCAAGGTGGTCACGCAATTCGGAACGCTGCCTAAGGTCACCTGCCAGGCGGCCAAGATCAACCAGATCGTGATGAATCTCCTGACCAATGCGATCGATGCCTCGAAGCAGGGGTGTGAGGTGACGGTCTCAACCCGCGTCGATGGCGCAGGCGCGGCGGCAATGGCGATCATCGAAGTGCGCGATACCGGCCACGGAATTCCACCGGCCATTCGCGACCGCATCTTCGATCCTTTTTTCACGACCAAACCGCAGGGCCAGGGGACGGGGCTGGGGCTTTCGATCAGCTACGGAATCATCAAAGACCACGGCGGAACGATCGAGGTGGACAGCGAAGTGGAGAAGGGCTCGACGTTTCGGGTGAAGCTGCCGGTGGATGGCAAGCCGGGGGGAGAGAAGTTGTGAGACATCCAGCGGTGTCTGATGCGATGGAACGCTGCTAAGCATGGGAACGAAAGGCAATCGCCAAGACGCCAAGGCGCAAAGACGCAGAGAAGAAAAATGGAAGGAGTCGAACCCATTCGCTGAAGCAATTCATGGAGTGCGGTGGTTCAACCAATCGGTTCTCTACCCACGTTTGCATCCCCCCACCCACTCGTTAGCCTGTCATCAGCAAAGGAGTCTACATGCAACGAGTTCGGACCGGCGTGATCGGCTGCGGTGCGATTTCGGGCGCGTATCTGGCGATGGGAAAGAATTTTCCGGCCGTGGAGTTCGTCGCTTGCGCGGATTTGGACATGGATCGGGCCAGGGCCAAGGCAAAGGAATATGGCGTGCCGCGCGCCACTTCGGTGGATGAGTTGCTTAAAGACCCGGCGATTGAGCTCGTTCTCAATCTGACGATCCCACGGGCACACGCCGCCGTCTCGCTCGCCTGCCTCGACGCGGGCAAGCACGTTTACAGCGAAAAGCCGCTGGGAACCAGTCGCGAAGAGGGGCGCAAGATCAGCGAATTGGCGCGCGCGAAAAAGCTCAAGGTCGGCTCGGCCCCCGATACCTTCATGGGCGCGGGCATCCAGACCGCCCGCAAATTGATCGAAGAAGGCGCGATCGGCCGGCCGGTCGCTTTCACCGCCTTCATGATGGGGCGCGGCCATGAATCGTGGCACCCCAACCCCGAGTTCTACTACCAGCCCGGCGGCGGGCCGATGTTCGACATGGGGCCGTACTATCTCACCGCTCTGCTCCAGCTCCTTGGCCCGGTGAAGCGATTGACCGGCGCGGCCACCATTGCCATCCCCGACCGCACGATCACCAGCAAGCCCCTGGCCGGGAAAAAGATCGCCGTTGAAACGCCCGACCACATCTGCGGCACCATGGAATTTCAAAACGGATGCACGGGCGTGATCATCCAGAGCTTCGCCACCTTCGCGCCGCAGTACGATGGCAAGCAGCCGATCGCGATCTACGGCAGCGAGGGCACGCTCAAGGTCCCCGATCCCAATACCTTCGATGGCCCGGTGAGCCTCTGCAGGATCGGCGAGAAGGACTTCCACGATGTCGCGCCCGCGTTCAAAACCGGCTACGGCCGAAGCATCGGCGCGGCCGACATGGCGTATGCGATTCGCTCGGGCCGGGCATTCCGTGCCAACGGGGAGCAGGCTTTTTATGTATTAGACTTGATGGCCGGGTTTCTGGATTCCGCCCAGAGCGGCCGGGCTTACGATCCGGCGGCGTCGTATCAGAAGCCCGCGCCGATGCGGAACGATCTGCCCTTCGGCCAACTCGAAGAATGACTCGATGAATTGAAGATTGCCACCCATGCCCAGCCCAATCGCGACCCGCCCGGCCATTCTCCTGCTCCTGTTGATCGCCGCTCCCTGCGCCTCGGCCGCGTGGTTCGATGCGGCCTGGCCTTATCG
>JBBRTW010000110.1:0-16853 GCA_038244055.1 Tepidisphaerales bacterium | reverse complement strand
TTCGGCACCCGTACCCTGTTCATCAATGGGATTCTCAATACCGATGAGGCCAACATTGAGTTGGTGCTATCGTGCGGGGAGGTGGAGTAATGGCCGCCAAGATCAAAGTGCAGGGAAGCCAAGCCATCCAAGATGGCCTCAAAGAATTGGGTAAGACGGTATCCCGCAAGGTGATTGTCAAGGGGTTAAGGGATGGCGCGAAGATCAACCGAACGCAAGCGGTAGCGCTTGCCCCGGTGCGATCTGGCGCGATGAAGCGGGCCTTGAAGGTGCGGGCGGGCAAGCGCCGCTCGGGCGTGATTTCCATTCTGGTTTCGTGCGGCAAGAAGTTGTTCGTCGGGCCTCTATTCTACGCGGGGTTTGTCGTGTTCGGGCATCGCGCTGGAGGTCGGAAGTTGGGGGATGGGCGGAAGATCATTAAGGCTAATGACTTCATCACCCGGGCATTCAACGCGACGAAGGGCGATGCGGTGACAGTCATCGAGCGATCTATCGCCGACGGAGTGGAGAAGGCAGTCAATAACCTCAAGGTGAAAGCATGATCGGTAAAGCCATCTTCTCCCGCCTGTCGTCCACTACCGCGATTACCGCCCTGGTCGATGATCGCATCTTCCCTGAGTCCATCTTCTCGGGTGAGGCCTTCCCACAGAGCGCATACACCATTACCGAAGCCAAGCCCGATCGCACCTTCACCGGGGCATCCGGGCTAGTCGATTCCACGGTCGATATCTTCATCGTGGCGAAGGACTACGCGGGCGCTGCCTCACTCACCGATGCAGTTGCTACCGCATTGGACAATCAGGCCGGGACGTGGGGCGGCATCAAGGTACAGGGGGCCTTCATCAAGTCGCGCACCGATGAACATGCACCCCTCCCCGACAGTGGACAGGATGAACCCTACTACGTTACCACTCTCACCCTGTCGGTCTGGCATGAAGTCTAGTTCTAATCAGAACATTACACTGAGGATTTAAGAAATGGCATCAACCGCAATCATTGGAAAAGGCAACCGCTCTAACTTCCGCGCGGCTCTATTGGTGCGGTGTCTCTGCGATGAGCAAGGCAATCGTCTATTCACTGAGGCCGACACCGAAGCGCTTGGCGCTAAGAGCGGGGCGGTGTTAGATCGCTTGTTTGACGTGGCCTTCAAGGCCAATGCGCTGGGGCAGTACGGCATCGACGCCGCCAAAAAAAACTAAGGGCGAACCCGCACCGCCGCTTCTATTTCAAACTCGCCCTGGCTCTTGGAATGACGGTGCATGATCTACTTGCCCGGGTGGATAGTGTGGAGTTGACCGAGTGGGCAGCGACATACGAACTTGACCCGTGGGGCGATGAGCGGACGACCTTCGCATGGGCATCTTAGGCTCCACCGTAGCGAACTTCTCGGGCCATGCTAAGCAGGCCATCGCACCCGGCGACTTGATGCCCACCTTCGATGCACCGCCCGCCCCGGACGTATCGGCGCAGGTTCACGCCGTCTTTGGATCGATTAACCGGAAGTGATGCTATGGCCGTCATGGGCGCGATCAACGTTATCTTCTCCGCCATCTCATCCAATTGGGAAAAGGGCATCGCCACCGCCGGCTCGTCCCTCAAGAACTTTGATAAGGTGGTGGATGCGGTCAAGGGCGAGGGCGCGGCCAAGAGCATTAAGAGCATCGGCGAAATCATCAACAAAATCGGTAACGGCATGGCCGCCGCCGACAAGGCCTTCATCGAAGGTAAGAGCGGGGTCGAACAATTCTACGAATCCATGAAGGGCCTGCCCATCATCGGGGAGTTCGCGCAGGGTATCGAGAAGATCGGCCGCGCGATGAGTGGGTTGGATCGCGATATCGCTAAGATGGAGTTCGCCAGCGCGTTCGGGGAGAAGGTGGGGCAGGCCCGTACCGACCTCCAGAAAGTCGCCGCCACCGCCGAGCAATCGCACCGCGATCTACTGGCGAATCTCGCGGGCAAGAATTTCGTCAATGCCTTCTTCGGGGATGATCGCGATCGCGCCCAAGCGGCCGTCGATACCGCCACTCAAATCCGCGATGTGGAGAAGCGCTTTAAGGATTCGCAAACCGCGATGAAAGAACAATCGAAGGAGGCCTTCGATGAACTGGCCGCGCTGCGCAAGGGCAAAAATAACATCGAGGATCGGAATGGGGTGGATGCGCAGATCGCATCCACCAAAGCGCGATACACCGCCGAAGCCTCCATCCTCGATAAACAAAAGGCTCAGGAGATTGCCGCCATCGGGCAGGCCGCCGCCATCGATCAGCAAGCCAAGATGCGCCAGAAGGTTGTTGACCTGATGGAGCAGGAGAAGCAGAAGCAAGTCGATATCGCCAAGCACATTAACGAGTCCTTCGCCGATCTGGGGAAGCAACTCGATAAGGCCAATCCCGCCAATGACAATCGCCCGGGTTGGGTTGGGAAGTTGGACGATTTCCTCCAATCGAACCCGGGCCTTTCCATGCTGGACTATCTCGCCGCGCAAGGGGCGATGATCCAAATGGACGCATGGGAACGCGAGAAGGTCAAGGCCGATGCGTTCCGCGATTCGATGCAGGGCCTCACGCGCGATCTGGCTGAGGCCCGCAATCCGGGAGAGGGCGGGCGCTTGTTCGACCTCGATAAGATGGGCCTTGGGGATGGTGAAGTCCAACGCATCAAGGACTTGATGTATCAGGTCGATCAACTGAATAAACTCAATCAGACTAAAGCCGACCTGGAATCGAAAGCCAAGTCGATCCAAGACGATGCCCTATCCGCGATGGAGCGTTACGCCGCTCGCGTCGCCGAAGTGAACGACTTAAAGGATCGCGGCCTTATCACGGAGAAGGCATCGACCGCCGGCAAACTCAAAGCGGGCAAGGAATTTGCCGACTCCACCGGGGCAGGGATTGCCAAACTCCCGACGCTCTTGGATCGGCAGTTCACGTTCTCGCTCCCAACAAGTGAGACGATGGGCAAGGACCCCGCCGCCGAACTCAAGCGCATCGCCGCCGATGACCTGAAAGAATCGAAAGATCAGACGCGCGTATTGAAAGAACTCCGCGACAAGGCAGCGAAGGACGGACTCCTCATCTTTAACATCGGGGTCGCTTAAATGGCCGTCGTCACCTGCTACCATATTCCCAATGATGAGCGCTCTACTGCTGAAAGTGGGGTGACTGAGGTCTGGAACTACCTTGTATCCGTCAGTGCCATTACCGATACCGCATCGGTGGCTGAGGCGGGAGTGGCCTATGCGTTCGGGGCGGATCATCCCACCGATGCCGCGCTCAGTGTCACTGCGAGTCGCACTTCGCGTAAGCAGGATGAACCGCTGGTGTGGGAAGTGCAAGTGACCTTCGGCACCACTGCTGATGACACCGGGGCCACTCCCCCGCCCGACGCCGAAGGGGAAATCTGGGGAGTGCGGATTAGTTTCTCGGGCGTCGCCGTCAATGAAACGGTCAATGCCGATAGGGATGACTTCCCCATCCTCAATAGCGCCTTGCAATTCTTCGATCCGGGGCCTGAAAAAACCTACTACTACGAACAGATGACCGTCAGTTGTCGATGCACCGAAACGGGGATGGCCGATGTATTCGCCGCCATTCAAACCGCCCGGGGCAAAGTGAACGCGGCCGACGTTACCCTCACGGTCAATGGGCTTAGCCGAGTCTTTGAAGCCGAGAAAATCAAACTTGTAACGGCCGACTACAATACCACCACCGAAGGGGCGCTGACCTACTGGGAAATCAACTACACCTTTGTCTACCGGGACAAGGGTTGGACGCTCCACCTGCTCAATCATGGCATGTACAAGCGCGTGGGCGGCGTCCTCGAAAACATCAAAGACAAATACGGCAACGATGTATCCGCTCCTGTCCTGCTCACCGCCGACGGTACTGCGGAATCCGAAACCGCAACCTTCATGGACTACGATATCGAGGAAACCGCCGACTTCACTGGCCTCTTCTCCGGGATGCCCTAATGGAGGATAGAAATCAAAAGGTGATTGTCAATCGTCAGTCCGCCGAGCGCATTGACCGCGCCGTGCGGATGATCGAGGGCACTCCCCTCCCGGCGCTTTCAAGCAAGGTGCGATACGCGCCGCAATCAATCCCCCTGCGATGGGGCAAGGTCACAGTGATAAGCGGCACCACCGTAACCGTGCGCACCGTGACTGCCCCGGTGGATAGTGAGACTCAGGACTACATCAGCGATGATGAAGATCAGGTTGTCACTCTCCGCCTCATCAACCCCGACCCACTCACCGCCGGGTTAGTGGTGGTGGTGGGCGTGGCCGTCGATGATATCGTCGCGTACCTCCCGTACAGCACGACGCAGGGCATGATGCTCAACCCGGTGGTGCTTCCGGTCGGGCAGGTGTTTGCCGTCGATCTGGTGAGCGATGGTGGGGCGGACGGCGATACTTCCACCGCCGCGAGTTGGACATACACCGTGACTTCAATCGGGGGCGATGAACTCCTCACCACCGCCACCCCCGAATGTCCGCGCCCGCTGGGCATGATGGCGGCGGCGGTCAAGGGCCTTGCCTACTACGACATGACCGGGGCCGTGAGATTATCCATCGCCTACGAAACCCCCGACACCGAAACTTGCGGGGCGGAGTAATGGCGGCCGGCGCAATCGTCCTATCCTCCAGCGGCAAGCGCATCCTCACCGCGAGCGGCAACCGACTCGTCAGCGATGGCGCGGGGAATCGGTGTTGCTGTCAATGCGAGGATTGCGAGCGGGCATTGCATTCCGTTCCATGGTGCGATTGCACCCCGCGATATGTGACGATGGTCGCATCCGGGATTTCGACCTGCGCGGGATGCCTCATTTCTAATCCGGGCGGTACGGGTCCCTATTTCGATGCCACTGGAATCACCCCGCCCTCGGGCTCGCGGTGTCTGGAGCAGGACCCGGACACCTACTCCGCCGGAATATGGTGGTGGCGGGAGGCCGGCCCGCTGGTCACGATCTACGACTACAGCGGCGATTGCGTGACGCCGCTCGACACGGGCGATGGGCCATGGATTGATTTGCCGACCGTGTGGCGATGGCGGCTCTTGCGGGATTTCGTGCCCGAATCGTCATTCGCCACCATTGACCTGCTCATCCCGAGCAAGGCCATCGCGAACGCATGGTTTGTCTCATCGGCCGGGGTATGGGATTGCGCCTACGGCGAATTCACTGAGGGGGCAGGGGTAGGCGACTGCGGGCAGCGCGCCCTCTACGGGATTCGGCTCGGGTATGGGGGGAGTGTGACAGTATCGAGGTGTTGCGGATGAGACTCCCATTTATCGAATCTCCCCACTGCGCCTCCCGCCGCCATTGCAGGACATGCAGAGCGAAGGATGCGGCGGGTGAGGCCTTCCGCCAGTCCGTTGGCATGGGGGAAAATCCTTGCCCTCACGGGGTCGAATGGGATGCCCTCACCGCCCTCCCGCCGCCGATGCCCATCCCCGATGATTTCGACCCCGAGCAGGAGCGACGCCGGATGAGGTCGGGCGGATGCTGCGGCGCGCCGGCGCAATAAAGAGGGCCGGGCTCTCACGAACCCGGCCCATCCATGACGCCTGCTCAATCGTTCTACTTCCAGAATGCCTCGCGAATCACGTCCCTCACGATAGAAACTGTAAGAGGGACATAGCCGGGGGACGGTTGCGAACTTGGTTGTGGGTATTGGTGTCCGGCTCCTGACCCTGTGACTTTGTTGCCGTCAGGCAGGGAGGACAAATAGAAAAAGACGTGAAGGCCCATCGGCGCTTCACGTCCTCAGATTGCTTCAATCGACCAAAATCTCGCCGGCGCTGCTACAGCGTCTTCATTCCCAGTGGATCGCGCCAGCTTTGCAGGGTGCGCATGTAGTTGGCCCGTTCGAAGGCGGTCGGGTCGGGGCAGCGCGAGAGGTTCATGTTGCCCTGCATCTGCCGGAGCGAGGCGTAGCCATGCTCGTCCATCCACTTGGCGGTTTCGTCCTTGATGGTCTTGAGATGGCCCGGCCCGTGGCGAAGCAGGCAGGAGACCAGTTGCACGGCATGCGCGCCGCACATGATCGACTTGATCGCGTCGTCGGCCGTATGCACGCCGCCGCTGCAGGCCAGCGAGAGCTGCGTCTGGGCCGACAGGATCGAAAGCCAGCGCAGCCGCACCAGCAGTTCCTGCGAAGTCGAGAGGTTGATCCTCGGCACGACCTCCAGGTTCTCCATGTCAATGTCGGGCTGATAGAAGCGGTTGAAGAGGATGAGCCCATCCGCGCCGGCCTGCTGCAACTGCCCGGCCAGGCTGGGCAGCGCCGAGTAGGAGTAGGAGAGCTTGACGGAAACGGGGATGGTCACCGCGGCGCGGACGGCCGAAAGCACATCCACCACCCGCTGCTCGACCGCGGCGGACGTTTCCGTCGGATCGGTCGGCAGGTAGTAAATATTCAGCTCCAGCGCATCGGCGCCGGCCTGCTGGATCAGCTCGGCGAACTTGACCCAGCCGCCGCTGGTGGTGCCGTTGATCGAGGCGATGACCGGAACGGCCACCGCGCCTTTGATCTTGCGCAGATGCTCGAGGTACGCCTCGGGCCCGAACGAAAACTCGCTGGGCTCGGGGAAGTAGGAGCGGACTTCGGCGAACGAATCGGCGTACATCTCCATGTGGTAGATGGTCGCATAGCGTTCGCGGAAAAGCTGCTCTTCGAAAAGCGACCGCATGACGATCGCCGAGGCCCCGGCGTCTTCGAGGCGGCGGACCATGTCGATATCATCGGCCAGTGGCGACGATCCCGGCATGAACGGGCTGCTGAGTGTCAGGCCGAGGTAATGGGTGATGAGGCTCATGATTGCTCCGGAGAAGTTACTGATTTTATGCTGGACTCTTCCGCGTTGGACGTTAGTGGGCGCCGTTGCCGCTATTGCCGTTGCCGCCGGTGCTGGGCTTGGGCGTGGCCGCGGGGATCGCTTCCTTCGGCGCGGCGGTGAGGCCGGCCATGGAGGCGTACAGGGCGTATCGGGCGTCGATATCCTTCGTGGCGATTTCCATCATCTGCTTGAACCGCTCGGGGTTCTGCTGTTCGACCATGCGGAAGCGCGTCTCGTTCTTGGTGAACTGGGTGACGTGCGACTTGGGCGCGGAGGAATCGAGCTGCATGGCCGGATGTCCGCTGGCGACCCGGCGCGGGTCGTAGCGGTAGAGTGGCCAGTAGCCGGTCTCGACGGCGACTTTCTGCTGCTCCGGGCCGCCGGCCAGATCGTAGCCGTGGGCGATGCAGTGGCTGTAGGCGATGATGAGGGATGGCCCGTCATAGCTGTCGGCCTCCTGGAATGCCTTGACAGTCTGCACGTCCTTGGCTCCGAACGCAACCTTGGCGACGTAGGCGTTGCCGTAGCTCATGGCGATCAGGCCGAGATCTTTCTTGGTCATGGTCTTGCCGGCGGCGGCGAATTTGGCGGCCGCGCCGATGGGGGTGGCCTTGGATTGCTGCCCGCCGGTATTGGAATACACCTCGGTATCCAGAACCAGGATATTGACGTTTCGGCCGGAGGCGATCACGTGATCGAGGCCGCCGAAACCGATGTCGTAGGCCCAGCCGTCGCCGCCGACGATCCAGACCGATTTCTTGACGAGATAGTCGGCCACCACATCGAGGCGCTTGGCGAGCTGCGATAGCGTCGAGTTATGCGCGCCGATGATGGCGGCGTTGGAATCGGTCTCGATGAGCCGGAGTTTCTTGCGGAGCTCGACCACCCGCCCGCGCTGGGCCTGGATACCGGCCTCATTGGTCTGGTCGGCGGTGATCAGGGCGGTGACCAGATCCTCACCAATAAAGGTGGCCAGGAGCTTGAGCAGCTCGTGGGCGAATTCCTGATGCTTATCGACCGCCAGGCGGAAGCCCAGGCCGAATTCAGCGTTGTCTTCGAAGAGGCTGTTGCACCAGGCCGGCCCGCGGCCGTCGCCGTTGGTGCAGTAGGGCGTGGTGGGCAGATTGCCGCCGTAGATCGAGGAGCAACCGGTGGCGTTGGCGATGAGGGCGCGGTCGCCGTAGAGCTGGCTGAGCAGCTTGACGTAAGGCGTCTCGCCGCAGCCCGAGCATGCGCCCGAGTATTCGAAGAGGGGCTCGAGGAACTGGCTGCCTTTGACATCCAGCTTGAGCGTGGTGCGGTCGGGGTTGGGGAGCTTGAGGAAGAAGTCGTAATTCTCGCGCTCGGCCGCCCGCAGAGGCATCTGCGGCATCATGTCGATCGCCTTGTGGCGCGGGTTGGTCTTGTCCTTGACCGGGCAGACGTTGATGCACAATTCGCATCCCGTGCAGTCCTCGGGCGCGACCTGGAGCGTGTATTTCTTGCCCTTGAAATCGGGGGCCTTGTAGTCGATCGATTTGAAGGTCCCGGGCGCGCCGGCGAGCTGGCCGGGGTCGTAAATCTTGGCGCGGATGGCCGCGTGCGGGCAGGCCATGGCGCACTTGTTGCACTGGATGCAGATCGCCTCATCCCAGACGGGGATTTCGGTGGCGATGTTGCGCTTCTCGTAACGGGCCGAGCCCAGCGGCCAGGATCCATCGACCGGGAAGGCGCTGACGGGCAGCAGATCGCCCTTGTTGGCCAGCATGACGCCTTCGACCTTCTTGACGAAGTCCGGGGCGTCGCCGGTGACGATCGGCTCCTGGTGAATCGTGCTGGTGACCTTGCCGGGGTTCTTGACCTCGTAAAGATGGCTCAGGGTATGATCCACGGCCGCGAAGTTCTTCTGGACGATTTCATCGCCCTTGCGGCCGTAGGTTTTTTTGATCGATTTCTTGATCTGCTCGATGGCCTCATCGCGGGGCAGCACGCCCGAAATGGCGAAGAAGCAGGTCTGCATGATCGTGTTGATGCGGCCGCCCATGCCGGTGTCGCGGGCGACGGTCAGGGCATCGATCACATAGAGCTTGAGCTTCTTATCGACGATGACCTGCTGGATTTCGATGGGCAGGCGATCCCAGACTTTGTCGACGCCGAACGGGCTGTTGAGCAGGACGGTCGCGCCCGGCTTGGCGAGTTCGAGTACATCGAGCTTTTCCAGGAACTGCCACTGATGCACGGCCACGAACCCGGCCGTGCGGATCAGATAAGGCGAGTGGATTTCGCGCGGGCCAAAGCGCAGGTGGCTGATGGTCATCGCGCCCGACTTCTTGGAGTCGTAGACGAAATAGCCCTGGGCCCAGTTTTCAGTTTCCTCGCCGATGATCTTGATGGAGTTTTTGTTTGCGCCGACCGTGCCATCCGCGCCCAGCCCGTAGAAAACGGCGCGCTTGACGTCATCGGGCTCGATATCGAATTCCATATCCCATTTGAGGGAAGTGTAGGTCACATCATCGACGATGCCGACGGTGAAGTGATTCTTGGGCGAAGCGTTCTTGAGTTCATCGAAGATGGATTTAACCATCGAGGGCGTGAATTCCTTGGAGGACAGGCCATACCGGCCATTGACGACCGAGGGGATATCCTTGATCGCGCCGGCCGTCCGGGCTTCGAACAGGGCGGTGACCACATCGAGATAGAGCGGGTCGCCGGGAGCGCCGGGTTCCTTGGTGCGGTCGAGGACGGCGATCCTGGCCGCGGTCTTCGGCAGGGCGTCGACGAAGCCTTTGCAATCGAAGGGGCGGTAGAGGCGGACCTTGATCAGGCCGACCTTCTCGCCCTTGGCGGCGAGGTATTCGATGGTCTCCTGGATGGTTTCGCACCCCGAGCCCATGGCGACGATCACGCGCTCGGCATCGCGGTGGCCGACGTAATCGAACAGGCCATAGCGCCGGCCGGTGAGGAGGGCGAACTTGTCCATCACGCCTTTGACGATTCCCGGGCAGGCATCGTAGTAGCGGTTGCAGGCTTCGCGGGCCTGGAAGAAGGCATCGGGGTTCTGGGCGGTGCCGCGAATCTGCGGATGGTCGGGCGAGAGCGCGCGGCGGCGATGGGCGGCGATGAGCTTCTCATCCACCATCGAGCGGATGTCGTCATCGGTCAATTCCTCGATCTTGGCGACTTCATGGCTGGTGCGGAAACCATCGAAGAAGTGGAGGAAGGGAATCCGGCTCTCCAGCGAGGCGGCGTGGGAGATCATGGCCAGGTCGTGCGCTTCCTGCACGCTGTTGGAGCAGAGCATCGCGAAGCCGGTCTGGCGGCAGGCGTAGACGTCGGAGTGATCGCCGAAGATCGACAGGGCATGGGTCGCCAGGGTGCGCGCCGTCACATGCATGACGAACGGCGTGAGCTCGCCGGCGATCTTGTACATGTTGGGGATCATCAGCAGCAGGCCCTGCGACGCGGTGAAGGTCGTCGAGAGCGAGCCCGCCTGGATCGCGCCATGCACCGCGCCGGCAGCGCCGGCCTCGGATTGCAGTTCGGTGATCTGGGGAATGGTGCCGAAGACGTTGGTCTTTCCTTTGGCGGACCATTCATCCGAGAACTCGCCCATCGGGCTGGAGGGAGTGATCGGGTAGATGCAGATGACCTCGGAAAGCCGATGGGCCACGGAAGCGGCGGCTTCATTGCCGTCGAGGGTGACCATTCGGCGGGCCTTGGCGAGGTTACCGGCGGGGGTATCAGTTTTAGGTGCTGTGATCGTCGCGGACATGGGAAAAATCTCCTTACACCGTGGGGTCACTTCCATCAGTGACCATCAGGGTGAAACTAGAATAGGATGTTCATGTCCTAATTGATAGATGTATCGGGCTGTGGGGAGGCCGGAAACTGTGATTCTGCGCTTAATCGCACTTGGCTGATGTTAGATAAAGTGTTGAATTTGGCGGTTTAATGGGGAAAATCAATCATATCGCATGAGGTGAATGCGAAATGAGGCGGGGACGGCACTGTCGTGGGATCGCTGCCCCGGAATGGGGTGCTATCGATGGGCTTGGACGAGGCTTGGCGCGGTCGCGGTTCTGGTGGGGTTGCGCGAAAGGGTCACGAGGTCACGAGGGCTCTGTCTCAAACTCCACCGTGACACGGGCGTCCCGCCCGTGCTGGCGACATGGAGTGGAAAAGGACGCAAATTCGCCGAAGTTTTTAGTTCAATGTTTCCAGCACGGCCGGGACAGCCGTGTCACGGGAAAGCATTGAGACAGAGCCGGTCAGGAGCCGCGGATCATTTTTCAGCGGATGGGGCGTTTGGGTGGACGGCTCCTGACCCTGAACTGACTATGAACCTGGGCGTTACTTCTGATCGAGCAGTCCGACATCGATGAACTGCCCGCCGCGGGTCTGGTGGCAGTGGACGGCGATCGAGTTTTTACCGGACTTGAGTGCGGCTCGGGCTTCGGGAGTGATATCGGACTCTTCGTAGTCGCTGATGAAGCCGGTGGTCTTGGCCGCCAGGATGCCGTTGATGTAGACCTCGGCATCTTCATCGTGATGGATCAGGAGCAGGGGGTTCTTCGGGGCGGATTCGAGCGTGAAATCCCGGCGGATCCAGATGCCATCGGTCTTCCATTCAGTGCCGACAACCGAACCGGGCGTGCTGGCCGTCCCGAAACCCCCGGGGGCGGATTTCCATTTGGCATCGTCGAATTCCGGCTTGAACCACCCATCGGCCGGCTTTTCGGTGGTGAACTTCCATGTGGCGGCCGCCTTCTGGGAAGTGGGCAGGATGACCGTAACCTGCGGCGGCGGGGCGATCTTCCCGCGATTGGCATCGGCGGCCGCATTCAGGTCCACTTTGACGACTTCGCGGTCGTAGGTCAGCAGGCCGTTGGCCTCGGTTTCGACATCGGTGAGCTGGGTGTAGATCGCGGCGTTCAGCCCGGCCGACTCGCGCAGGGCCCAGGTTTTCGAAAGGAGCTTGACGTAGGCGCGGGTGAGATCTTTTGAGTCGGTGACGCCTTTGTAGCCCCAGTTCTTGTTGGTCCACATGTGCCCCTCGGTGGGCAGGCCCAGCCCGCCGAATTCGCCGAGGACGCCGGCGCGGGTTTCCTGGGTTTTGGGCGCGCCCGGGCCGGGGTAATTGTGCATGTCGATAACGTCGCCGGCCGGGTAATCGGTCCAGCCGCTGGCGGGGTTGACGATGCGGGTGGGGTCGTACTGCTTGGTCCAAGTGGTGTTCTTGATGGTTTCGAACTGGCCCCAGCCTTCGTTGAAGACCACCCACATCACAATGGAGGGATGATTGCCATGGGTATCGATGAGGGCCTTGAGCTCGCTGCGATAATTGGCGGCCGCTTCGGGGTTGCCGCTTTCATCGGTGGGCTTTTCACCGCGCTTGGGGCGGGTGACGCCGTTGTCGCCGCTGGGCATGTCCTGCCAGACGAGCAGGCCGAGCTTGTCGCACCAGTAGTACCAGCGGTCGGGCTCGACTTTGACGTGCTTGCGGGTGCAATTGAAGCCGAGTTTTTTGGTGATTTCGATGTCGAACTTGAGCGCTTCATCGGTCGGCGCGGTGTAGATGCCATCGGGCCAGAAACCCTGGTCGAGCGGGCCGGTCATGAAGATCGGCTGGTTGTTGAGGTAGATGCGGTTGACGCCCTTGTCGTCTTTTTTGACTTCGATTTTGCGGAGGCCGAAGTAGGATTCGACGGAGTCCAGCCATTCGCCCTTGCCGCGCCAGCCGACAACCACGCGATAGAGGTTCGGGCTTTCCGTCGACCATAGCTTGGCATCGGGAATAGCGATCACGATCGGGCCGCTCATGTCGGCGCTGCCTTTGGCGATTTCCTTATCGCCGTCGTAGACGATGGCGGAGATCCGGTCCAGGGGCCACTTGGTGATCTTGGCGATCTCGATGGAGACTTGTGACTTGTCCACGTCCGGCGTGATTTTGAGCGCGCGGATGTATTGCTCAGGCACCGGCTCCAGCCACACCGTCTGCCAGATCCCCGTCACCGGCGTGTACATGATCCCGCCCGGCTTGGCGATGGCCGGGAAATGCTGCTTGCCGCGCGGCTGGTAGCCGGAGTTGCTGGGATCGAAGACGCCGACGATCAGTTCATTGGCCCCATCCTTGACCGCATCGGTGATATCCACTGTGAACGGATCGTAGCCACCCGTGTGCTGGGCCACTTCCTTGCCGTTCACCGACACGGTCGTCTGCCAATCGACCGCGCCGAAGTGCAGGAGCAATCGCCCGCCCGCGACGCCGGCCGGTTTCTCGAAGGTGCGGTGATACCAGAGCTTTTGTTTCGCATCGACCGGCTTCATCACGCCCGAGAGCGCCGATTCCACCGGATAGGGCACGAGGATTTTGCCCTGCCAGTCCTTGGGCTGTGCATCCTCCTTGGCGACGATCGCGTAATCCCACAGGCCGTTGAGGTTAGTCCAATCCTTGCGGGCCATCTGCGGGCGCGGGTATTCGGGCAGGGGGTTGCTGGCCGAGACATCCTTGGCCCAGCGCGTCATCAGCGGCCCGGCCGCCGGTTTCCACGCATCGGCCGCGGTAACGGGCTTGTTGGCGCATCCAACCAGCACAAAAGAGAGTGAAATCCAGCCAAAAACTCCGATACGGCGCGATTTAAGCAGGTTCATATAGTCGTTGTCTCCAGTGTTAGGATCATAACTGCGCAAGGCCTCCCGACCAGCCTCGACTACCCTGGTTACGCAATTTCACAGGTGGAAAAGAAGGAATCTCAGGGGAATGATGCGAGTTGGGTGCGATTAGTTCTCGGGCGTGGCGGCGCGAGATTTCGGAACGAAATTACTCTCATCCCCGTCTTACCGGGCGTGGGGTATAGTCGATTGGAAACCCTTGGCGATCCAAGGGTTTGTTCTTGGTTTTGCGGTTCTCAGTGCAGGCCGATTCGTACACCAAATCGATGGGTGATGACAATTGGAAAACTCGGTTTGATGCGGCCGCCCGCTCGGCCGGTTCTGGCATGCGCCGAAAGGATCGGAAGCAGCGGGGGCGCGGTTGCCTTCTGATTGATCCACTGGAATCCCGCCTGCTCCTATCCACTGTCTCGGGAACGGCTTATGCCGATTTTAATGCCAATGGAGTTCGCGATGCGGGCGAGCCGGCGCTGGCAGGGTGGACGGTTTACATCGATGCGAATCACAATCTGAAACTGGATGCCGGGGATGTCTCGACGACCACTTCATCGGCGGGGCTTTATACGTTCACGGGGCTGCCGGCGGGGAATTATCTGATTGAGGAGGTGCCCAAGGCGGGGTGGGGGCAGTCGAATCAGGCCGGTGCGGCGGTTCCGGCCGCAGCGCCGACGGGGGCTCTAGCGGCGGCACCGGCGGCGGGCGCTTCGATCTTTCCCGATGCGGCGATGGTCGGCCCGCCTTCGATGCATCAACTGGTTTCGCGCTCGGTTCCGAATGATCCGCTCTTCTCGCAGCAGTGGAACTTCTACAACACCGGTCAGACAGGGGGGCTGGCGGGGGCCGATGCGGACCTGGTACCGGCCTGGACCCAGTACCAGGGAGATGGAGTGCGGATCGGGATCGTCGATGATGGGGTTGACTACACGCACGCCGATCTGGCTCCCAACTACGATGCGCAGTATTCGTACGATTTCAACGACAACGATCCGAACCCCGCGCCGGTGTTGGGGGGCACGGGCGGCGATAACCACGGGACGGCTGTCGCCGGTCTGGCGGTGGCCCGCGGGAACGATGGCGTGGGGATCACCGGAGCCGCGCCCGATGCGCGGTTCTCGGCCATTCGCCTGACCTCGACGCTGACCACCGATGCGCAGGAGGCGGCGGCGTTTGGCTGGCAGAACAACAATATCGATATTTATAGCAATAGCTGGGGGCCGGATGATGATGGGCTGCGCCTGGAAGGCCCGGGGCCGCTGACCTTGGCGGCGATCCAGAACGCCATCGCCACCGGCCGAAATGGGAAGGGGAATATCTTCACCTGGGCGGCCGGCAACGGGCTGGCGGTCAGCGACAACGTCAACTACGACGGCTACGCCAACAGCCGGTACGTCATCGCGGTCACGGCGATCGATCACAACGGAAACCAGACGGATTATTCCGAACCCGGCGCGCCGATCCTGATTTCGGCCTATTCCGATGGCGCTTCGGGCACGCCTGAAATTACGACGACGGACCGCGCGGGCGTCAATGGGTACAACTCCACGGATTATGTGTCCACCTTCGGCGGCACCTCGGCCGTCGCGCCGACGGTCGCGGGCGTGGTCGCGCTGATGCTTCAGGCCAACCCGAATCTCACCTGGCGCGATGTGCAGGCAATCCTCGTGAATTCCGCCGAGCGCAATGATCCCACCGATACGGGCTGGTCGCTGAACGGGGCGAAACATTACGTCAATTCCAAATTCGGATTCGGCGCGGTCGATGCGGCGGCGGCGGTGAATCTGGCATCGACCTGGACCAACCTCAGCCCGGAGGTCAGCGAGACGACCGGCACGCTCAACGTCAACGCGGCCATCCCCGACAAGCCCAGCGGCGGATCGGCGACGCCGGTGACGCGCACGGTCACGCTCAATTCACTGACGCGGATCGAAAAAGTGGAAGTGGTGTTCAATGCCACGCACCCGTTTCGCGGCGATCTCAAAGTCACACTGACTTCTCCCGATGGCACCCAATCGATTCTCGCCGATAAGCACAGCGATTCAGGGGATAATTACTCCAACTGGACCTTCACATCGGCCCGGCATTGGGATGAGATTGCCAAGGGTGCCTGGACGATCAGCGTGCAGGACATGGCCCACCAGGACTCGGGCACATTTCTTTCCTGGAAGCTCACCGTTTACGGGACCGCGGTGAATAACGTGCAGTACGTTCCGGTGACCGGGAGCAGCCAGACGATCGTCGCCAAAGACTTTTTCAATGTGCCGCCGCCCTCGGCCAAGGTAACATCGTCCTTCTTATGGCAGTCGGCCGCCCAGCAGCTTACGTTTACCTTCGATAAGGACATGTCCTCGCAGATCTCGGCCGACGATCTGGAGGTTCACAACGATACCCTGAATCAGACGATCGCGTTTTCGGCGATTCACGTTTCTTACAGCGCCGCGACGCAGACGGCGACTTACACCTTCACGACCACGGCCAACGGGAGTTTGCCGGATGGAAACTACACAGCGCGGCTCAAGGGAGACCACTTCACCTCGGCCAGCGCGCCGCAGCTCGATGGCAATGGAGATGGCGTCCCCGGCGATGATGCGGTGGTCTCATTCTTCACCCTGACGGGCGATGCGGATCACGACCGAACCGTCGGGTTGAACGACCTGCTGCGACTGGCGAATCATTACGGCATCACCAGTGGGGTGGGGGTCAGCGAAGGCGATTTCGATGGAGACGGCCTGGTCGGCCTCAACGATCTGCTGCAGCTTTCCAACAACTATGGAACATCGCTGCCGACGCCGGCCGAATCCGTGCCGGCGATGGCACCGGCGGTGGCGAACGAGATGGTCATCGATCCGCAACTCGCGGCCGCGCCGATCGCGGCGGTGCCATCGATTGCGGTCGCCGCGCCAAGTTCATCGACTTCGGCACCATCGCAAATCGCGAACGCGGGAGCGGCCGTTGCCGCTTCACCCGTCTCCGCCGCGCCGAAAGGCCCCTCCGCGCCGGTTTTGCCCGCGAGCGCCAAACCCGCGCCGGCGATCAAGCGCCCGCCGGCGATTTTCAGCACGAGCATGATCGCGCGTCCAGCGCCGCCCAAGACATTGCCGCGGCGGCGGTGACATCCATTCATTGTTTCCCGACCACCAGCACGGTGAATGCGCCGGCTTTGCTGCCGGCCGCATCGCGGATTCCGCCGATGAAGATTGTGTGGGTTGTCGGGTCCAGGGCCATGGTCTTGGCGCGCTTGGCGGTATTGACGGTTTCGAGCACGGCGAATTCACCCGGCGTTTTCTCGCCGATGATGGTCAGCGTTCCATCGGCGTTGGAGGCGAAGGCTAGGCCGGTTTCCTTGTCGAAGGCGGTGGCATCGAC
>JBBRTW010000109.1:0-16876 GCA_038244055.1 Tepidisphaerales bacterium | reverse complement strand
GACCGGCCTGCTCGCCCGCCCGGCCGATTCGGGATTCAGCACCATCAGCCAGCCCCCCAGCAAGAAAGAGCCCGCCCCGGTCATCGCCACCGGCCCGGAAAAGAGCGCCATGCCCTATGCGATGCTCAAGCCCGAGGAGTGGAACGGCGAGACGGTCATCTGGATCCACCCCGCCGGCAAACTGACGCTGCTGGAGGAATCCGGCAAGCCGCTGCCGCCCGTCCAGCGCATTCTCAATGCCAAGTTCGCCGTTCTCTGCGGCGATCTATACGGCACGGGCGAGTATCTCCCCGAAGGCAAAACTGCCGCGGATCTCCGGCCGATCGATGCCAATTACGCCGGCTTTACCCTCGGATACAACCGATCCCTGCTGGCCGAGCGCGTGCATGATATTCTGACGCTGGTGTCGTTCGCCAAGTCGCGCGAGAGCAAGTTCGTCCACCAGGTCGCCTGGGAAGGCGCGGGCCTGTGGGCGCTACTCGCGAAGGGCCTGGCGGGCGAAGCGATCCTCCGCTCGGCCATCGACCTGAACAAGTTCGATTTCGAGCAGGTCAAGAGCGTGAAGGATGAGAACTTCCTCTCCGGCGCGCTCAAGTACGGCGGGATCATGACCTACGTTTCGCTCTGCCGCGTCGGCGAAACCGCGCTCTACCACCTGCCCGAAGGAAAGGACCTGTCCTCGATGCCGCTGCCCTCCAGAGGCGTCCGCGAAGGCAAAGGCCGAATGGTCGACTGGGCCATCCGCGAGGGCCTGATGGATACCGAGGAAGTGCCGCGGCGGTAACCATGAGCAAGGGTTGAGCATTGAAGAAGAAGGCCCTCATCAACGGATTGGTCCGGCGCGCGGCCCCGAGGGCCGCGCCCTCGGCCGAATTCGCCGATGTGCTGGCCCTGATCGAAGGCGCCCGCACGCACGCGGTCTCGGCCGTCAATACGGTGCTGATCGATTTGTATTGGTCGATTGGGGAGTATATTGCGCGGAAGGTTTCTGAAGGTGCATGGGGGCAGGGAACAGTCAACGCGCTGGCCGCGTACATCCAGAAACGCCAGCCCAATCCGCGTGGATTTTCCGCCCGGAATCTGTGGCGGATGACGCAGTTTTACGAGACGTATCGAGGCCATCCAAAACTCGCAACACTGTTGAGAGAATTGCCATGGAGCCACAATCTCGCGATTCTGAGCCGATCGAAGCGGGATGAAGAACGTGAGTTCTATTTACGCCGTGCGAGCCTGGAGCGATGGTCTTTCCGAGATCTTCAGCGGCAGCTTGCCGGGGCGCTTTTTGAACGGACCGTTCTCGAACCCGCAAAACTGTCAACACCGTTGACAGTTTTGCATCCCGATGCCGCGGCCGTGTTCAAGGACACCTATTTCGTCGAATTTCTCAACTTGTCCAAGGGCCATTCGGAGGCGGACCTGCATCGCGGATTGGTTGAAAAGCTCAAGGACTTCCTCATCGAACTGGGCCGGGACTTCTGCTATGTGGGCAGCCATTATATCGTTCAGGTGGGGAACAAGGACTTCGAACTCGATCTCCTGTTTTTCAATCGAGCGCTCAATTGCCTGGTTGCCTTTGAGTTGAAGATCGATGAGTTTCAGCCGGAATATCTGGGGAAACTGGAGTTCTATCTCGAAGCGCTGGACCGCGATGTAAAGAAAGCGCACGAGCAGCCTTCGGTCGGCGTGCTGTTGTGCGCGACGAAGAATCAGGAAGTCGTCGAATACGCCCTCAGCCGGGCCATGTCGCCGGCCGTGGTGGCCGAGTATCAAACGCGACTGCCCGACAAGAAGCTCCTGGAAGCCAAGCTGCACGAGTTTTACCAATTGGCGAAAGAGGAGGCGGAATTCACCCAAAGCGCCCGGCCGGCAAAGACAAAACGATCGCCAAAGCGACGGACGATGTGAAAGAAGTGATGGCATGCGATTTGGAAATTAGGCACCAAGACACAAGCTGGTTATTGATGTACCCCCATCCGCTCAACTACCAATCTCTCCGCAGGAAACCGGCCGCGAAGGTTGAGAACTGCCACTACTTCCGGCTGCTTTTCAAGATATGGTTCATGGGGATGCTTCTGGCCGGCGTCGGCATCGCCGTGATCACGATGATCGCAATTGTCGTGTGCCGGCTGTCGGGTTGTGACAAATTCCAGATGGGGCCTTAACTTTGGCGCTGGCCGGCCCGTTATGCTTCGTGGTTGTCCGCGTCTCCCCCGGAACTATTTACTTCGGCCGCCTTCAAAGGCAATACGTTCCTTGTCCTTTGGAAAGGCTCCGCGATGATGTCCTTCGCCTGTCGATTTGCGATCTTCTTCCTCTTCGCATTGGTCTGTCCCGCCGGCGCGGCGCCGGCCGGGCTGCCGTTTCTTCGGGCTGAGGGGGAGTTCATTGTCGATGCCACCGGCAAGAGAGTTGTGCTGACCGGCACCAATCTCAATGGCGCGATGGTCATGGAGGTTTGGGCCTCGGCCTTCAACCTGGACCGCTCGGGCACCGAATTCCCCGAGATCCAGGACGAGAAGGCGCTCTGGGAAGTTCTCGACAAGCGTTTCGGCCCGGATAAATCGGCCGAGTTGCGAAGCATCTGGCGCCGTGCGTGGGCCACGCCCGCCGATGTGGACCGCATCGCCGCCCTGAACTGCAACTCGGTCCGCATTCCCTTTCTCTACCGAGTCATCGAAGATCCTGCCAAGCCGGGCATGCTCTCGGCCGGCGGAATCAAATTGCTGGACGACCTGGTTGATGCCTGCGCCAGGAACAAGATGTACGCGATCCTCGATATGCACGGCGCGCCCGGCTGCCAGAGCAAGGAGCACCACACCGGCGAGGTCGATCGCAATCAGCTTTGGTCCGGCCGGGAGAACCGCGACCATACCGCCAAACTATGGGCCGCGCTGGCGGCGCACTACCGCGATCGCCCGGAGGTCGCCGGATATGATCTGTTGAACGAGCCGATGGGGGCGCCGGATGCCAAGACCCTGATCGACGTCCACGATCAACTCATCAAGGCCATCCGCGCGGCCGATGGCCGGCACCTGATCTTCGTCGAAGATGGTTACAAGGGTTTTGGCGCATTCCCCACGGACTGGCGCGCCCGGGGCTGGCGCAATGTCGCCTTCAGCTTCCACATCTACCGCTTCGATGCCAAAACCCCCGAAACGCATTACCAGAACATCCGCGAAAACATGCCCAAGTGGCGTAAGGAGCAGCAGAAGCTGGGCGTACCGATTTATATCGGCGAGTTCAGCACCATTGGCCGCGATGCCGGCGGCATGGAAACAATGAGCGCCTATTTCGATGCCTTCAACAGCGCCGGCTGGGGCTGGAGCGCCTGGTGCTACAAGAAACTCTCCGGCAAGGACGGGCGGGAGAATTTCTGGGGCTTGGTGACCAACGACAAACCCTGGGACAAGCCCAATCCCTATAAGGATTCGGCCGAGGATCTGGCACGAAAATTCGCGATGTACGATAGCGGCAACCTGATCATGCAGAAGGAGTATGCCGAAGCGCTGAGCCGTGCGGGGAAGGGGAAGAAATAATCAAAAGAAAAAGTATCGCACACCGACCAGAAGGGCCGAATATGCGATTGAGAGCACGATGAAGCCGACGATGAAATCGAGTCGGCGGACCCATTGGCGGGTGGGACTTGAAGTTGGGGCGCTGGTGATCATGGCGAGTCTGCTCTTTCTCTCCTTCGACTTCTACTGGGGATCGAAAAACATCACAAGCGGCATTCTTTCACATTCGCAAGGCTGAATGGGTTCGAATTCACCTTTATGATGCATTGGGCGGGTCGGGGATCACACTATAATCCGCGCGGGCCGGGTTGCCGGCGGCGGATTACGTCCGTTTATCCGCAATATCCGTAATATTCCGAACCAGGGTCAGCACCTGGTCCGAGCCGTCGCCGGTGAAGACCATGCGGGCTTCGAAGCGGCGGGGCTGGCCCGCGAAATCCAGGGAATACTGAAAGATTTGCGGCTGGCCGAATTCCCGGGCCAGTTGCAGGTGCTGGTGAATGAGCTCGGCGATAGAAGGCGGGAGGAAATCTGAAAAATGCCGGCCGATCATTTCATCGGGCGGGGCCAGAAGGTCTGCTTCATTGGCGGCCGAGCATCCGGAGATCCGGCCATCGCGCGTGGTCAGGAACAGCAGATCGGGAATCGCCCGCACCAGCGAGCGCAGCTCGGCCTCGCGGCGGCGCAGGTCGTTCTCGGCCTTCTTGCGCTCAGTGATATTTCTGACGATCACCAGCACCTCATCCTTGCCGCAGACGGCAAAGCGCACTTCGACGTGCGATGATCGTCCGTTCTGCGCCGAGGCGTGCTCGAACATCTGAATCTGCCCGGTGCTGATGGCAGCGCGGGACATCTCGGTGGCGCGTTCGGCGATTTCGGGATAGAGCAGGCGGATATGCACGCCCGAGCGCGTCAGCGGCGGGGCGGCCAGCTTGTCCATGAATTCGAGCACCGTGCCATCGGCGCGGAGGCGGAACATGACATCGGGGATCGCGGTCAGGAGGGCGCGGCTGCGGGCTTCGTTGGCGGAAAGAAGGTGCTCGGCCTTTTTGCGCTCGGTGATGTCGAGGGAGACGCCGATGACGCCGGCAAAATGTCCGGCCTGATCTTTCCAGGGTTCGAGATGGACCTGATAGATGCGTTCGTGCCAGGTGACTTCGTAGCTGCTGGGCTTGCGGTCGCGGATGGCGTCTTCGTGGCCGGCGATGGGGCGGAAAGCGCGGTCGCTGGTCTGGAAGTATTCGTAAATGGTTTTGCCGACCATGTCCGCGCCGGTGGAGCCGAGATTGTCCATTCCCGCGCCGTCGATGGAGGTGAAGCGGAATTCGTTGTCGACGGTCCAGATGATGGCGGGCATCTGATCGAGAACCAGGCGGATTCGGGTCTGGGTTTCGGCTCCGCCGCGGTGATGTCGGCGCAGGCGGATCAGGAGCAGGCAGATGAGGGCGACCGCGGCCGCGGCGAACAGAAAAACGCCGGCCGCGGCTGGGTAGAACCATCCGGGCAGGGAATCAGCGAGGATGGACAATGACACAACGGGCATGAAGACTCGATCCGCCGAGCCGCCGGGTTTACCTCGGACGACTTACAGATACGGACCGGTTGGATGAAAGTCTACCGCACATTCACAATAAATGCTGTAAGGGGATCACCCGCCGGTGGAGTTTGAAAGTTGCAGATCAAACGTACCGCGAAATCTTGCGGCGGCCAGCGCGTCGAGACGCTGATTGATGTGATCGAGACGGCCCGAGAGATCCGCCACTTTTTGAATTACGTCGGCGAGGGTGGGAGAGTTCGGATCGACTGTGGAAGAACCGGCCGAAGCGGGCGGAGGCGTGGATGGAGGATTGGTTGCCGGCGGGTCGATCGGTGGCGGCGTGGTCGAGGCGGCGGCGCTGTTAAATCGTTTTCCCAGGTCGGCATTGATGCGGGTGATGCGATCGACGATCTCCGGCGGCATCGCATCGTAGACAAAGCCGGGCGGCGGTTTCTGCGGGAAATAGATGATCCCCTTGGCACCTTTGGCGACCGCGAGCATGATTTCCTCCTCGACTTCATCGGGCGTGGGGCAGCGGCCGAGCGGGCTGACTTTCTGGTCGGAGCATTCGATGAAGGCGAACTGGGGCTTGCCGGCCGGCTGGGCGGGGGAGGCGGACCAGGCCTTGAGGCGATCGATGGCATCGCCGATGAAGGAAACCGGATACCGCGCGAAATTGCGGTTCTTGACGTACCAGTCATGGGCCAGCCAGTCGGCGGTGGCGATGTAGGGGAGGTGTTTAGCGCCGTTGTAGTAGATGGGCGTGACATTGGGACCGGCGAAGTTGACAAGGACCGGCAAATTCGGCGCGGCCGACTTGCAGCGGCGGTAGCGGGCCATGAGGAGATCGGGATGGGTCCAGCCATCGGCGGTAGCGCCGGGCGAATTGGGGGCGTAGCGGGAGAGGTCGGGCTCATCATCCTGCATGAAAGCGAGGCGGAAGGGTTGCTTGGCTTCGTTTGGTAAATCAGAGTCGTCGGGGGAAGGGTAGTCGAGGAAGTAGAGGCCGGCCGAAGCGGCGGCGGCTTCCCAATCCGATTTCTTGACCCGGCCGCCCTCGGGTTCATGGGAAACCAGGCAGTTGATGCCGCGGGCTTTCCAGGTGGCGAAGGAGGAGATGCGCTGGGAGAAGACGGCGATGAGGAAATTGGGAGAGGGCATGATTGGGCTCCGCGGTTGATGTAGCTCAACATTCCGATGTTGAGGAGATTTGCGATGGTGGGTTTGTTTTGCGGCCGGCGCGAGAGGGTCAGGAGCCGGGGGAACCTTTGTTTGCGAGGTTGACGTTTCTGGTGGCCGGCTCCTGACGCTGGGGGCTTCTGTAAGGACCGGGGGGTGTCACGCTGGGAGAGCGCTGGAAGTGATTCGATTGGGGGCGGTGGGCGGAAAACTGCGGGAAAAGGGGTGATATATTTTCCTGATTTGAGGATTTTTCGCGGTTTGGGGGTAGCGCGCCGAGAGCGTCGCGGGCGCACGGAGGACGCGGCGGGCGCACGGAGGACGCGGCGGGCGCACGGAGGACGCCGCGGGCGCACGGAGGAGGTTTGGCGCGCACGGGAGGAATATCAGAGGGGTTCGAGGGGCGCGCGGGTTGGGCATGCCCAGCCGAGCCGATTGGGCGTCATGGCGAAAGAGATTTTTTTGGCGGCTCGTCAGGGCATGGCACCCATCGACGCGCAGGAACTGCTTATCGGGGGCAGGCAATGCGCGGGTTGGGGAGCGGTTGGCCGGGTGATAGTGGATCATAAGGCGATTCCATTAAATGACTTGCGACGACTCAAGGGGAGGCCGCATTGACTGGCCCGGTGCTTGCTTCATGGAGATGGGGAGATCTCGCACATGGAGCGCTGGATGATGACTTCGATTCCTCAAAACCTCGGGCAGCGGATTCTGGAACTGGCGCGGATTGCGGCGCTGATGCATGAGGAAGTGTTGGCTGGGGAGCAGGCGACGGTTTCGGCGATGGCGGGCGATGAACGGTTGGACTCGCGCGAAATGGAATGATGCGAGATGAATTACGGGCTTTACCTATCAGCTTCGGGCGTGATGACGGCCAGCCATCGGCAGGATGTGGTGGCCAACAACATCGCCAACGCGGAGACGGTCGGGTTCAAGAAGGACCTGGCGCTGTTTCAGCAGCGGCGCACCGAGGCGCAGGAGATGGGCCTGTCGCCGAACCAGTCGAACAAGATGCTGGAGGCGCTGGGCGGAGGCGTGCAGATCAATCCGACGCGAGTGGACAATTCGCAGGGGGAACTGGAGCCGACGGGGAACAACCTGGATGTGGGGATTGTCGGCCGGGGATTTTTGAAGGTGAGCAACGGCAAGGAGAGCTATCTGACGCGCGATGGGCGGATGGTGATCAACCAGCGTGGGCATTTGTCCCTGGCAAACGATGAGCGGTTTGAAGTGCTGGATCCGAAAGGCAAGCCGATCAAGCTGCGGGGCAAAACCCAGGCGCAGATCTCGGCGGATGGGGCGATCACGCAGGATTCGCAGCCGGCCGGGCGGATCGGGGTTTTCGATGTGCCGGACCGCAAGCAGCTTTCGAAGATTGGAGGCACGATGCTGTCGTATCCGGATATGGGGAAGGTGACGCCGGCGCGGGATGCTTCATTGAGAAGTGAATTTGTGGAAAGGGCGAATGTGGATCCGGCGACTGAGTTGTCGCAACTGATGGATGCCCAACGTCAGCTCGAAGCGAACGCAAATATGATTCGTTACCAGGATCAAATGCTTAGCAAATTGAATGAGGTCGGGAAGATCACTTGATGATTGAGTGATGGTTTGTGTGCGAATGCGGTTCGCACGGGCGGGACGCCCGTGTCACTGGGAACCATTAATCCTGCCGGGAACTTAAGTCCGATAAGTAAATTGCCATGGCCATTACCGCGCTACATTCGGCTGCTACGGGATTACGGGCGCTTTCGCAGCGCATTGACGTGGTGGCTAACAACCTGGCCAACGCGGAAACGACGGCGTTCAAGCGGAGCCGGACGAATTTCGAGGATTTGTATTACCTGACGTTGAAACAGCCGGGTACGACCAATTCGGCGGGCGAGGTTTCGCCGGCCGGGATTTATGTGGGCCTGGGCGTGCGGGTGTCGAACACGCAGCTCGATACGGAGCAGGGGTCGCTGGAAAATACCGGCCGGCAGCTCGACGTGGGCATTTCGGGGCAGGGGTTCTTCAAGGTCAAGATCATGGACACGATCGGGGATGGGTTTGGGTACACGCGCAACGGGAACTTCTTTATCAACAAGCAGGGTGAAATCGTGCTGGGGATGGGCGATGGCTACAAGCTGACGCCCAACCTGGTCGTGCCCAAGGGGACGACGGATGTGACGATCAGCGCCGATGGCAAGGTGGAGGCGACGGTGGCCGGGCAGAACGCGAAGAAGCAGGTGGGCAACCTGGAGATTTCCCAGTTCGTCAACCCGCAGGGCCTGAACATGCTGGGGGGAAGCATCTACACCGAGACGCCATCGAGCGGGCCGTCGCTTCCGTCGAAGCCGGGCGAGAATGGATCGGGCCAGGTGCTGCAAGGGTTTCTGGAGGCGTCGAACGTCGATCCGGTGAAGGAACTTGTGACGCTGATCAAGACGCAGCGGGCGTTCGAGCTGAACAGCCAGTCGATCCAGACGGCGGATCAGGCGCTGCAGACGATCGCGAATTTGCGGAGGGGGTAGGGAGTAGGCGGTAGGCAGTAGGCAGTAGGCAGTGGGCAGTGGGCAGTGGGCAGTGGGCAGGAAATGATGAATTATGAATGATGAATGATGAATTGAAGAGGTCAATGCGAGCGGCTGGTGAAGATGGGATTTGAGGAGTTGGTGTGATGAACAGTTCGCGAATTATCCGCCAGAATATTCGGTTGGCGATCATCTTGATGGTGCTGGCGCTGGCGGCGCTGTGGCTTCGGCCGGCGCGGGCTCGGGGGGAGGAGCGGGTGGGGGATAAGTCGGCAGCGAGTCGCGCGGCGCGAGACTTGGCGGCGCGAGATCAGGCGGCGCGAGAGCTGGGGGCGGCGGATCGGGAGATGCCGGCGGTTTTGGCTCGGTCGGTGGAGCCTGGGCCGGAGAAATTCGTGCCGGGTGGGGCGAGCACGCTGGCAAGCCCCACCTTGGAAATGCGCGGGGAAGTGACGCTGATCGGCGAAGAAGTGAAGGTTAAAAACGTCTGCCGCTGGGCGGATTCGGATAAGGCGGCGTTCGAGCCGATCTCGGATCTGGTGCTGTTTCGACTGCAGCGGTCCAGCCCGTTTCGGTCGCTGACGATGAAGGAATTGCGGGAAATTCTGCACGATGCGGGGGTCAACCTGGCGATGATTCGGCTGGTGGGGGCGACGATGTGTACGGTGGCGCGGTCGGATGTGCGCTACGATGAGAAATCGGCATTGGATCAATGGATCGCGGCCAAGGAATCGGGGACGGCCAAGCCGCGGCTGATTGAATCGCCGCTGAAGATGTCGGTGGTGGGCAAGCCGGCGGGCGTTGTCGATGGTTCGCCTGATGTGCCGGTTGAAGTAAAGCCCGTTCGGCCGGTCGCCGCGCAGGCCGCGCCTATTCCAGTGCCCCAGCCTGAGGAAAGATCGGTCAAAACGCTGCGGGAGCTGCTGGTGGCGGAGATGGCCGAGCGAATGGGGCTGCCGGCGACGGAATTACAGTTCCATTTCAACCCGGCCGATGAGCGGGTGCTGAACCTGAGCGAGCCGCTGTTCAAATTCGGCATCGTTGCTCCGCGCTACAAGAATCTGGGCGATGTCAATTGGGAAGTCAGCATTATCGCCGAGGGGGGGTCGCAGAAGGTGACGATCGCGGCGACGGTTCGAGCCTGGCAGAAGCAGCTCATCGTGAACCGGCCGATCGGATTCCGGCAGGTGATCAACGAGAGCGATCTGATCGAGCGGCGGACGCTGGTGGATCGGCTGAGCGAGGATCCGCTGGTGACGCGCGAGCAGACGGTGGGGCAGATGGCGGAGAGAGATTTGAAGCCGGGGACGGTGATGACAGCGCGGCTGATCGAGCCGACGATTCTCGTTAAATCCAACCAACTCGTATCAATTTCCATGGCCCAGGGCGGAATCCAGGCCAAATCCGTGGCGCGATCCACCGAGCAGGGGATTCTGGGGCAGAGCATCCGGGTTAAGAATGAATCGACGGGGGACAGTTTCGATGTGATCGTCACCGGCCCGCAGGCGGCGAAGATGGCGGCCGGGCCGGCCGGCGTGCCCATGGAGGCGATGCGGATCGAGCGGTAAGGGGGTGCGGAAAATCGGGCGGGGCGCTGGTGGCGGAGACCGCGGCGCGAAGATCAATCAGGAATATCGTTCTGCATCGGGAAAGCATCTATGTTGCGAGTAATGTGTGCGCTGGCGGGGATTTTCTGTGTATGCGCGGGGTCGGCTTATGGGCAGCAGGGCACCCAGACGGAAGCGCCGCCGCCCAAATCCTCACCCACATCGAACACGCGCGAGCGGCCGGCCATGTTCGGCGGCCCGCAGACGCCGACGGACGTCGCCCCGGCGCTCATGCGGCAGACGGGGGGATCGCTGTTCCAGATGGCGCGGGTGGCCCCGGCCAATCCGGTGAAGGATGTTCCGCCGGAGGTCACCAAGTCGGCGGTGATGCGCTCCAGTCCGTTCGGCGTGTCCGAGCCCGAGCCCAAACTCGTTAAAAAGCACGACCTGGTGACGATCATCGTTCGCGAAGAGAGCGAAACCAGCAACCAGGGCACCTCCGATATCAAGCGGGAATCGGCGGTGGAGGCGAAGATCACGCAGGCTATCGGCTTCGATCTGGCGAACAAAGCGCTGATCCCGGCGGTCACCGGGGCGGTGCCGACGATCGATTTGAGCGGGAACCGCAATTTTAAAGGGGAGGCAACCGTTGCTCGCAGCGATTCTTTCACGACGCGGATCAACGCCGAGGTGGTGGATGTGAAACCGAACGGAACGCTGGTTTTGCAGGCGCGGAAAAAGATCAAGAACGATGAAGAGGAGCAGGTCTTCATCTGCTCGGGCATCTGCCGGGTGGAGGATATCACGCCGGATAACTCGGTTTTGTCGACCCAGCTCTTCGACCTGGAAGTGACCAAGACTTCGAAGGGACAGGTGAAATCCGGCACCAAGACGGGGATCGTGCATAAATTATTGGACTTTATCAACCTGTTCTGACCGATAACTGGGGGAAGGAGTCAGTAGTCAGTAGTCAGTAGTCAGTAGTTAGTAGTTAGTAGAAAGCAGCGGCGAAGCATGATCCGATTTACGGTGATTCTCGGTTTGCTGGTGGTGCTGGCTCGGCCGGCGCTGGCGGTGAAGGTGGCGGATATTACGCGGATTTCGGGGCAGCGGACCAATGTGCTTTCGGGGCTGGGTTTGGTGTTTGGGCTTAAGGGGACGGGAGATGGCGGGGATTTTTCGCCGGCGATCAAGCCGCTGGCGGTGATGCTGTCGAAGTACGCCGACCCATCAACCATCCGCGAACTGGCCAATGTTCAGAATGTGGCGCTTGTTTCGGTGACGGCGACGATTCCGGAAGAGGGGGCCAGGAACGGCGATCGGCTGGATTGCTATGTGACGAGCATTGGAAAGGCCGCGAGCCTGAAGAGTGGCCGGCTGTTTGTGATTCCGCTGCTTGGCCCCAATGGGCAGCCCTGGATCAATGGGGAGCCCTTCGCGCTGGCGGAGGGCCAGGTCGAGCTTGAAGATCCGACCGCGCCCAATGTCGGCGTGGTGAAAAAAGGCGCGGTGATGGAACAGAATGTCGAGCCCGAAGGCATGCAGAGCGGGGTATTCGAGCTGGTGCTGGAAGGCCCGGCCGCGGGGTGGGTCACGGCCAACGGAATCGCCACGGTGATCAACGGCGCGGAGGGGTTGAAGGATCAATCGGTCGCGGTGGCCAAGAACGCCAAGACGGTGATCGTCACGATTCCCAAGGAAGAGCGCGAGCATCCCGATGCGTTCATCAGCCGAATTCAGCGTTTGCCGGTGCCGCCGCAATTGCTCAATACCGAGGCCCGGGTGGTGATCAATTCCAAATCGGGGTCGATCATCATGACCGGCGACGTGGAGATCAGCCCGGTGGTGATCAGCTTCAAGGGATTGACGATCACGGCCGTGAATCCGCCGCCCGTGCCGACGCCGCGCACGCCGGTGACGACTGAAAAGAGCGTTGTGGCGATGGACACGACCGGAACCGGCGGGGCGAAATTGAACGATTTGTTGACGGTGTTTGATCAGCTCAAGGTGCCGAGCGAGGACCGCATCACGATTATTAAAGAGCTGCATAAGACTGGGAAACTGCATGCGAAGTTGATCACGGAGTGATTGGGCCTTGTGGGAATCGGCTGGATTCTTCGGGTCGCATAGCTCCCCTCAGAATGACTGCAAATGACGCGGAGTGACGGATAGAAACGACAGGCCCGATGGACCGGGAAGTTATGCGTCGGAGACGCCTATGTTTGTTGGAAAGATCGATCACGAGAATCCGCTGAACCGCCCCAAAGGGCGGGAATTGTCGCATTTGGGGGCGCAGGATTTTCATGGGATGCTCGAAGAGGCGATCAGCAAGCAGGGGGGTTCTGATTCATCGGCCGGCGCGAACAGTCCCGCATCTCTCGCGCAGCACGCCAAGCCGCTTTCGCCGCTGGGGGATGGCTATCAGGCGATGCCGCTGCGGCCGATGACACCGTGGGATCGCATTCCGGGGATTAAAGGGCCCCCGATGCCGCTGAAACGTCTGAGTACCGAACGCCATCCGGCCAAACCGATGTCGCCGATGGAGCCCGGCGACTCGGTGCCGGGGGTTCGCAAATCCGCGAAGAGCCAGGAAGACAAGGTCAACGCGATGGCGCGGAAATGGGTGGCGCAGACGTTCTACGGAACGCTCTTCAAGCAGATGCGGGATAGCCCGTTCAAGAGTCATATATTTGACGGCGGGCGCGGCGGGCAGGCGTTCGCGCCGATGCTCGATCAGCACCTGGTCGATCACATGGGCAAAAGCAGCAGTAAGCGTCTGACGGGTGCCATCGCGCGGAAGATGATGGGCAAGCAGGGGGGCGGCGCGGCGGCGATGAGTCATCGCAGCCTGCGCGGGTCGATTACAGCACCTTCGCAATCCAATAAAGACCCTCACCCCCACCCTCTCCCGAGTACAGGAGAGGGAGTAGGCGCGTCGAATTCGTCCGAAGGTTCGAATCCTTTTGAGAAGGTTCACATCCATGTCGCGCCAGGTGTTTGAACTTGAGACGGTCTTGCAGGGCATGATCGATGAGCATCACAAGCTCCTCGCCCATGTCGATGCGCACCAGGCGGCCATGAAGCGCTTCGATCTCAAGGCGATGGATGCCTCGGTGAGCCAGCAGGAGGCGATCCGGCTGCGGATCGGGATGCTCGACAATAAGCGGCGAATGCTGGTGCAGACGATCGCGCGGGCGCACCGGATGACGCAACAGGTGACGGTGGCGGAGATCGCGAGCTTGTATCCGCCCTCGGCCGCCAAGCTCACGCGGCAGCGCGAGGAGCTCAAGGCGATCATCGGGAAGATTCAGGCGCGGACCCATATCGCGGGGCGATTGGCTTCGGCGGTGCTCGGGCATTTGAACACGGTCATGCGGCTGCTGGCCGGGGCGGTGGAGAAGGCAGGGCTCTATACGAAGCAGGGGGTGCCGCAGGTGTCATCGCGGATTGGGGTGATGGAGGCGGTGGGATGAAATCATGTTAAATGTCAAATGTAAAATGTTAAATGTAGTGAATAAAATCATAGTGGAGCGCGTCTCTGTCATGCTGAGCGTAGCGAAGCATCTGGCCGGTGGTTGGAGGCTTTTCAATAGCGAATGGGCCTTGGTTCACCGTGTAGATCCTTCGGTCGCCTCAAGCTCCCTCAGGATGACCTTCGTCTGATGTATCGCCACTAGCAACTAGCAACTAACAACTCGCAACTCGCAACTCGCAACTCACCCATGTCCCTCCTCGGAGCATTACAAGTCGGCAAATCGGCACTGGCGGTGCAGCAGGCGGCCTTGCAGGTCACCGGCAACAACATCGCCAATGCGGGCAATGCCGACTACACGCGGCAGACGGCGCAGGTGCTGCCCTCGGCCGACCAGAAGCTCCAGCCGGGGATGTTCATCGGGACGGGCGTCGACCTGACCGGGATACAGCGGCAGATCGATGAAGCGCTCAACGCGCGGCTGCGCGGGGCGGTTTCGGACAACCAGGCGGCCGATACGACTCAACAGTGGCTCGGGCGGGTGGAATCGATTTTCAATGAACTGGGCGATCAGGATTTGTCGACGCAGATGTCGACGTTTTTCACATCCTGGTCGGATCTGGCGAATAAGCCGCAAGATGTGGGGCTTCGGCAGATTGTGCTCCAGAATGGCAAGAGCGTGGCCTCGGAATTCAACACGCTGCGCAACAGCCTGACCAACCTGGAGACCGATGTCGATGACCGCCTGACCGCGCTGACCACCAACGCCGATCAACTGGCGCAGCAGGTGGCCGACCTCAATCAGCAGATCGTCAACGCCGAAGGCGGCAGCAATACCGGCGGCGCTAATGGCCTGCGCGACAAGCGCGATGCGGCCGTCAAGCAGCTCAGCCAGTTGCTCAACGTGAACACGACCCAGGACAAGGGCGTGATGAATGTCTACGTCGGCTCCGAGCCGCTGGTGATCGGCACGACCAACATGGGCGTCGGCTTGAAAGACACAATCGATGCCAAGGGCAAGCCGATGGTCGAGGTGGTCTTCAAGAACAACAACGGCAGCATGAACGCCACGAGCGGCCAGATCGGCGCGCTGGCGGGCGTGCGAAAAGAGCTCGAAAGCACGATCGACAAGAACGACACGCTGGCGAACAATCTCATTTTCGAGCTCAATAAACTGCACGCCTCCGGGCAGGGGCTCGATGGGTTCAGCACCGTGACCACCGCCTACGCGGCCAACGACCCGACTTTGGCGCTCAACGACACCAAGGCCGGGCTGAAGTTCATGCCTAAAAATGGGTCATTTGTTGTTCATGTGAAGCAGAAGGCGACCGGCCTGACGACCAGCACGCTCGTGCAGGTGGATCTCGATGGGCTCAACGCGAATGACACGACACTCAATTCCCTGGCGGCCTCGCTGGATGCGGTCGGCGGGATTTCGGCGGCCGTGAATGCCGGGAAAATGACGGTCAAGACCGACTCGGCCGATGTGGAGGTCTCTTTCAGCCAGGATTCCAGCGGCGCGCTGGCGGCGCTGGGCGTGAACAATTTCTTCACCGGCTCGGATGCCCGCGATATGGCCGTCAGCCAGACATTGCAGAACTCGCCGACCCTCCTGGCGGCCTCGAAGAACGGCAACAAAGGGGATAACCAGACCGCGCTGGCGATCGCGGGCCTGGAATCGACCAAACTCGCCGCGCTCAACGGCACGAGCCTCAAGGAGAGCTACCAGGCGATGATCAATGGCGTCAGCGTCGATGCCGCCACCGCCAAGACCAATGCTGAAGCGACCAAGGCGGTGCAGGATACGCTCGAATCCCAGCGCGAGGCGCTTTCGGGCGTGAGCCTCGATGAAGAGGCGATCAACCTGATGCGGCAGCAGAGAGCGTTTCAGGCGGCCGGGCGGCTGATCTCGGCGGTGGATGAGATGATGCGGACGTTGTTGTCGATTACGTGAGGAGTAGGCAGTGGGCAGTAGGCGGTAGGCAAGGTCGAGAAAGACAATGAGACAATGAGACGAGGAGACAATGAGAAAGAAGCGATATGAAAAATACACGAGTGCCCATGCGATTTCACGACAGGTATTTGATGTCCGTTCTCATTGTCTGATTGTCTCATTGTCTCATTGTCCTTCCTAAACACGAATAAGGCCCCCACAGGACGAGCAACTCACAACCACCAACAAACAACCCCGCAATGGCCATCCTCCCCCTCCAACTCGCCCGCGTGTCCAACCTGCTGAGGTCGAACCTCAGCTCATCGGCGATCTCGCGCACGCAGCAAAGTCTGCTCGAAGTGCAGAACCAGCTCACCACCGGTTCGCGCCTCAACAGCCCGAGCGATAATCCCGGCGATTCGGCCGTCGCCATGCAGTTGCAGAAGCTCCTGGAAACGCGGCAGAGCTATGCCGATAATCTCAAGGCGGCCCAGTCACACCTCGGCGAAGTCGATTCCACGCTCGGCGATCTGACCGATCTGCTCAACCAGGCGCAGCAGGTGGCCTCGGCCAATGTCGGCTCGGATGTGACGGCCGACGAACGCGCCGGCGCGGCGGAGGTGGTCAAGTCAATCTCCAGCCAGATCCTGAGCCTGGGCAACAAGCAGTTCGGCGGCGTTTTCATCTTCGCCGGCGATAAATCCACCGATCCGCCTTTCGAGGAAACGGCCGGGGGCGTCAAATTCGTCGGCAGCTCGAATGTTCTGACCAACGTCTACGATGAGAATACATCGCTGCCGTTCATGGTGGATGGCTCGCAGGTTTTCGGAGCTCTATCAACCCGCGTCCAGGGCACGGTCAACCTTTCACCCACCCTGACCGCCAATACCCGCCTGCAGGATTTGCGCGGCGCGACCAATGAAGCCATTCACGCCGGTTCGATTCAGATCGGCGACGGCGCGACCAGCAAAATCATCGATCTCTCCCAGGCCGATACGGTTCAGGATGTCATCAACAGCATCAACGCGGCCTCCGTCGGCGGAATCACCGCTTCGCTGGCCCCCGATGGCAATTCGCTCCTGGTCAATGCCTCCGGCGCTGACAACATCACGGTGACTGAAGTGGGCGGAAGCACCACCGCCGCCGACCTCGGCATTTTGCAGGCCTCGGCGCAGGGCGCGGG
>JBBRTW010000108.1:0-16913 GCA_038244055.1 Tepidisphaerales bacterium | reverse complement strand
TTGATGACCCCCATCCCCCGAAGCTGCCAGGCCGGCTGGCCGGGCGCATCGGGATCGTGCATCCCATCGGGCCCGCCGCGCCAGTCGACCCGCGTCAACGTCGCGCAGGCAATACTCCGGCCAGTCCCGGTCTCAAACGCCCCGCCGTGGATCGTGCGCGGATCATCATCGCCCGGGAAAATCGCGACTTCGCGCGGGCGATTCGGGCGCAGCACATCCCAGCGCACCTGGAAGATTTCATCGAGCGTGGCCGGGCGGGCGATGAAGAGTTGAGGAGTCATTGCGAGGTATTGTGTGATGATGGGCGGGTTGAGGCAAATCTGAAGGCAATTTCGAATGACGAAGTTCAAATGGCGAATCAAGTTCCAATGAACCAATGAGACAATGACCAATGGCGAGTGAGGGCGTCATTCATTCGCCATTGGTTATTGCCGTTTGATTCGCCATTCTGACTTCGTCATTCGGAATTCCTAACACCCCGTCTGTCAAGCCCCAAAATCCCTTTGCGGTCAATTCAGGTGTGATGCGCGCGTAAGTTTCTTTACGCGGCGGGATTAAAGGCGATACACTGTGCGCCAGAGTTTCTGGCGGCGCGGCTTGGTGCCCGGAGGTCGCCGGTGTTCGGCGCTCCCGTTGCGGCAGGTTTTGTGGTGCGGCCTATCCAGGCCGCGCGAGGCAAAGCAGGCTGAAAGCCTGCACCACGATAAAGCGCGCAGGCGTCCTCCAGGGACATGCGGTTCACATCGCACGCAAGGAGTAACGACCATGCCCGCCTACACCACCGCCGATATCAGAAACGTACTGCTGGCCGGACACGGGGGCGCCGGCAAAACGACCCTTGCCGACGCCCTGTTATTCGCCTCAGGCACCGTCAACCGAAAGGCTTCGGTCGCCGATGGGTCGTCGTTCTCCGACTTCGAAAAAGAAGAGAAGGAGCACGGGCATTCCATCTACTCCTCCATCCTCCATGCCGATCATCAAGGCAAGCGCATCAACCTCATCGACACCCCCGGCTCGCCCGATCTGATGGGCCAGGCCGTCGCCTGCCTGGCGGCCGTCGAGACGGTCGCCGTGGTCATCAACGCCCAGAGCGGCATCGAAGTCCTCACCCGCCGGATCATGGAGGCCGCCCGCGAGCGCAACCTCTGCCGCGCCATCATCGTCAATAAAATCGACATGCCCGAGGTCAATCTCGAAGCCCTCGTGAATCAGATCCGCGACACTTTCGGCAGCGAATGCCTCCCCATCAATCTGCCCTCGGGCAAAGGCAAAACCGTGGTCGATTGCCTCCTCGGCACCGCCGGCACCAGCGATTTCGACACCGTCAAGCGCTGCCACGCCGCCATCCTCGATCAGATCGTCGAGATGGATGAAAACCTCATGGAAAAATACCTCGGCGGCGAGGAGCCCGATTACACCGCCCTGCACGCGCCCTTCGAGAAGGCCATGGATGAAGGCCACGTCATCCCCATCCTCTTCACCGATGCCAAGAATGAGGTCGGCATCAAGGAGCTTCTCGATGCGATCGTCCTCCACTTCCCCAGCCCGCTCGAAGCCAACATGCCCGCCTTCCTCACCGGCGATGGCGACGCCGAGCAGCCCTTCCCCATCCAGGAAGATCCCGGCCAGCGCATGCTCGCCCACGTCTTCCGCGTCACCACCGATCCCTTCGTCGGCAAGCTGGCCACCTTCCGCGTCCACCAGGGCAAATGCACCGGCCTGTCGCAGATCATCATCGGCCACAGCAAAAAACCCGTGAAGCTCGCCCACGTCTTCCACCTCCAGGGGAAGGAGCACCGCGAAGTCCCCGAGATCATCGCCGGCGATATCGGCGCGGTCGCCAAGATCGAAGACATCCACACCAACGATGTCATGCACGATGACCACGCTCTCGACACCGTCCACATCAAGCCCCTGCGCTTCCCCACCCCCATGTACGGCCTGGCCATCATCCCCAAGACCCGCGGCGATGAACAAAAAATCTCCGGCGCGCTGCACAAGATCGTCGAGGAAGATCCCACCTTCAAAGTCACGGTGGATCGCCAGACCCACGAGCTGGTCATCTCCGGCATGGGCGAATTGCATCTGCGCCTGGTCCTGGAGCGCCTGAAAAATCGCGGCATCGAAGTCGACACCAAGCCCCCCAAGATCGCCTACAAGGAAACGATCATGGTCAAGGCCGATGGCCACCACCGCCACCGTAAGCAGACCGGCGGGGCCGGCCAGTTTGGCGAAGTCTTCCTCCGCGTCGAAACGCTCGAGCCCGATTCTCCCATCCGCAAAGCCGCCGGCGGCACCGGCCTGGAAATCGTCAATGAAGTCTTCGGCGGCACCATCCCCGGCCAGTTCATCCCTGCCGTCGAGAAGGGCATCCACGATGTCATGGACACCGGCGTGATCGCCGGCTTCCCCATGCAGGATATCCGCGTCGCCATCACCGATGGCAAGCATCACCCTGTCGACTCGAAGGAAGTCGCCTTCCGCGCGGCCGGTAAATACGCCTTCAAAGATGCCATCATGAAGGCCAAGCCGGTCCTGCTCGAGCCGATCGTGAACATGGAAGTCACCGTCCCCGAAGCCAACGTCGGCACGATCACCGGCGACCTCTCCGGCAAGCGCGGGCGGATCATGGGGCAGGATTTTCTGCCCGGCGGAATGGCGGTGGTCAAGGCGCAGGCGCCTTTATCCGAGGTGATGCAGTATCAATCGCAGCTCAAGAGCGTGACCGGCGGGCAGGGAAGTTTCGTGATGGAGCTGAGCCATTATGAAGCCGTCCCGCCGCAGGTGCAGCAGCAGATTGTGTCGGCGTATAAGCCCGCCGAAGAAAAAGACGAATGATTTATCCCAACCTGACCACTTATCCCAACAGAACCATTTAGCCCGGCGTGAATACACGCCGGGGACCCCTCCGAACACCAACAACCAATCATCGCGCAAAGACACCCGCACCGCACCCTTCGCGCGATGATTATCCCTTGGTATGCGAATATTCCCCGGCGTGTATTCACGCCGGGCTAAGTGCATGGATCGCGCAAACCCCTTACCCAATCATCCCCACCGCCTCGATAAACCCCCACGGCCGCGCCTCCCACCCCAACCGCGTATTATGCCGCTCGACATATTCCACCCGATCCCGCACCGACTCCAGCGAAAAGTAAAACCGCTTGTCGTATTTCACCGTCCAGAGCGGCCGGCCCAATCTTAAATGCCACCGCGCCGCGTCCTTGGCGCATTTGACGATGTCCGAAAGCGCGCTCGAAGTCGCCCCCACCACCAGATGAACGTGCCAGGTCTGCACCGTCAACGCCAGAATGCGCATCTTCATCCGTGAATTCAATGAATCCCCGATCGCCTGCCCTACCCCGAACAACTGCCCCGGATCGAACGTGAACACCGGATGCTTCATCCGCGCCCGATCGGCCGATTCAAGAATCGGATCGGGCGGAAGCAGCCTCCCCTCCTCAACCCACCCGCGAATGTCGCCGCGGAGCCATGTGCCGTAAGTCGACCATGTCAATAGAATCGCCTTCGTTCGCGACATGCGAGCAATATTAAAGTGGAGCGCATCGATCAATCCAATATATTTATTTTAATCAACACATTTGGCCCGGCGTGACCATTTAGCCCGGCGTGAATACACGCCGGGGGCCCCCACGCCAACCAACCCGCAATCATCGCGCAAATACCCCATATGAACTCGCGCCGGGGAAACGCCCAAAAACCCATCCCGCAATCATCGCGCAAAGACGTTTCCCGCGATGATTATCTGTTCCCGTTCGATCGCTCCCCGGCGTGTCTTCACGCCGGGCTAAGTGCGCCGTAATCGCACCCGCTCCGGGCGATATCCCCCCCGCCCCACAACCCTCGCCCCCACCGCCACTATAACCCTCATCATGCGCCACCCCACCCTCCTTCTCGCCACACTCGCCCTCCTCTTCCAACTCGAAGCCCGCGCTGACCACCCCTCGCTCCTTCTCTCCCCCGCCGGGGTCATCGATCTCAAGGCGCGTATCGCGGCCGAGGATTCCCCGCGCACGCAGTTTGATCTCCTCAAGAAGCGCTGCGATGCCGCACTGACCAAACCGATCGAACTCCCCCCGCGCGGCTCCAACTGGTATCACTACTACGTCTGCCCAAAACACGGCAATCGCCTGGTCACCGGCAAGCAGATCGGCCAGTGGCAATGGGAGCACATCTGCACCGTCGATCAGGAGATCATCAAGAGCGATCCCTCCGACGTGAAGACCGATTTCGACGGCTGCCGGCTGGCGATCGTCAATGGTGAATACGCGGCCCTGGCCCGCGATCTGGGGATTGTCTATCAGGTCACGGGCGACAAAAAATACGCCGAGAAGGCCGGGCAGATACTTCTCGCCTACGCCAATCAATACGCCGACTACCCGCTGCACACCATCCGCAACGAGAAGAAAGTCGGCGGCGGAAAAATCGGGGCACAAACCCTCGACGAATCCACCTGGTGCGTCCCGGCCGTTCAGGGCGCGGATCTGGTCTGGAGCGCGCTGTCGGCCGACGATCGCGCCACCCTCGCCAGCAAGCTATTCCAGCCCATCGCCCGCGAAGTCGTCCTGCCGCACAAAATGGGCATTCATAACATTCAGTGCTGGAAGAACAGCGCGGTCGGGCTGATCGGCTTTCTCCTCGATGATAAAGAGCTGATCGCGGCCGCCATCGATGATGCCAAGAGCGGCTACCGCATGCAGATGTCCAAAGGCGTATCGCCCGATGGCCCGTGGTGGGAAGGCGCCTGGGGCTATCATTTCTACACGATGAGCGCGACCTGGCCGCTGGTGGAGGCGGCCAAAAATCACGGCATCGATCTCTACACCGCCGATTTCAAGCGCCTCTTCGATGGCCCGCTCCATTTCGCCCGCCCGGACATGGTTCTTCCCAATTTCAGCGACAGCGCGGAAGTCACCCTCGAACACAACGCGCCGATTTACGAACTGGCCTATGCCCGCTGGAAAGACCCCGCCTATCTGAGCCTGCTGGCCACCAGCCCGCGCACCGATCTGACCGCGCTCCTTTTCGGCATCGCCAAGCTCCCTTCATCCAGCGCGATCGTCGCAAAATCAGCCAATTACCCTTCCACCGGCTACGGCATCCTCACCCGCGCCGCCCCCGATGCCCCACCCCGCTCGGCCACCTGGCTCTGCCTCAAGTACGGCCCGCATGGCGGCGGCCACGGCCACCCCGATAAGCTCTCGTTCGTCCTATCCTCGGCCGGTAAAGTCCTGGCCCCCGATGCCGGCATCACCTCCTACGGCAGCATCCTTCACCAAAGCTGGTATCGCACCACCATCGCCCACAACACGCTCACGGTCGATCAAGCCAACCAGAAGGAATCCACCGGCAAGTGCCTCGCCTTCGGCGCGGAAAAAGGCGCGGATTATGTGATGGCCGATGCCGGCGCGGTCTACCCCGGCATCCGCTTCGTGCGCACGGCCATCATGCTCGATGCCAATACCCTCATCCTCATCGATCAGCTTCAATCCAAGGCCGAGCACACCTACGACCTCGCCCTGCACCTGCGCGGCCAGTTCGAGCGCGATGAGGATGGCCAGACCTGGGCCGCGCCCGACCTGGCCGGCTACAAGTATTTCAAGAACACCAAAGAGCGCGAAATGCCCGCCGCCCCGCGCTTCATCAAGATGACCGACCGCACAACCGACCGAACACCGGACCGCACAACAGACCCGAAGGCCGACCGCACCAAGGACCGCCCCGTCCCGGCCGCACCCACCCCGGCCGCCCCCGTTCCCGCCGCACCCGCCACGGCACTGAAGACCGCGGCCCTCACCACCATCGCCGATGGCCCGGCCACGCTCATCACCGCCACCGGCCCCGGCGCGAATACGGCCGACCGCGTCCCCGTGATCATCGCCCGCCGCAAGGCGCAGAATGCCTGCATCGCCTCCTATCTGAGCCTCAAGGGCGATGCCCCGAAGATTGAACTCGCTGCCCTCAAGGACTCCACCGGCGCGCCAGTCCCCGCCAGCCGCGCCGCACTCCTGAGCATCACCACCCCCGGCGGCAGCTCGATCAAAATCCTCAGCAACCCCGATGGCCTGTCCCTCATCGGCCCGGCTGGCCAGCCAACCACCGCCCTCTTCGAAATCGACATGGCACGGACATCCCGCCCCTGAAGAAAACTTACCCCACCGTAACCATTTAGCCCGGCGTGAATACACGCCGGGGATCGCCCGCAAACCAAAGACAATCCCCGCGCAACAAACCCGCGACGAATGTACATCCCCGTGAATACACGCCGAAGATCCCCCGCAAACCACACCCAATCCCCGCGCAACAAACCCGCGACGAATTTTCATCCCCGCGAATTCACGCCGAAGATCCCCCGCAAACCAAAGACAATCCCCGCGCAACCGACCCGCGACGAATTTTCATCCCCGTGAATACACGCCCCGTGAATACACGCCCCGTGAATACACGCCGAAGATCCCCCGCAAACCACACCCAACCCCCGCGCAGCAGTCTCAACCCACCCCATACCCAATATCCCTCAAAACCTCCCTCAGCCCCGATATCCCTCCCTACCCCCAAACAGGCCTACCCCTATAAACCCATCCCAAATAACCACTTACCCCAGCAGCGGTTCCAACCTCTAACCCTCCCCCTCCCCCCGTGTCTATAATGGTGTAATCGGATCGTCGCCTGCAACGGCCGGCGCGATCCTTCGATAATCAATCTGTTGTTCGGGCCGTCGTCGCTCCATCGCGGCATCGCCCATTAGGAGTTTGTCATGAAAAAGATGTTCCTCTCATTGGTTGTGCTTGGCGCGGTCGCCGCGGTCCCCTCCCTCACCATGGCGGCCGGTCGCGGCGGTTCTTATTCCGGCCACGCCAGCTCGTACTCCAGCCGCGGCGGCTCATATAGCCACGGTGGTTCCTACTACGGCGGCGGCCACGGCGGATACTACGGCGGCGGCCACGGCGGATACTACGGCGGCGGCCACCGCGGAAACTCATGGGGCTTCTCCATCGGCTTCGGCGGATACGGCGGCTACTACGGTGGCGGCGGATATTACGGCGGCGGCTACGGCTATCGCCCCTACGCTGGCGGCGTCTACTATTCCGCACCGGTCGTTTATTCGGCCCCGGTTTACTACGCCGACCCCGCCCCCGTCTATTATTCCGACGCCCCCGTCTACTACTCGGATCCGGCTCCCTCCTACTACGCCCCCGGGACGCCCTACTACGCCACCCCCGCGCCGACCTACTACTCCTCCAGTTACTATTCCTCCTACCCGACCTACCGCTCCAGCTACTACTACGATAGCTGCCGGTATCCCAGCTACAGCACCGGCTATTCCCGGTACTCTTCACCGAGCATCGGATTCTCCTTCGGCTACAGCAGTGGCCACTATCGCCGCTAACCACCAGCCCTGGTGAATCGCCCGCCTCATCGGGCGCATGCGGTGAATCGATCATCCATGGTGGAGTAAGCAATCAGAAGCCCGGGACACGCCAAGCGCATGTCCCGGGCTTCGTTCATTTCGGGATAAGGCCAACCGATGGCGAGGATCAAGCGCGTCGGCGGCGGCCCAGCGCCAACATCCCGATCGCCGCCAAACCCAGCGAAGCCGGCTCGGGAACCGGAGCAAAGTCAATCCCCTTGAGCGCGGTATTGGCCGGCGCTGTAAAAAGACTCGTCGTCGCGGTCAGCGCCGGCGCCGCGTTGAATGCGGCCGTGTCGCTGAAGGAGACAACGCTCTGACCCGCATTGCCGCCCGTGCCGGAGGTGGCGAAGAAATCGAATCCCCCGCTGCCGTTGGATTTGCCCGTGATTCCGTATAAACCGCCGGCGATCGTCGCCGCGCCTTCGTTGACCCAGGCTCCCGTCACCAGCGCCCACTTTGTGAGTCCCGTTGTCGTGGTGGTATAAATCGAATCGATATTCGCGCCGTTGCTGCCGGTGGCGAAGGCCACGAAATCGTTGGAGTTGTTCAGGTTGGTAATGCCCGTCAGGCCCGCGGATGTCACGGCCGACGAAGATGGCAAAGCCGGAGTGAGCGATGAAATGATCGGAACGTTGGCCGTGCCGCTGGTCTGCTGCGCGTAGGTCTGGCCATTGTAGATCTGGATCGCGCGGGGATTGATCCCGGTCGATTGGGAAGCCGTCCCTGCGTTGGAATAAATGCCTCCCTGATCGCCAATGTAGTAAGTCGCCCCATCGTTGGTGACGGCCACGCGGGTCTGGTTGCCGCTGCCGCCGGTGTAGGTTGTGGCGATGCTGTAGTTGCCGCTGGCGTCGACGATGCCGACCGCGCGGGCGGTGATCGTGTTGATGTTGGCGGCGCCGGCGTTGGCCGTGTGGCCCGTGAACGCCAGTTGCGCCCCGCCGTTGGTCAGTTTGAGCAGCCCGGTGCTCGTGGAGGTTCCGCTGGTGAGAAGCGTACCCGTGCCGCTCGTCGGCAGCGCGATGACCTGGGGCGCGGTCGCCTGCGTCTGCCCCGCGATTCCGGCCGCCACTTCCACCAGAACGATGGGCGTCCCACCCGTGGAACTCAGCGCGCTTCCGCCCTGATTTGCCTCGTAAACCACCAGGTTTCCAGGGATGAACGCGGACGCATCCGCACGTCCAATCGCGAACAAACCGGCCGCCAGACCCAACCACGTCAACGTCGACTTTCGCATCGATTCTCTCCCCGCCGCTCCCGCGGCGCTCTTGCCGATCCCAAACCCGCGGGCGAAACAACCGCGCGCCGGAATACCCCGGCGGCCACCCACGACCGGGGCGAAGAGTAGACCCTCTCCATGTGCGTTTGCAGAAGGGATTGTGAATTGTTCGAGAGAATCGCGATAAGAACGCGAAAGCGCGCCCATCAATGCCCGAGTTTCCCATGACATGGGCGTTTGCCATTTCCCCCTCCCTCCTTACCATGCCCCCATGCCCCAACTCACCATTGATTCCCTCGGCACCTTCGACATCCCCGCCGGGAAACGCCTCATCAACGCCTTGATCGACGATGCCAAAACCGACCAGCTCCATGCCTGCGGCGGCAACGCCCGCTGCACCACCTGCCGCGTCCTCTTCACGGCCGGCGAACCCGATAAAATCACCCAGGCCGAAAAAGACCTCCTGACCACGCGCGGGCTGTCCGCCACGCCGGGTCTGCGCCTTTCCTGCCAGATCGCCTGCGAAGCCGATATGTCCGTCAAAGTCATCTCGCGCCTCGCCGGGTCGGGAAGAAAAGACGCCGGCGCGCACCCGGCCGATGAGATCCAGCCGCCGGCGGTTTGGGTGGCGAAAGGTTGATTGCGGTCTATATAAACGGTGATGAGTTAGACGTAAATGTGCGGGGCAGATGGCCGCCATCTCCAATGAAGTCCCGCGGAAAAAATTGTTTGTTAGGCGGAACTCACTGGCAATCCACACCACTTACACGTTTTCCGGTAACTCGGGAGGGGCTTGAGGCATTTCGGGCATCGGCGGTCGGTGATCTTCGCATCCGCAAGCGCTTCCGGAGGCCAGACCAATCGCTTCCCAATCCGCGAATGGCCGGCGAAAGGGTTTCATGTTGGCGATGAGGGTGAGTCGGTTGGTGATGGCGGCCGCAACACAATCGCGGATAGCTTGAGATCCATTTTCATCAAACCCTGCGCGGCCCGCTCAATTGGATACAAGTACCGTTTGATCACCTCCTTTTCGATGGTCGTAGCGGGCACCCACCTCACCGGGTCGGCCAGATAGCGGACGGTGCGTGAGAGATCAAACAACGGCCGGTAGAGTTTCCAGATGGCGGAATACCGGTTGGTCTTGGCAAGAACTTCGTTTCGGGCGTCGTGGCTGTTCACGCGGGTGACTTTATCGACAGCAAGTAGGGCATCGACCGCGTGAAGGGCGACATAAAAGGAGACCGTGACCAGCCAATCGGAATACTGAGGCGGCACCTGCGCCAGAAAATCGCGATTATGCTTCCACTGGGCGATGTGGTTCTGACTGTCCGCCATAGACCTGCCTCGCGGCGTCGAGGGTGATGAAACGGTCCAGCTCATCGCCTGGAACCTGCCGCACTTCAATCATCCCGACATTAAATGTGTTGACCAATTCGGTGTTCAGATCCGTCAATTCATCGGCCAGATCGAAGTCAACGTGATCGCTGACCGGAACGAAAAAGAGAATCACCTTGGCCCCGCGCGGCGCGCAATAGCACGCCCGCACCCGAGCGGCCCGCTTTGTGGTCCACGCGCGCACCACGTCGAGCATCGCAACCAGCTCTTCAATCCACACTTCCATGCTGATGCCGAGTTGGCAGGCGGCGATCACCTGCCGGCCCGTCCGAACAAATAGATCATCGTTCTCGGGATGAAAAACGTACTGGCGCTGGCCATCGGCGGACTCCTTTATATGGAGCGCATCCGAATTCGATTGCTGTTCTGGCATCCCAAACTCCTCCCCCCCGTGAATGCGGCGGGATTCATCCATCCGCATTCGGGTATTGTGCGCTCCGACCACGAAACGAATCAAGCCTCTTATCGCATTTCTCGGCCACATCAGCTCTTTTCATCCTTCATCCTTCATCCCTCATCCTTCTTTCAATCCTCCTCATCCACCCTCTGATACCGATAAACCGCCTTATACAACCCCCCCAACTCCTCCCTTCTCACCACCTTCGGCGGATAGCTCTCATTCCGCGGCTGCAACCTCAACACCTCCTCCCCCTCACCATCTTTCTCGAAAAACACCCGCTTGAAGGTCGTCTGGCCATCCTCGAATCTGACGAAGCAATCATCCCCGCTCTTGCACGCGGCCGAGGGCGAGAAAATCACGATGTCCCCCTCCCCGTACTTAGGCTTCATGCTGTCTCCATGCACCCTGGCCGCGAAGGCATCGCGATCCGCCAGATCGGGGCACCCCACATACTCATCCGCGATTCCGCGCGGGTAGGCCAGATCCGTGAAATCGCGCGGATAACCGGCCGACACCTTATTGATCACCGGCACGCTGTTCGTCGTCACCCGCTCCACGTTCGGCGAAGACTGCTCCACCATCCGCTGCAACACGCCGGATAAATACGCATCATCCAGATTGATGCTCCCCGCCACCCCCGGCTTGAGCTGCGCTCCATTCTTCCCCCCCCGCGCCAGCGCCCCACCACTCGCCGCGCCATGACCACCATCGCCATCGCCCGTGCCGCCATTCGCGCCCGCTCCATCACACCCCCCATTCGCATCCCCGCCCACCGTGCGCCCCATCCCATTGTCTGATTGTCTCATTGTCTCATTGTCTCCCCGTCTGCTCCCTCCCCCAGCCCGCGAATCGGCCAGCAACTTATGCAGCATCTCCCGCACATCCCTCGGCGTGCGCTGGAGATGCGCCTGCGAGATCAGTTCATTGGCCCCGAAGCCCAGGGTCTGCTCCAGCCGGCGCAGTTTTTCATCGGCCGGGGGGTTGGTCACGCGCCCGGTTTCGATCAAAGACAGGTACGGTTTGGAAATGCCCGTCCGCCCGGCCAGATCATCGAGCGTAAAGCCCATCCGGCGGCGCTGTCGGCGAATTTTGACACCCAGTGCATCCATGTTTTCCCAAACCCATAAATACCGTTTCTCGACGAAGAATGCAATAAAATACTTGACAAATACCGAACACAGCTAGATACTGTAGCGTATGTTTATTGGATGTTAAACACGGTCACGAATAAACGGCGGGGCCAGCCCCGCCTAACTCGTGGGGAGGCAAAAAGTTATGGAAATGTTAGCCGACCGACAGACCAAGGGCTACTGCCCCACTCAAATCGGCCCGGTCGCCGAACGCGGCATCCCTTTTCTCGACCCACCGGATAAAAAACTGATCGAACTCGTCCTCGGCGGCCGGATGACCCGGCGCGAAATCGCCGCCCTCCTCGGCTGCCCCATCCAGACCATCTCGCGCCGGCTCATCCGCATCGTCACCCGCCTGCACGATCCGATGATCATCGCCCTCATCGAGCAGGGTCAGCTCCTCCCCGAATTTCACCGCGATGTCGGCCTGGCCTACTTCCTCCGCCGCTGGAGCCCCAAACAAATCCGCCAGACCTACGGCGTGCCGGAGTATCAGCTCCGCCGGATGCTCACCTATATTCGAGGGTGGCATGCGGCACGGAGAAGTAGGCAGTAGGCAGTAGGCAGAGGGCAGAGGGCAGAGGGCAGAAAGAGAATTCTGAATTCTGAATTCTGAATGATGAATGAAAGGCGCATCAACTGCGAGATGGACGTAGCCCGTCATCCTGAAGGGAGTGGAGCGACCGAAGGATCTGGCTACGAAGACCGGGGTCCGTAAATCGCGCCCAAACCTCCGCAAGCAACCGCCGGACAAACGCCCGACCCTCCAAACATGGCAATTCACCAATTCGCCACCAACACGCAACTCACAACCAACTCACACCGGGGGCCTCATGAAATCCCAACTCCACCGCTCGCCACGCGCCGACCTCATTGTCAACTGGTTCGGCCTGCGAAAAAAAGACCTCGCGCGCGCCTGCGCCTCGCCGGCCGATCCTTCACTCCCACATTCCCCACCCCACCGCTCCGCGCCCGACCATGGCGCGCCGAACCACGCCTCTCGAGATCGCTCCGCACTCAACCGCGCCGCGGCCGATCCCGCCGCGCCCGATCGCCCTGCAATCAACCGCCCCGCGCCCAACCAACTCTCTCAAAACCTCGCCGCCCTCCCCGACCTTCCCCTCCCCAACCAACTCTACCTCATCACCGGCCCATCCGGCTCCGGCAAGTCCGTCCTCCTTCGCCAACTCCGCGCCCGCTGCCGCCGTCAACATCATCGCTGGCTCGATCTCCCGCGCCTCCGGCTCCCCAACCGCCTGGTCATCGACATCATGGCCGATGAAATGCAATGCAACGGTGGTGGAGGGGGTGGTGGACATGGTGGACATGGTGGGCACGGTGGATACGGTGGGCACGGTGGAGATGGTGGAGAGGGTGGGGTAGACATTCTTGTCTGCCCCAAAGCGACCTTTCCGAACAACACCGCCCACAAATCCTCGAATCCCATTGAAGACCCACGCGAGATTTCCATCAGCGCTCAAACCATCCCCTCCTTCGTGAAGCCCGATTCCACGACCATCAACGAGCACCAAACCGCCCGCGCCCTCGAAGCCCTCTCTCGCGTCGGCCTGGCCGAAGTGTGGACCTACCTCAAAACCCCGGCCCAGCTTTCCGATGGCCAGCGCTGGCGTCTCCGCCTGGCCATCGCCATCGCGCGGGCAGCGCAGACTTCCGGCGCGCAATCAACGCGGATGCCGCCGCTGATCCTCGCGGCCGATGAATTCGGCGCGCTCCTCGATCGCATCACCGCCATGATCGTCGCCCGCGCCCTCCGCAAAGCCGTCTCCACCACCCCCAACCTTCGCGCCATCGTCGCCACCTGCCACGATGATCTCAATGAAGCCCTCGCGCCCGACCGGATCATCCACTGCGACTTCGGCCAATACACCACCTCAACTTAATTTAGCCCGGCGTGAACACACGCCGGGGCGCGCATCGAACCCCAACAACCAATCATCGCGCAATGAACACACGCCGGGGCGCACATCGAACCCCAACAACCAATCATCGCGCAATGAACACACGCCGGGGCGCACTTCGAACCCCAATCACCAATCATCGCGCAACAAACCCGCACCAACGAACCCCAACCCCAAATCATCGCGAAGGGGCATCCCATGAACTCGCCGTGCTTCCAAATCTTCCTCCCCGGCCAATTCCAAATCACCCGAGGCTCGGCAGCCGACTATTCCGAGCTTGCCCGCTTCCATTACCGCCCCGGCCGACCCGCAACCTGGGCCGGCATCTGGATCATCCAGTACGAAACCCGCCTCATCGCCGTCGGCGTCCTCTCCTACCCCACCATCAACTCCAATGCCCGCGATGCCGCCCTCGATCTCCACCGCCTCACCCGCCCCGCCCGCCCCGCCCGCCTCGCCTTCATTAACGCCAATATCCGCACCATCTCCCGCGTCATCGTCCACCCGCAATTCCGCGGCCTGGGCCTCGCATCCCGCCTCGTCCAGCGCATCTGCCACGATTGCCCCACACGCTGGACCGAAGCCTGCGCCGCCATGGCCCGCATCCATCCCTTCTTCGAGAAAGGAGGAATGACCCGACTCGGCGGCGAATCCAAAGCCTATTTCCTGCACGACAAATCATGTCGCAGCGAATGCCGACCGTAGCATGGGCATCCTGCCCATGTTGAATGCGCAAATCATCCCGCATCACACACGGGCAAGATGCCCGTGCTACAACAATTGTCTTCAGTTCGATTCTCTTTCCTCCGGGGGTCCCCATGTCCAAGTCCAAATCCACCAAAGGCACCAAGTCCACCAAGTCCAAAAATGCCGCGACCGCTCCACTCGACGCCACTCCGCCCGCCACCATCGTCGAACCGAACACTCCCTCCCAGCCCGAGATCAAATCCGCTCCCGATCTCTTCAACTGGATCACTCAACACCTCCACCTGAAAATGCCGCTCGAGGGCGTCTGCCCCGGGCACTGCTCTCCCTTCGAATATCTCCGCCGCGCCTTCTTCGAGCCGGCGCAAGACCTCGTCGTTATCGCCCCGCGCGGCGGCGGAAAAACCCGCATGGCCGCCGCCGCCACGCTGCTCGATCTGCTCTTCAAACGCAGGACCTCCATCCGCATCCTCGGCGGCTCCCTCGAACAGAGCCTCCGCGTCTGGGAACATCTCCTGCCCGATCTCGAAGCGCTGTGCGAAGGCCAGATCAAAGGCAAAATCGGCGCGCGCAAGGTCGCCATGCAAAACGGCGCATCGGCCGGCATCATCACCCAATCCCAGCGCGCCGTGCGCGGGCTGCGCGTCCAGAAACTCCGCTGCGATGAGGTCGAACTCTTCGACCCCGAAGTCTGGGCCGCCGCCCAGCTCGTCACCCGCTCGCGCCCGCCGGTTGAAGATGACCGGGCCACCATTTCCGGCGCGGTCGAAGCCCTCTCCACCTGCCACATCCCCGGCGGCCTCATGGAGCGCATCATCGAAAGCGCCACCGTCAATAAAACGCCCATCCTCCGCTGGTGCATCCTCGATGTCCTCGAACAATGCCCCGAAGAGCGCGTCTGCGCCACCTGCCCGCTCCAGCCCGAATGCCAGGGCATCGCCAAGAAAAAATGCGATGGATTTATCAGCATCGATGATGCCATCCGCGCCAAATCGCGCGTCAGCGCCGAGCAGTGGGAATCCGAAATGCTCTGCCGCCGGCCGATCACCCGCGGCGCGGTCTTCCCCAGCTTCGATCCCGCCATCCACATCCGCGAGGAGCTGCCGGCCAATCCCGTGATGGAAATCCCCGCCCGCCCCATCGCCGAGGGCATTTATGTCGGCATGGATTTCGGCTTCAACGCGCCGCTGGTCGCCCTCTTCATCCGCCGCGATCGCTGGGAGCGCTCTTTCATTATCGATGAGTACGTCCAATCCGGGCAGACGATGGATGAGCATGTGCTGATCATCAAAGAGCGCGAGAAGCTGCACGGCCCCATCCTCCGCATCGGCTGCGACCCGGCCGGCAACGCCAAGAGCTCCCAGACCGCGCTCTCCGATATCCAGATCCTCCGCGCCCGGAAATGGAACGTCCGCAGCAAAGCCAGCCGGATCGCCGATGGCCTGGAGCGCATCCGCGCGGGCCTGAAAACCGGCGCAGGCGTCGCCCGGCTCTTCATCCACCCGCGCTGCCAGCGCCTGATCGCCGCCATGAAATCCTACCGCTACCCCGATGGGGGCGCTGAACTGCCCATCAAAGACGGCACCCACGACCACCTCATCGATGCCCTCCGATACTATTACATTAATCGCGGAGACAGCAAAGAAGGCGGGGTCTGGTATTGAGGCCATGTCAAATGTCAAAAGGCAAATGTCAAAAGTGGAATCGCGGAATCGCGCTGACCGTCCGACCGTCATTCCGAGGGAGCTTCAGGCGACCGAGGAATCTGGCCTATACGGATTGGACCATACATCAAGGAGATGAACGTCGACGCATCGGCCGGATCCTTCGGTCGTCTAAACTCCCTCAGGATGACCGTCGCCCCCATTCAACTGCCTGCGTATCTCCTCGCATGTCTCATCCAGGCACTCCAGATGAGGATTGATCGACAGCGCATGCCGATAGCTCTCCAGCGCATCCTCCAGCCGACCTTCGTGCGCATGACAGTGCCCCAGGCCCGCCCACGCGCCGAAATGGCACGGCATCAGTTCCACCGTCTTGCGGCAATCCTTGATCGAATCCTCGAATCGCTCCAGCAGGTAACTGGCGATCGCACGCTGGTTATACGCCTCGGCGAAACTCGGGTCCACTTCAATCGCCCGGCTGAAATGCGCGATCGCCTCTCCATAATTCTGCGCATCCATCGCCTTGGCGCCGCTGCTCATGTGGCAGTTGGCGGTTGGGCACCCCGAGCGAAACCAGATGCTCCACAAAGCGTGCTCGGCCATTCCATGCACCACCGGATCAGGATCCTTGAGCTGCTCCGACAACGGCCCCAGGCAACAAACGCCCCCCACCAGCCCCAATGCCAAGGCCGCCACTTTGCGGGCGTCGCAGTGGGGGCTCTTGAGCAGATCGACGATTTGGGTGGCCGTCCAGCGCTGTTTCAGGAGGCTCAGCAGGCCGGGGTAATCCTGGCTCTCCAGCAGCGGCTTGACCGCGTCGATAAATTGCTCGGGTTGGATTTCCTCAATCGGCATGATGTGGTTCGGACTCTCCGGGGTAGTGTATGCACCGCAGCCGGGGCAATTCCACACAATGCCGCTGAAGAGCTCGGGATTTCTCAAACCGCCAGGGCAATCGCCGGGCATTCCTGCGGGAAGACGAAAAATAGCAGGCATTTCGGGTATTTCAACTGGCCTGGCGGGAATGCGGATTCGAACGGGTGCGG
>JBBRTW010000107.1:0-17012 GCA_038244055.1 Tepidisphaerales bacterium | reverse complement strand
GGCTGCGTACCACAAGAACTGGCAGCGCCTGGACCCGGAGGAGCCGCGCTCGGTGGGATGGCTGTCGAATGGGGCGCATGTGGGGATTCGGCTGGTGATGGAGGAGGAAAAGAGCGGGAAATAGCCGGCCCCCAGCAGCCAAAATGCTAGTAAAGAAACGTTGACTAGCGGATTCCGCTAGTTAAGATTTCTTTACTAGCTGGCGATTTCAGCCTTCAACGGGTCTACAGCGTTATGCCTCGCGTTACCGGCACCTTTCAGGTTCTTCAATTCGGCGATGAAGCGGTGCGGGCGTTCGTTCCGTTCCCGCTGCCGCCGGCCGACCCGCCGCTGGCGGTCGAGGGGCCGATCGCCGTTGCCCTTGCCGAGGCGACCGCATCCATCGCCCGACTCTCTGTTGCGGCGGATATGGTCCCGGATGCCAAATGGTTTCTCTATGGGTTCGTGCGCAAGGAAGCCCTGATCACCTCGCAGATCGAGGGGACGCAGGCGACACTGCGCGATGTGATGACCTTCGAGGCGGGCGAAAAGCCCGATCGCCCCGACGATGTGCGCGAGGTCTGCAATTATGTGGCCGCGCTCGACTACGCTCGGCGGGAACTGGCCAGGCCCAGGGGGCTGCCGCTGACGATGCGGCTCCTGCGCGGCGCACACGAGCGATTGCTGAAAGGGGCCCGGGGCCGGGATAAGCTTCCCGGAGAAATCCGCCGATCGCAGAACTGGGTGGGCGGAACCCGCCCCGGCAACGCGCGCTTCGTACCGCCGCCGCCGGAGAGAATCCCCGATGCAATTTCTTCGCTTGAAAAATGGATCCATTCGCCCGATCCGCTGCCGCCGCTGATCCGCGCGGGGCTGGCTCACGTTCAGTTCGAGACGATCCACCCCTTTCTCGATGGAAACGGGCGCATCGGCCGGCTGTTGATCGCGCTGCTGGTGGAGCATTGGGGTTTGCTGCATTCGCCCCTGCTTTACCTGAGCGTCGCCTTCAAGCGCCGGCACGCGGAATACTACGAGCGCCTGTCGGCCGTGCGCAGCGATGGCGACTGGGAGGGGTGGACGCTGTTCTTTCTCGAATGCGTCCGCGATGCCGCGGAGGATGCGGTGGCGGCCGCGCAGAAGCTCTTCTCACGCGTGTCGATGGATCGTGTGGCGCTCTCGAGGCAGCGCGGGGTCAAAATCTCCACGATGAGGCTATTCGAGAAACTGCCGGGCAACCCGGTACTGAGCCTGCCGCTGGCGATGCGGATACTGAAGGTGAGCAAGCCGACGGCGACCGATGCCCTGCGCGTCCTGGAAAAGGCCCGGATCATCCGGGAAACCACCGGGAAACTGCGCGACCGGATCTACGTCTACTACCATTACCTGAAGGTGCTGGAGCAGGATACGCAGGCGAGTTGAGTACGCGTGTGACGATGGCAAACCGGGCATACCTCTACCCTCAATTTGGCGGCATTTTTAAGGACGACCCGCCCGGTGTTTGGGACCAAGCACCTTCGATTGACCCGGTGTTGCAACGGCGTCGCTGCCTTAAGTTTTTAGTTTTTAGTTTTCTTCACCGGCGCAGAGTCTCCCCCCTCACCTCAATCATCCCCTCCCCCAGCGCCTTCCCGATCGCGCACATCGTCTTGACGCTCCCCAGATAGTGGAACGGAAAATCGCTCCCCACCGTGTTCCACTCCTCCAGGTTCTGCCTCCAACCCTTCTTGAAAACCGCATCGGCCGCCTCATCCCAGAAGACATCCGTCTTCACCAGCGCCACATTTCCCTTGAACTCCGGCTCGCTCATCACCGCCGCCTGCGCCTCCTTGAACTTCTGCGTCTTGGCGCTGGCCTTGACGCCATCCACCCCCATCTGCCCGATCGCGAACGGCAGCGCGGGCGCTTTGAAATCCTTCCGAACGTCGCGAATGAAATGCCCCAGATTCACTGTATATTCGGCCGTGTACTCATCGCTGATCATGTCGTTCCATCCCTGGAACCACACAAATCCCCCCAGCTCATATCCCTGGCCTTCGTATTGCGGGAAAACCGTTTTGAGATTCGCCAGCGTTGAATTGACTTCCTCCAGCATCGCCCGATAGGAAGCGCCGAAGGGCGCTTTGATCTCCTCCATCGTCGTGGCCGGCTTCTTCGCCTTCTGCGCCGCCAGCATCTTCTCCAGCGCCTCGGCCGGCGGAAGTCCCGCACTGGGCGAGCGAAAATCCCGATACAAGCTCTTCCCGCCCCAGGCCGTCTTGATCAGCAGCACCGGCTCTTCATACCGATCCCCCACCGCGATGCCGAATTCCAGCTCCGGGCCGATGCACTTGGGGCTGCCGTAGCCGATGGTCAGGTTTCCCTTGCGCTCGAGGAACTTGATCCACACATCCTCGCGCTCGATCCACTTTCCTTCCTTCTGAAGATGCTCGAACAAGCCGCGCGTGGCCGGCTGCTTGATCTGATACTCCAGCAGCGAAACCTTGGCCTTGCCCTCCATGTTCGACTGCCCGGCCAGAACGAAGACCTTCACGGGCTGCTTAGGCGCGGCGGCGCGGGCGCTCGCGCTCAATGCCAGCATCAAACCCATCGCCAACCCCGCGGCCGCCAGTACGCGCATCTTCATTTTTCGTGCTCCTTCGCCGTATACTACCCACCAGCCCGATTCGCGTGGAATTTACTTGCCCGCATGTAGGCATTCGATAACATCTGCCTCGCGGTGGTTCCTCATCCTCAATCATGCGCATTCGACCGGCCATCTTCCTCTTCGCCTTCTGCGCGCTCGCGAGCATCGCCGCGGCGCGCAACCCGACCGGCCCTTTCGAAGCATTCCGCCTGCGCACCGCCAACCCGCCGCAGGCCGATATCGATTGCTGGTTTCTCCCGGCCACCAACCCCAAGGGCACCTGCTTCATCCTGCACGGCTACAACAATTCCAAGGAGTGGTCCGTCAACCACGAATGGATTCGCGACACCGAAGGGTGGAATGCCCTGATGCTCGATTTCCGCAATCACGGCGCTTCCTCCAAGACCGGCACGACCTCCACCCTGGGCTATTACGAGATCGATGAAGTCAAAGCCCTCGTCGACTGGGCCGACCAGAAAAACCTGCAGCGCCCCTTCGTCATCTACGGCCGCTCCATGGGTGCCTCCACCGGGCTGCGCTGGGCCTCGATGGACCCGCGCATCGAAGGCGTGATCGCGGTCAGCCCCTTCCGCAACGCCGAACTGGCCACCCGCCAGATGACCGATTACGGCATCAAGCTCTTCACCGGCGACAAGCTCTCCCGCGCCCCCGTCGGCATCGGCTCGGTCGTCGGCCAACTCGCGGCCGGCGCGGTGGAATCGTATCTCGATGGGCACAACCCCGTACCAGCGTCGCTGAAGGAAAAACTCCGCGAGGTGGATATCCCCAAGGCGGTGGCCAATCGCAATGACCTGCGCATCTGGATCTATTCGGGCGAGTCCGATTCCTTCCCGCCCGAGGATCAGCGGGCCATTCTCGATGCCAGCCCCTCAAAGCCGGAGTTCAAGCGCCTGGTGGTCGCCCCGGGGAATCATCGCAGTGTCTGGTCCTTCAAAGGGGATGCCGCGCGGAATATTCCGAGCCACGATCAGTACGTCCGCGATTTCCTCAATGAATCCCTGCTTCATCCTCCCGCCCACGCGCCGTATCTGGCCGGAGAGACTTCGGCGATGACGCCGATCATTGTATCCTCGATCATCGCGGCAACGCTGCTGGCGGCGGTGATTGGAATCGCCATCTTCCTCAAGAGATCGCGGCCGACCATCGCCGAGCCCGAGCTTGGGCCGCCGACGAATGCCAGTTAGCCGCTTCGCTTGCGAAGCGCGTCCAGCGGCGTGACAATTCCCAGCGCCATGACCGTTCGTGAAGTGGTCCCATCGGACGCGCTCGGCTAACTCATGCCGAACCGTGAATCACCGATACGCTTGCAACCACGGCCCCATCCAGTACTTACGCCATCGCCACTCCGCCATCGTCACTTTCCTATTGCATTCCCCGCCCCTTCGCGGACAATATCCCGCCCGTCTCCCAGCGAGCGGATATGCCGCCAGATCGGCCCCGATACGGGCAGGATCGTCCTCTCCGTCCCCGGCCTGGCAAAAAGTCTTTTCCACGCAGCGCTTCCCGGACGTCCCCTGCGATCATCCGTATCGTTTAGCCGCATCCGCCCCGGAAGCGTCAGACGAAACCGATCGTTAGCCACGTCCCGACCCACAAGGTCAGCGCTCAAGGACAGGCTGGACAAAATATCATGCCTATCGACCCGCGCTTCATGGCCTCTTCAGGCCGCGAAATATTTACCGGTAATGAACTTCTCGTCAAAGGTGCCCTCGAAGCCGAGGGCGGCACGCATCTGCTCACCGGCTACCCCGGTTCGCCGGTGGCCGGGTTCTTCGATGTATGCAGCGACATCGCGCCGCTGCTCAAAGACAAGGGCGTCCGCGCCTTTCAGTCCAACAACGAAGCCCTCGGCGTGGCCGCCCTCAATGGCTCGCAGATGGCCCCCTGCCGCTCGATCGCGGTCATGAAATCGGTGGGTGTGCATGTCGCCTCCGATGCCCTGGCGCTGGGCAACCTGGCCGGGGCGCATCCGCAGGGCGGGGCGATCCTCATCGCCGGCGATGATCCGTGGTGCGATTCCACGCAAGTCCCGGCCGACTCGCGCTTCCTCTTCGAACACCTCCGCATGCCCATTGTCGAGCCGGGCACGATCCAGGAGGTCAAGGACTGGATCGATCTCTGCTTCAAGCTCTCGCAGGTGGCCGGGCTGTATATCGGGTATGTCGTCACCACCGCCCAGGCCGATGGCGGCGGCAGTGTCGATTGCAAGCCGAACCAGTGGCCGGTCATCAACACCAAACAGCGGGTTGCCCTCGAAACCGCCGCGATCGATCTCAATAAGCTCCTGCTCCCACCCCGCACCTGGCGCGAAGAGCTCAAGATGCCCGAGCGCCACGCCCGCACCATCGCCGCCGCCCGCAAGCTCGGCCTCAATAAGATCATCCCCGCCACCACCTTCACGATGAACCCCGCGCCCCTCGGCTTCATCGTCACCGGAATGGCTGGGCCGTATCTCGATCATGTCCTGGCGGACCTGGGCCTGTACGGCGCATTCCCGATCCTCCAGATGGGCATGCCCTACCCCACCGATGTCCAGCTCGTGGCCGAGTTCGGCAAGCTCTGCAAGACGATGGTGGTGATCGAAGAACGCCGCAGCTTCCTCGAGAAAAATATCCGCGATCGACTGTTCCACGAGTTCTCCAGCGAGCAAGCTTCGGCCATCTCCTCGCGGCTGTACGGGAAGGCGTTTCCAGAGAAGCGAGAAGCGAGAAGCGAGAAGCGAGAAGGTCCGTTGTCAGATGCGTCAGACAGCGAGATGACTCGCAACTCGCAACTCGCAACTCGCAACTCCGGCCGTCCCGGCATTCCCGAACTTCGCGGCCTCAACCCCTCGGTCCTCGCCCAGCTCATCATCCCGCTCATCAAAGACACGGATGAAATCCCCGCCGACATGCGCAATGGCCGGCTTTCGGCCGAGCTCGATCTGCTCCGCCGCGTTTCCCGCCCCAAGCTCCAGGTCATCTCCGAATCCGATATCGTCGCCCGCACACCCACCTTCTGCCCCGGCTGCCCGCATCGCGATTCCTCGGCCGCGCTCCTCGAAGTCCGCAAGAACTTCCAGGACACGGCCTACATGGCCAAGATGCACGGCCGGGCCCCGGTCGATCTCGTCGCCCATGGCGATACCGGCTGCTACACGATGCTCATGTTCGCCCCCACCGAACAGCTCATGCACAATTACAGCGGCATGGGTCTCGGCGGCGGCACCGGCAGCGGCATCGACCCCTTCATCACCAACAAGCAGCTCGTCTTCATGGGCGATGGCACGTTCTTCCACTCCGGCCAGATCGCCATCTCCAACGCCATCAAGGCCAACCAGGATATCACCTTCATCATCCTGGAGAACAAGACCACCGCCATGACCGGCCACCAGGATCATGCCGGCCAGGAATCCGATGCGTTCGGCAATACCCACTACATCCAGGACATCGAGAAGGTCGTCCGCGGCATGGTGGGCGATGCGCCGGTCTCGATCAATCGCCTCTCCCCCGCCAAGCGCGATGCCTATCGCCATGTACTGGAGAATACGATCCTGGCCGATGGCGTGAAGATCATCATCGCCGACAAGGAATGCGGCATCACCTACCAGCGCAAGGTGATCAAGCAGGAGCGCAAGACCGTCAAGGAGAAGGGCTACCTCCCCTCCAAGACGCACATGAACATCACCCCCGAAGTCTGCGAAGGGTGCCTCGAATGCACCAAGCAGACCGCCTGCCCCGGGCTGACGCTGGTGGATACGGATTACGGCCGAAAGGTCGATACCGATCTGACCTGGTGCGTGAACGATGGCGCCTGCGAGCGCGTCCGCGCCACCAACGACATCGGCATCGATATCAAACCCTGCCCCAGCTTCGAGCAGGTCACCATCATCCGCCAGAAGCGCCGCCGCTATCTCCTGCCGCATCTGGCGCTGGATAAGCTGCCGGAATCGACGCCCGTCCACAAGATGGACAAACCCGGCGATGCCTGGCGCGTCCACATGGCGGGCGTCGGCGGAATGGGCATCGGCGTCGTCGGCGCGATCCTCGTCCGCGCCGGCCACAAGCAGGGCTACCGCATCATCTTCGCGGATAAGAAAGGCCTGGCCATCCGCAACGGCGGAGTGTATTCGCAGATTACGTTTGTGAAGGATGATGCGGAGCAGAAGGTAGAAGTTAGAAGCGAGAAACGAGAAGAGCCATTGTCAGTGGTCCGTGGTCCGTTGTCAGTTGGACCTGGCGAGGGCCTCTTAGCAACGGACAACGGACAACGGACAACGGGCAATTCACAATTGACCATTGACCATGGACGATTGACGACTGGCCAATCCGCAAGCACTCAACACTATCCAACAACAGGCACCATCCCCTACGGCCGGGCCGATCTGCTGCTGGCCATCGACGTCCTCGAAGGCGTCCGCGCCATTGACCCGCGCGAGCAGTTCCGCGTCGCGACCAAAGACCGCACCTGCGCCGTCGTCAACCTCCACAAGCAGCCCACCATCCTCACGCTCCTGGGCGAGTCCGATTTCGACCCCGACAAGCTCAAGGATGAAATCTTCGCCAACTGCCGCGAAGACCATTCCTACGCCAAGAACATCTCCAAGCTCTGCGAAGAGCGCCTGGGCTCCAAGCAGTATGTGAACATCATGATTCTCGGCGTGGCCTATCAGCTCGGCCTGATCCCCGTCTCCGCGCACGCGATCGCCTGGGCCATCAAGGACACCATCCGCCGGGATCACCGCAAGAACCTCAAGGCCTTTAATATCGGCCGCAAGCTCGCCCTTGAGCCCCGCGCCCTCCCCAACCGCCCCGAGCCGCTCACCTGGGAGCATCTGGTCACCAACAAGACCCGCATCCTCCGCAAGAAGCGCCTCTTCGGCCGGCGCCGCGCCAACCGCTTCGAGCAGCTCGTCCACGGCACCATCCGCGCCATGAAGGACCTTCCCGGGCAGCTCAAGTACGATCTCGCCCTGCGCCTCTACGACCTCATGCAATACCAGGATCACAAGCTGGCCCGCCGCTACGCGGACCTGATCCGCGCCGTCTACAAGCGCGACTCCGCCGCCCGCAAGTTCGCGGCCACCAGCGCCGCGGTGTTCAGCCTGGCCAAGGTGATGCTGATCAAGGATGAAGTCTACGTCTCCTACCTGCTGACGCGCTACGAGAAGAAGCAGCGCGATATCACCAAGTACGGTGTCGATACCTCCAACGGCGACCGCATCAAATACCGCCACCACACCAAGCCCGAAATCGGCATCGGCAAGTGGAAAATCCGCCTCAACATCACCACCACCGACTGGCAGCTCAAGCTGGTGAGCAAGATGAAATGGCTTCGCCGCCTGCCGGGAATGCACACCAAAGAAAAAGCCTTCCGCGACTGGTACATCGCGCTTTTGGACCGCGTCCGCCTCGATGGCGACCCGGCCTACGCGCAGGCCATACAGGCGCTGCGGGCTCCGGAGGAAGCAACCGGATATCGCGAAATCCGCTACCCCAAGCAGGACCAGATCGTGAAGGAAGTCGAAGCCCTCCTCACCGGCGCATCGGCCACTCCGCCCCCTTCAGGCGAGGCCCTGGCCGTCGAGATGCATCTCAACCGCGATGTCCGCGCTGAATCGGAAACGCCGACGCACGCATAACGCCGCGCAACCTGCAGTAAATCACATTCGCTTATCCCCCGACTCCCGCGCGGCCTCTCGGCCCGCGCGGGAGTTTTGTTCGCCGCGGTCGGGGTGGCGGGTTTTGGTGTTCGATCAAAATGCGATCGCCAAGACGCAAAGGCGCAAAGAAACAGAGAAGAAAAAAAGAAAGACAAAAGATCTTTTTCTTTGCTTTTTCTTCTTTGCGTCTTTGCGTCTTTGCCTCTTTGCGAACGTCTTTCGTCATCATTCCTGCCTACTACGATCTGCTGTCTACTAACGACTCACTTCCCCCTACAATCCCATAATGCCCCGCACCCTCCGCCTCATCATCCTCTTCGACGGCCTCTGCAACTTCTGCGAGGCCTCGGTCAACTTCATCATCGATCGCGATCCGCGCGGGCGGTTCAAGTTCGCTCCCCTTCAATCCCCCACCGGCCAGGCTCTCCTCGATGAATTCAAGATCGACAAATCGGCGATCGACAGCCTCGTCCTCATCGATGGCCCCCGCGCTTACCGAAAATCCACGGCCGCCCTGCACATCGCCCGGCGGCTGACGGGTTTGTGGCCGGTGTTTTCGGTGTGCTTCGCGATCCCCGAACCGATCCGCAACTGGGCTTACGATTTCGTCGCCCGCAACCGCTACAAGTGGTTCGGGAAGAAAGACGCGTGCCGGATGCCGACGGCGGAGATTCGGGGGCGGTTTTTGGATGAGCCGGCACGACACTAATCATGTTCGAATTACGCTCCCTTAGCTTCGCACGAACGGCCTCCATATTGCTCGTTTAAAATATAACCGGACGGTTTCAACGCAGATTTCTTGACATAGCCGAACTCCTCAAGCTTGTTGAACGTTCTTCGCACCCTTCGGTAATGGGCGTCGAACTGTTCAATGCTGCCCGAATCGCCCTGATCATACCAAAGGACATAACTCGCCTGCTTCGCACTGACCGTCTTGGCTTTGCTGTATTTTCCGAAACGGAAAACGATTCCAAGCAACTGCCTTAAAATGGGTTGCAGGCCATCAAAAGCTGCGCCGAAAATCCCCCGCAACTCAGCGGCGTAATCGTGGCTGACCAGAACCCGGTCCGCAACGTAAACTGGATAATGAATCTTTCCGTCGGAGTGCTTTGAGATCAGCCGCGCCCGTTCCAATCCGGCGATGGCTCCAAAATGATTGTTGTCGGCAGTGAGGAGAATCGTGTATCCAAGCTTTTGATTATGCCATTCCGACTTAATCAGGTAGCTCAGGACGAGTTTTTGCTCCAGAGTTAGAGCGCCGCCACCCAAGCTACTCTCAATGTGGCCGTCGAAGGATTGGAAAAGTCTCTCCATGCGCTCGTCGAGTAATCGGCCCGCACAGACATGCAACCGAACTTCATCTGAAAGGAGGCGATAGAATGGAATATCCATCTGGTTATCGAGACACATGTTAACCAGCGTCGCCATGCCGATGCCTCGGCCTTCCCATTTCCTGAAAACGCGCAGGACATCCGCTAGCTTGGGATTGCGAGGCTTGGCTTCAGGCAGAATACGATAAAGTGGAATGGTGTGATTCGGTGCCTGGATCAGTAATTGGGGTCGAAACGTCCCTGGATTCTGGATTGCAATGTGCTTACCAGGTTTGATCGAGAGGATGACTTGCCGGTCGATCGCATAGTCTCGATGGGCCAGCGCGTTGTTGACTGTTTCGCGAAGAAGCGCGGTGGGGTATTGCGGCAGATTAACACCTGCATCGCGAGGGCTGACGCCGACCTGGATGTTTCGCTGGAGATATCCCAAACCCGCCTCCATCAATTGGAGGACGTTATCAACGAAATCCTGTTTATCTTGAACGACTGGCCGGCCCGGATCGGATGCGTCCGCAGGTGAAGAAACGTCGACATAGCCGTGAAGATGGCTTCGGAAGCCAAGGCATTCGCCGGGATAGGCAGCACAGACCAGGGCTCCTAAAACGGTGATCGATTCGCCCCTAATGAAACAGCGCCGCTCCAAAAAAGGTCGCGCCTGCAAGATGTCTGATTTCATCGTCTCGACTGGCGTTGGCTGATTGAGTTGGAAGATGAACTGGTTGAGTTTGGCCAGATCCAAATTCGCTTCAGTAAGTCCGGGCACCGGCTGAAGCTCACGCGCGTTCTTTGCCTCCTGCTTGAACTCTTCCTGAGTCGCAATTTCCGATTCGCCGAGTTTTACGTCGCCAGTGAGGTGCCGCTTATATCCCGTCCCATTCAGAAAAACGAATTTCTGATCTGCGGGCAACTCATCGACATAAATAATGCAGACCCTGCCCAGCCCGCCCGGAAGCTCCCGGATCTGCTTGGGAGGAAAACAACTCGTCAAATCCGTCGGCTTGCCATCTCGGTCCGTAAACTTTCCCGCAAACTCCCTCAGATTGTTCTCAGCCTGTTCTTTCCATCCAGAGGCTGTGTAGAGCCGCGGATTCTGCTCCTCCTTCACACCAAGAATGACAATGCCTCCCCGTGTATTGAGAAACGCATTGACGCTCTGGTGAATCTGCTTCCATTGGTGCCCATCCGCCGGCACCGGTTTGATTTCGAGCGTGTCGGTCTCCAATTCAACAAACTTCCGCTGCCGCACGAGGTCGGCCAGCTTGCTCAAGATTTGGTCTACATAGTCCATGGTTCGATGACGAGTTTAGTCCGTGGCGTCCGAGAACGCGAGTGGGGCGCGGCGCATGGGATTGCCCAGTAACCGACGGTGCAGTGGTAACGACATGGTTCGCGAACCAGCGCGGCCGTGAACTCGGGGGATGCGAGTTTCATATCCTGGGCCCGATGGGCCGCGTTCACGCGAATTCCAAAGTCATCGATGCGCAAGTCGGCAGTGACATCCGTCGCCGCCACCGCCTTGTGCCTCTCGGGGGGCGTGGCAGGCCGCGCCTGAGCTCGCCCCCACCGCTGTTCGTTTTTAGTTTTTAGTTCTCCGCGCGTTTCGGCATCTCCCCCGGCGCACTCTTCCCCCGCAGCATCTTCCCGATCTCCCCGCTCAGCCACAGATAATGATCCGACCGCTTCACATCCAGCGGCACGAACGGGCTCGCACCCACCGGCGGGTCATTGCTCACCTTGAAGATCGCCGTCCCCTCATCGATCTCATCGAACATCGCGATGTAGATCATCTCCGCCCCCGCCTTCTTGGCCGCAACCGCCTGGGCCCACAAAAACTCCCCGCCCCGGCGCGGAATCTGATCCGAGGGCGAATCCTTGCCGAGCCCTTTCATCAAATTATGCCAGGAAAAACCGGGGAAGATCACCGGCAGATATCCGAGTTTCTTCTCATTGAGCCATTTGATATCCGGCTCCAGAACCTCCACCTGCAGTTTCTTCATCGCGGCCGGCGCGCCATACCGCCCCACCGCCCACGGGCTGACGACATCCGCCTCGGCGATGATCTGGTGCAGCAGCGGATCCTTGAGCGTATCGCGCGTCTGCGTCCGCCAGTAATAGGGCACGCCGAGGATCACCGTGTTCCCCCCCGCCTCCGGATCGGACTTGAGAAACTTCACCAGCTCCAGGCATTCTTCGAGCGTGTAATCCCGGCCATCGTTGAAACCGATCCCCCAGACGACCACGACGGGTTTTCCGTTTTGCTTCAGGTACGCCTTGTCCTGTCGAATCTTCAACTCGCCCGTCAGGCGCTTCCAATCGGGCATCACGATCGACTTGATCCCCCCCTTGCGCAGGCCGGACAGATCGTACATGATCGCCCAGGAGCGGCCATGATGCTCGGCCGCCTTGCGCACGTTATCGAGCACCTTTTCAAGATGAATCGCCGACCTGCCGCGCCCGGTCTGCACCGCGAAGCGCTGCAACATCGCCCCATCGATCCCGTACGTCTTCATCCATTCGAAATGCTTGTCCACAGTCGCGGGCGATTCGGGGTTAAACACCTGCGCCACCCGCCCATCGGCATGCTTGAAGGCCGTCGGCACCCGATCCGCCTCCGCCAGATCCGAAACATCCGGCCATAAATCCACCACCGAATTCCCCGGCTCGAATTTCCCACCGCTGCCGTAATGCACCCATTTAATGTTCGTCCCCTCGATCACCGGAGCGGCCCAGCCCTGGTAGCCGACGAAGATTTTGCCCGCCATGCCATCGGCCGGTTCGGCGGCGAGGGCGGCCGTGGTGCAGAGCAGAATGATGCCGAGGAGGGAGGTTCGCATCGACTGATCTTACCTTGGACTTTGCTTTAACCCGAATCATTCAGATGAGCCACGAAATACAGGAAGGGCACGAAGAAGACCGGAGAAGAGTAGAAATGTAGTTTTCGCAACGTGCAATTCACCGTTTGCCGACTATTTGGCTGCAAGTCCTTTGGCTCATTCCTCTTCGTGCCTTTCGTGTTTTTCGTGGCGAATAATCTGGCTTTAATTCCGCATCCATCCCCTCCCATTCCGGCGGCGCATTCTCCATTGGGGCTATCTTCGGGTAGTATTCTTCCCCCGGTGCCTCAGCCAGACCGCGTCGCGCGTTGTTTCAGATTGGTGCAAACGGGCTATTCGATCGGCCGACTCTCGCTTAACATTGCAAACTCAAACTTCATCCCCTCCATCCCCGAGAGCGTTCTTATGAAAAACAAAACCTCACGTCGCCGTTTCCTGCAGATGACCGCGCTGGCCGCCGCCGGGCCGATGATCGTCAAGGCCAGTGTGGTCGGCGCGGCCGATGGCACACCGCCCCCTTCCGAGCGCCTGACGATCGGCTTCATCGGACCGGGCAAGCAGGGTTCGGGCCACCTTTCCCCCATCGCCAAGCGCAAGGACATCACCGTTCTCGCGGTTTGCGACGTGCAGCAATCCAAGCGCGACAAGGCCCGCGAGATCATCGAGAAATCGGCCGCCTCGGCCGCCAAGGACGCCGCCAAGCCCAAGACCGTCGACCCCAATAAATCGGTCGATGCCAGTTCGCCTTGGGATTCCAAGACTGCCGGCGGCGGCGCCTCGGGCACCGATCCCAAGGCCGTCAAATATTACGCCGACTATCGCGAGCTGCTCGATCGCAAGGAGATCGATACCGTTCTGATCGCCACGCCGGACCACTGGCATTCGATCATCATCGCCGCGGCCGCCCGCGCCGGTAAGGACATCTACTGCGAGAAACCGCTGACCCTCACCATCGGCGAGGCCAAGGAAGTCATCCGCGTCGTGCATCAGTACGACCGCGTTTTCCAGACCGGCAGCCAGCAGCGCTCAGCGCGGGAATTCCGCTTCGCCTGCGAGATGATCCGCAATGGCCGGATCGGCAAGATCAAGACCGTCACCACCACCGTGGGCGGCTCATCCAGGGAATGCGATCTGGCGGCCGAGCCCATTCGCGCGGGCGTCGATTGGAATATGTGGGTGGGGCCCGCGCCCATGCGGCCGTTCAATAAAGTGCTCTGCCCCGGCCCGGAATTCGACGGCTTCCCCAATTGGCGCAATTACCGCGATTTCTCCGGCGGCGGCATGACCGACTGGGGCGCGCATCACTTCGACATCACCCAGTGGGCCCTGGGCATGGATAATTCCGGCCCGGTCGAGATCATTCCCCCCAACGGCAAGGACCGCAACTGGCTGACCTTCAAATACGCCAATGGCACCGAGCTCTATCAGGGCAAGGATGGCGGCGGGCACGGCATCGTCTTCGAGGGCGAAACCGGCAAGATCGAAGTCGGCCGCGGCTTCTTGCAGACTTGGCCCGACAAGCTCCAGCGCATTCCGACCCAGGTGAATGAAATCCACCTCTACAATTCGCCCGGCCACCACGATGACTTCTTCCGCGCCGTCCGCACCCGCGGCGCCACCATCTGCCCCGTCGAAGTCGGCGCGCACAGCGTCACCGTCTGCCACTTAGGAAACATCGCCTGCTGGCTGGGCCGGCCAGTAAAATGGAATCCCGATAAGTGGGAATTCGTCAACGATGAAGAGGCGAATCGGTGGATTAATCGGCCCAAACGCGAGCCGTGGTATTTGTAATCGTATTGCGTCAGGGTCAGGAGCCGGCCACCAGAAAAGTTTGCTTTGTGATAATCGTTCCCCGGCTCCTGACCCTTTCCGTCGATCGACCTTCGCCGCTTCTTGTTGACAGGGGGATTTCATGAATTGGTGGCCCTGGCTCACCCAATCCACCGCCGGCCTCGCCCTTCGCATCGGCATCGGCGTCGCCATCTTTCTCACCCTGGCCATCGCCGACTACACCCGCAACGGCCCGCGCGCCACCCGCTGGCGCGAATACGCCTTTCTCCTCGCCTGTGTCGCGGCCGCGATTCTCTACGGCATCATCAACGATCAGATCACCTGCACCCTCTCCTGGGAATATTTCTATTACGGCAAGGATCTCGACAAGGCGCTGGGCCCGGCCATTCCGCCGGATGAGTGGCGTCTGCACATCGCGGCCGCCGGGGTTGGCGCGAAGGCGACATGGACGGCGGGGCTGATCATCGGCGTGGCCCTGCTGATGGCCAACAATCCATCGAAATCGCTCCCGCGCCTGCCGGTGGCCGAACTGCTGTCGAGCCTGCCGCTGATTTTCGCAATCACGGCGTCTGCGGCGCTGCTGGGCGCGGGGGTCGGCTATCTGGGCTGGCCGGCCATGTGGAATGATGATTTCGCGGCCATGGTCCGCTTCGATGAATGGCGGCCGACGCGCTTCATGACCGTCTATGGCATTCATCTGGGCGGATATATCGGGGGGTTGGTCGGGCTAGTTGTCGCGATCATCAGCGTGCGCCGACAACGGCGTGCGTGGATGTTCAGAAGTTAGATTGCCCTGCTGAAATCCACGAGCCGGCCACCAAGAATGCTCCAAACGCCGACAATCGTCCCCCGGCTCCTGACCTCCTGACCCTTTCGGCCAATCGGACAGGTGGGACCGAATCTCAGACTTTCAAAACCTCCGAAACCTTTAGAATCGCCCGGCCAACGCCCGTATACTGGGGGAAGCATGAACCCATCGCCCGATATTGTTGGATCGATCGCCGACCCCGCCCTCCGCCCGGTCGCCGAAAAGGTGCGGGCCGGCGCGCCCCTCTCGGCCGCCGATGGCATCGCCCTCTACAACTCGCGCGATCTCCATTCGATCGGCCGCCTGGCCCATCACGTCCGCACCAAGCTGCATGGCGATCGCGTCTACTACAACCGCAACCGGCACATCAACTACACCAACGTCTGCGCCCTGGCCTGCAAATTCTGCTCCTTCTACCGCAAGCGCGGGGAGGAGGGAGCCTACGAAATGCCGGTGGAGCAGGTCGTCGAGATCGCCACCCGCGCCGCGGCCGGCGGGGCCACCGAAGTCCACATCGTCGGCGGCCTGCACCCCTGGATGAAGTTCGATTATTACACCGACATGCTCCGGGGCATCCGCGCCGCCGCCCCGAATCTTCATATCAAGGCCTTCACCGCCATCGAGATCATCCACTTCTCCCGCGTCGCCCGCATCTCCATCGCCGAGGTTCTCACCGCCCTGCGCGATGCCGGCCTGGGCTCGCTCCCCGGCGGCGGCGCGGAGATTTTCGACGACCGCGTCCACGATGAAGTCTTCAAAGGCAAAGTCCGCGCCGATAAATGGTTCGAAGTCCACTGCACCGCCCACAGCCTCGGCATCTACTCCAACGCCACCATGCTCTACGGCCACGTCGAAACCCCGGCCGAGCGAGTCAACCATTTCATCGCCATGCGCGAGTTGCAGGCCCAATCGCTGGCCGGGATGGAGGATCAGAAGTGGGAAGGTCCGTTGTCCGTTGTCCGTGGTCCGTTGTCAGTTGAAGAAAACGACGGACAACGGACCACGGACAACGGACCACCGACAACCGACCACGGACAACGGACCACGGACAACGGACAACTGACAACGGACAACGGACAACTGACAACGGACAACGGACCACTGACAACTGACAACGGACAACTAACAACGGACAACAAACAATTGACCATGGACCATGGACAATTGACTCGCAACTCACAACTCGCAACTCACAACTCGCAACCCCCCAAGGCTTGTTTCAACTGCTGCATCCCCCTCTCCTTCATCCCCGAAAAATCCGAGCTGGGCCACCTCCCCGGCCCCACCGGCCTGACCGATCTCAAAACCCTCGCCATCGCCCGCCTCATGCTGCACAACGTTTCCCATATCAAGGCCTTCTGGATCATGCAGGGCGTCGGGCTCTCCCAGATCGCCCTCGACTGGGGATGCGACGATCTGGACGGCACCGTCGTCTGGTACGACATCACCAAGCGCGAAGGCGATGCCCTTGCCCCCACCCATCAGGAAATGCACGTTGAAGACCTTTGCCGAATCATCCGCGAAGCCGGCAAAACCCCCGTAGAGCGCGATACCCTCTATCGCCCGCTCCATCCGGGTGCGCCCCGTGCCATGGATGCCCTGGGTGCCATGCTTAGACCCGCCGCCAATTGATTCCCCTCGCGGCCATACACAAATCGGCGGGGATAAGCATGCCGGTGTGCCGCGCCATCCCACTTCCCCTCCCCGGGTGCCATGCTTAACCCAGATTATTCACCACGAAGAACACGAAATGCACGAAGAGGAATGAGCCGAAGGACTTACATTCAAAAAGTTGGTAACCGGTGAATTGCACGTTGCACAAATTACATTTCTACTCTTCTCCGGGCGTGTAACTCCCGTTTTCGGCACTTATGCCGCCCGTTGGCTCCAGAATTCGGCCCAAAGTCCGCTGTAGTCGAGGCACCGCAGTGCCGTAATGTTCTCCGCATGCTCGGGTGTCCAGCGGGCGCTGTTGAGTTTGAGG
>JBBRTW010000106.1:0-17117 GCA_038244055.1 Tepidisphaerales bacterium | reverse complement strand
GGAGAATCGGCCGGGGGTTCTGGTGCTGGATGGGTGGATGCCGTGGCACGACAAGCCGATCAAGTACATCGACGGGCTGAAGGAACTGGGGATCGCCACCGCGCTGCGAGCGAAATCGGATGGGAAGGGATATGTGCAGGAGATGCGGATTCCCTGGGCCGCGATCGTCAAATCGGGGAAGGGGTACAAGGCGGGGGAGTCGTTTGACTGCATGATCGATCTGGTGTGGGGGCCGGATTCGGGGAAGGGTTGGCCGGTGAGCCACATGATGGATTTGGTTGCGCCGGGCGCGGTGCATACGGGGTGGTTCTGGGAGGTGAAGGAAATTTATGGGAAGGTCGCGCTGTCGCCGACGGGCCACGTTGCGCCGGCCGAGGGTGCAAATGTGGCGGCCGGTAACGAGGTGTCCGCGCCGCGGATCGAAGGGACGATTCCGCTGCGGTTTGAGATTCCGGAGAATGTGGGAGAAGTCGCGGCGTTTTCGCTGGCGATTACGGATGAGGCGGGCAAGCGCGTGCGGGCGCTGCCGGGGGATTGCCGGCCGGGGGATTACGCGGTCGCGGGCAAGCCGCGGCAACTGGAGGTGTTGTGGAATGGTCTGGATGATTTCGGCAAGCTGGTGGGGTCGGGGAAATACAAGGTGGTCGGGCTGACGCGCGGGGCGATCGCGCCGTATTACGATACCTGTTTTTACAATCCGGGGACGCCCCCCTGGTCGACGGCCGATGGAGCGGGCGGGTGGGGCGCGGATCACTCGCCGCCACTGGCGGTGGTTGCGGCCGGGGAGATGATGGTGGTGGGTTACTCGGGCTCGGAAGGGGGCAGCGGGATCATCGGCATCGGCGCGGATGGTTTGAAAAAGTGGGGGCAGCAGCAGGGGATCAGCGCCCTGGCGGCGGATGGGAAGTATGCATATCTGCTGCTGAACGATTTCTGGGCCGGCACGCGCGGGCTGGCGCGGCTGGGGGCGGGCGATGGCTCGTATCAGCCGTTTATCATAGCGGGGCAGCCGCAGTTTCCGGTGGCGCTGGATACGGTCTTTGCCGCGCCCGCGCCCGGGCAGGTCCGGGCCATGGCGGTTCACGATAAGCAGCTCGTTCTGGCGATGAGCGAGAACAAGCTGGCGATTCTCGATGCGGAATCGGCCAAACTGATCAAGCTGCTGGAAGTGAAGGATTGCTCCGCGCTGGCGTTTGATAAAGCCGGCGCGCTTTATGGATTGGTGGGCGGGAAACTGAATGCGATCGATCTGGTGGAGGGAAAAGTATCGGTCATCGATACGCCGGACGTGGCCGAGGCGCGGGTGATGGCGGTGGATTCGGGGGGGAATATCGCCCTGTTTGATGCCGGGCCGGATTCGCAGGTGAAGGTGGTGACGCCGGCGGGCAAGGTGATTTCGCGCTTCGGCAAGCAGGGGGGTCGGCCGACGCGGGGGGCATTCGATGAGCAGGGGATGGCGCACATCGGGGGGATCGCCTTCGATTCAAAGGGGCGGCTTTGGACCGTGGAATCGTGGGATCATCCGCGGCGGGTGAGCGTGTGGGGCAAGGACGGAAAGCTGGCGCGCGATTACATCGGCAACGCGGCTTACTCGGCCTCGGGGACGTACCTGCACGATCAGAATCCGGACTTCGCCTATTCGGGAACAGTGGAGATGAAGCTGGATCGGCGGACGCGGTCGTATAGCGTCACTCAGAACATCTGGGTGGCCGATCGCAAGGCCGGCGAGGTTTTCGACATCAAGTCGGGGCTGGCCCAGCCGCAGCGGTTTACGAGCAATGCAAGCGGTAAGCCGCGCGAGTATTTGTTCAGTCATTCGGTGGACGCGGAGAGCGGGTATACGGTGTTCATGGAGCGCGAGGCCGGATGGCGGCCGGTGGCGGCGATTTGCCTGGTGGGGCAGCTTTACAAGGGGATCGACCGGGGCGGGAAGGCTCAGGAACCGGCCGGGGAGTTCGCGGGGCTCGACGCCCACGATGGGTGCTTCTGGGCCGATGCCAACGGCGACGGGATTCCACAGCGCTCGGAATGCACGATCATTCCGGCCGCCAAATCCGCGAAGAAGGGGCAGCCGGGATCCGCGCCGATCTCGCTTCAAAATGGCTGGGGCGGGCGGATGAGCGCGAAAGACCTATCGATTTATTCCAATGGAATTACGCGATACAAGCCGACGTCTTTCTCGGCCGATGGTGCGCCGATTTACTCGCCCGAGGGGATGACGGCGCTGGAGGCGAAGGATCGCGGGGATCTGATTCCGCTGGATGAGGATAACGTGCTGCTGGTGCTGAGCTCGACGGGGTATGGGGAGACGAGCTACGTGCGCGGGCTGGAGATGGGCACCTGGCGCGAGCTCTGGCGGTATCCATCGTTCAATCATGGCGTACACGGTTCGCATCATGCATCGATGCCCGAGCCGGGGAAAATCCTCGGGGCCAACAAGGTGTGCGGGGCGGCCTATATCGATGAGACAATCGGTTCGGTCTTCGCGGTTCGCGGGAATTTGGGGCAGGATTTTCTGATGACGGCGGATGGGTTGTATGTGGCCGCGATGTTCCGGGATTCGCGCCTGCCGGGGCCCTCGCTGCCGGCGCGCGAGGCGGATCTGGTGGGCAAGTCGGTGGCGGAATTGAGCGAAGGGGGCGAGCCGTTCAACGGATGGTTCGGCAAGCAGGCGGATGGGAAGGTGCGCATGCTGACGGGCATTCCCGGGCAGGCGGGAATGATTGTGGAGGTGCGCGGGCTCGATTCGATTCGGCGGTTCAATGGGCCAACGATTGAAGTGGATCAGGGCGCGCTGGTGCAGGCGGAGTCGGCCAATGCCGCGCGAGCGGCGGCACAGTCCGCGCGGAAATCGTATACGGTGAAGCGCCTGGCCAGGCCGCCGGTGATCGATGGGGCGGCCGGTGAGGATTGGCGCGGGATTTCATCGTTCGAGGTGTCGCGCAAGGGCTCGCCGGAGAAGGCGCAGGTGAAACTGGCGTGGGATGAGCAGAATCTTTACGCGTTTTTCGATGTGGCCGATCCCTCGCCCTGGCGAAATCGCGGCAATGAGCCGGCGCGCGTTTTCAAAACCGGCGATGCGGTGGATCTGCAGCTTTCGACGGCGGCGGTGGATTCGCAGGGGAAGAAAAGTGGAGCGGTGACAGCTTCGCACCTGCGATTGCTGTTCGCCCCGATCGATGGGAAGCCGGCCTGCGTATTGATGAAGCCGGTCGATCCGGGGGCGGGCAAGGAGAAGGGTTACGACTATCGCTCGCCCGTGGGGCAGCGGCATTTCGATCGGGTGGAGGTGCTGGCGGGAGTCGTGCCGGCGGTGAAAGTGGAGGCCGCGCGCTATCGGCTGGAAGTGGCGATCCCGCTGAAATCGATCGGGTTCCAACCGGCGGCCGGCGCGAGCTTTGGCGGGGAGGCGGGGTTTATTTCTTCGGATGAGGCGGGCGGGGCGAATGTGGCGCGGACGTACTGGTCGAATTCGGCGACTAATCTGACCAACGATCTGCCCTCCGAGGCGTGGCTGTATCCGGGGGCCTGGGGGGAGTTTAAGTTTGAATAAACTCAAATCGTGACACGGCCGTCCCGGCCGTGCGGGCGACGCGATGGGCTGAAAACTGCGCGAATCGAAGGGGCATTGACTGCGGGCGCACTTTGCATGGGCGGGACGCCCATGTCACTATCGTGACATGGCCGTCCCGGCCGTGCGGGCGACGCGATGGGCTGAACACTGCGAGAATGGAAGGGGCGTTGATTGCGGGCGCACTTTGCATGGGCGGGACGCCCATGTCACGATCGTGACACGGCCGTCCCGGCCGTGCGGGCGCCGCGATGGGCTGAAAACTGCGCGAATCGAAGGGGCGTTGACTGCGGGCGCACTCCGCATGGGCGGGACGCCCATGTCACGGATGAGGGCGGTGAAAATCGCATAATGCTTATGCCCAATGGAATTGCGGGGGCGTTTGGGCGCAAACAATGAAATGGGCGTGGCAGTAAAAGTGGGTATGAAAACCGCATTCACAGCGGTGGTCGTCTTTTGGATGGCCACGGGCGGGATCGCGATCGCCGAAACAGCGCCGAATATCTTCGAGAGCGCTGTCAAGCCGAGTCCCGCGGGCCCGTTGGATCAGATCGTTTTTGCGAAGCTGGCATCGCTGGGCATTCAGCCGGTGCTTTGCTCGGATGCGGTGTTCGTGCGCCGGGCTTATCTGGATGTGATCGGCACCCTTCCGACAGCTCAGGAAGCTCGGGAGTTCATCGAGAGCACCGATAAGAACAAGCGGAAGGCGCTGATCGACAATCTGCTCCAGCGCGATGAATTCGCCGATTACTGGGCCATGAAGTGGGGCGATGTTCTGCGGATTAAGGCGGAATTTCCGGTCAATCTCTGGCCCAACGCGGCGCAGGCGTATCACCGCTGGGTGCGGGCTTCGATCGCCGAGAACAAGCCTTACGATCAGTTCGCTCGCGAGATGCTGACGGCGAGCGGGAGCAATTTCCGGGTTGGCCCGGTGAATTTTTATCGCGCGATCCAGAACCGCACGCCGGATGGGATCGCCTCGACGGTGGCGCTGACTTTCATGGGCGCGCGAACCGATTCCTGGCCGAAGGAATACCTGCCGGGCATGTCGGTCTTCTTCATGCAGATCGGCTACAAGCCGACGCGGGAATGGAAAGAGGAGATCGTTTTCTGGGATCCGCTGCACAACCATACGGAGATTGCCAAGGAAGCCGCGGTGCCGACGACGCCCGTCGTCCCCGCCGCGACCCAGGCGACTCGGGCGGCGACTTTGCCCGTCTACGCGCCGCCGCGCAACGCGATCTTTCCCGATGGAACGAAAGTGGAATTGCCGCTCAATCGCGATCCGCGCGAGCTGTTCGCCGATTGGCTGATTACGCCGAAGAATCCGTGGTTTACGCGGAGCGTCGTCAATCGCGTGTGGTGGTGGGTGATGGGGCGGGGGATCGTTCATGAACCCGATGACATCCGCGCGAGCAATCCGCCGAGCAATCCGGAGCTGATGGCGTACCTTGAGAAAGAGTTCATCGCCTCCAAGTACGATTTGAAGCACCTCTATCGGCTGATCCTGAATTCGCAGGCGTATCAGTTCTCGTCGATGCCGCGGTTCAAGAATCCGCAGGCCGAGGCGCAGTTCGCGACCTACCCGCTGCGGCGTCTGGATGCGGAGGTCTTGATCGACGGGATCAACAAGATCACCGGCGCTACCGATCTCTACACCAGCGCGATTCCCGAGCCGTTCACCTACATTCCATCGGACAAGCCATCGATCGCGATCGCCGATGGCAGCATCACCAGCCCGTTCCTGGCGCTGTTCGGACGCTCGGCGCGGGCGACGGGGATGGAGAACGAGCGCATCAACAAGGTGGTGCCGGCGCAGTGGCTGCACCTGCTGAATTCCAGCCACATTCAGAAAAAAATCGACCTGGGCGTCAAGATGAAGGCGCTGCTCGATCCGGGCAAAAAGCACAGTGAAATCATCACGGAGTTGTACCTGACGATTCTGTCGCGCTTTCCGACGGCCGAGGAGGTTAAGAGCGCGGAAGAGTATGGGCCACCGCTCCCGTCGGGCAAGCCGGGGAAAAGCGTTCCACCGAAGCGTCACGAAGACTGGGTGGACATCACCTGGGCGCTAATCAACAGCACGGAATTTCTGTATCGGCACTAACGGCTTCCAACCAATCGAAGGCACATTATGAGCCAGAATCGCAATTCGAATCGACTGCCGGCGGACCCGAACATGATGGGAATGAGCTTGAGCCTGCCGATGACCCGGCGCGATGCGATGCGCGTGGGCCTCTTCAGCACGGCCGGGATGCTGCTGGCTAACAGCCGGTCCTTGGCCGCGCCCGGCCTGGCGCCCGCGCCGACGCCGCAGGTGGTGAAGCCCAATTTGGTGTCGGCCGGAACCGGCAAGGCCAAGTCGGTCATCCAGATTTTCCTCTGGGGCGGGATGTCGCACAACGATACCTGGGACCCCAAGCCGGCCTCGGGCTACGAATACATGGGCGAATTCGCCAAGGCGATCCCGACCAACGTGGATGGGATTCAGTTGGGCGAACTCTTCCCCGCGCTGGCCAAGCAGGCGGATAAGTTCTCGCTGATCCGCAGCATGACGCATCGGAACAACGGCCATGAGACGGCCGCCTACCTGATGCAGACAGCGCACGCGCCCGGGGAACGGCTCTCGTATCCGAGCGTGGGGGCGGTCTTCTCGCTGTTCAAGAGCCCCACCTACAAGGGGCTGATTCCGCCGTATGTGGTTTTGACCCAGGCGCAGGGACGCTTCTCTGAAGAAGGATTCCTCGGCCCGAGATTGAAGCCATTCGCCACGGGCGGCGATCCGAACGGGACCCGCTTCGAGGTGGAGGGCGTGGTCTCCCGCGGCATCACCGACGACCGCCAGAAAACCCGCCGCGCGCTGCTCGGCAAGTTGAACACGATGGGCAACGCGATGGAGGCCAACCCGCAGGTGGTGGCATCCGAAGAGGCCAAGAAGCAGGCCTACGAATTGATCCTCGGCCAGGGCCGCGAAGTGTTCGATCTGGCCAAGGAAAAGCCGGAACTGCGCGATATGTACGGCCGGCACACCTTCGGGCAGGACTGCCTGGCGGCCCGGCGCATGGTGGAAGCGGGCGTTCCTTATATCGTCATCAACTACCCCGGCGGATGGGATACGCACAGCAATCACTTCGCGACGATGCGGCGGCAATGCCCGCAACTGGATCAGGGTCTGGCGGCGCTGTTGCAGGATTTGAAGGATCATGGACTGCTGGAGACCACCGTGGTCTGGTGCTGCGGAGAGTTCGGAAGAGGCCCCAAGGTCGACTGGCAGCCGCCGTGGAATGGCGGCCGCAATCACTACGGCAACGTGTTCACGTCGCTGGTGGCCGGCGGCGGATTCAAGGGCGGGCACATCGTCGGGTCGTCCGATGCGAAGGCCGAGGAAGTGAAGGATCGGCCGGTTTATCCGGTGGATCTGCTGGGCAGCATCTATCAACTGGGCGGGATCGATGCCAGCGCCAAGCTGCCGCATCCGATGGGCGTCGATGCCCACGTATTGCCCGGCGCTGCCGAGAACGCGAAATCGGGCGGGCTCCTCACGGAGATCATGTAGCGTCGTGTTGGCGATGTGACCAGAGCGGTGGAACGGATTACGGAGCGGCTCATGCGCAGAGTTTTATCGGTTGTGCTGGCAATGGCAGGTTTGATGGCGATCGCGCCGGCGGCGCTGGCGCAGCGGCCGTACATCGGCTTCGTTTACCCGGCCGGCGGCCAGCAGGGAACCACGTTCCAGATCCGGCTGGGCGGCCAGGGCACGGACGAAGTCAACGGCGCGTTCGTGACCGGCTCGGGCGTCACCGCGAAAATCATCGAGAATCGCCGGCGCCTGGGCAATACGGAAACGACATTGCTCGGCGAGCAACTTAGAATACTGAAGAAGGCGATCGCGGCCGCGACGCCCGCGCCGGTCAAGCCGGGCAGCACTGCGAAAGTCGTCGCGCCGGTCGCGGTGGTGGATGAGGCCACGCGGCTGCTGGCGGCGAGGATCGAGAACCGGCTCGCGGAGGCGGTGCAGAGGCCGGCGTGCTCCGCGATCTCCAGCTTGGTCATTGTCGAAATCACGATCGCCTCGGATGCCGAGCCGGGCCGGCGGGAGATTACCCTGTCCACCTCGACGGGCGTTTCCAATCCACTGGCTTTTCACGTCGGGCAGTTTCCTGAGGTTCTGCGCAAGCCGATGGTCACCGCTGAGTTTCAGGTGCTGGGCAAGGAAAATCTCGCCTTGCGCAAGCGCCCGGCGGATGAGGCGGAGCAGCGCATCAAGCTGCCCTCTACGCTCAACGGGCAGATCGCCTCGGGCGAGGTGAACAGCTATCGCTTCGAGGCCCGCAAGGGCCAGAAGCTGGTGATGTCGGTGGAAGCCAGGCAGTTGAATCCGTTCGTGGCCGATGCCGTGCCCGGGTGGTTTCAGCCGGTGATGGCGCTGTACGATGCGCATGGGAAAGAGGTCGCGTACAACGACGATTATCGCTTCAAGCCCGATCCGGTGATTTTGCATGAAGTGCAGCACGATGGGGAAATGGTGCTGACGATCACCGATGCGATTTATCGCGGCCGCGAGGATTTCGTCTACCGCATTTCCGTCGGTGAGCTTCCGTTTTTGACGAGCATTTTCCCGCTGGGCGGCCCGGCCGGCGCGGCCGCTAAAGTCGAGATGAAGGGGTGGAATCTCCAAGGCGCCAAGGCGATGATGCCGGCTGCGGATGCGGCGGCGGGAGTCAATTCGGTCGCCGCCAGCAAGGATGGCATCATCTCCAACCGGGTGCGCTTCGAACTCGATGCGCTGCCCGAGGCCTTGGATAAAGAACCGAACAACGATGCGCCGCACGCGCAGAAAGTGACGCTGCCCGTCATTATCAATGGCCGGATCGACAAGGCCGATGACTGGGATGTCTTCATGTTCGCCGGCAAGGCGGGGCAGACGATCGTCGCGGACGTGAGCGCGCGGCGTCTGGATTCGCCGCTGGATTCCACGCTCAAGATCACGGATTCATCGGGCAAAGTGCTGGCGTTCAACGATGATCACGAAGACTTCGAAGCGGGGATCAACACGCAGGATGCGGATTCCTATGTGATGGTCACCCTGCCGGCGGATGGGAATTACTTCGTCCATCTGGCCGACGCCTCGCGGCATGGCGGCGAAGAGTACGCCTATCGCCTGCGGATCAGCCAGCCGCAACCGGATTTCGCGCTGCGGCTCGTGCCTTCCAGCATGAGCATGCGCAGCAAGGCTACCGGAAGCATTGCGATTCAGGCGCTTCGCAAGGACGGGTTCACCGGGCCGATCAAGCTGGCGCTGAAGGATGCGCCGGCCGGGTTCTCGGCGGTGCCGGTCGTGATGGCCGCCAATCAAACGACGGCGCGGCTGGCGGTGAAGACCGACCTGGTGGATACCAAACAGCCGGTGGCGTTGTGCGTCGAAGGTCGGGCGACGGCGGGGGATCGCAACATCGTTCACTGCGCCGTGCCGGCCGAGGACCGCATGCAGGCCTTCCTGTGGCGGCACCTGGTTCCCGCGGAGGAATTCAAGGTGATGGTGTTCGACCCTTCGTATCAACCGCCCCCCAAGCGCGTGGCCCGCGTCTATCCCCCGGCGGCGACACAGCCCGCCACCCAGACGACGACCAAGCCCGCGACCACCACCGCGGCCGTCGATCCATCGAACAAGCAGAAGTTCTCCAAACAGCAGGTGGCCAGCCGGCTGCGGCAGCTCAAGCTTCTGTTTGAGGATGGGATGATCACGGATGACTTTTATCACGAGAAAGTCGTCGAGTGCGACGCGGCGCGGTGATCCGACGACCGGGGACCCGATCCGCCCGCCCAGGGGCTAAATCATCGTGCGCGATTCAGCGCTTGTAGTGCGGCCGTCCAGTTTGCCGATGCAGGCGTGACGCCCGCACCACAAGCCCATGATCGCACACACACACACTCATTTAGGTTAATCTCAGCGACAGCCTCACGCCGGCTGTCACCCGGATCAATGCCGGCGCGATGACCAGAAGCGCCATTTCCGTCTGGCGGCTCTTCACTATCCATCGGTCTATCGGCCCGGTCCGATTGCCGGCTCGCACATCTCCTTGAACTCCGGCATATCCGCGCGGGGGCGTTCTTTCAGCAACGCGTGGATCGGGTCGAACGTGCGGAGAATCTTCTGATAATCCGGATCATCGGCGCTCGGGAAGATCGCCTTGCCGCACTGTTGCGTGCCGCCGGCATCCTTCGCCAATGGGGCGAGCAGAAAGTTGTTGTTCTGCGGATTCATCGCCCGCGTGTAAAACTTCCGCGGGATGCCGGCCTGATGGCACTGGACGCAGCGCCTTGAGGCAACTTCGCTCAAGGTCGCATCCAGATTCTCGGGCAGCATCCGGCGGCTGCCGAGTTGGGTCTTGTGATTCGAAGACGATGTGCCGTAGTAGGGGATGTTCAGGTCCATCCAGAGATAGACCCGGCGGCGATCCTCATCGGGCACATTCACCTGCGGCTTGCCGGCTTTATCCGGATGTCCGCTGCGGATGATCTCGGTGAGCTTGCTGGCCGGGCTGCCCCAGCGGCGGGGGGCGATGTCGAGGATGTTGGTTTCAGCGCCGTTGATCGTCCAGATCCATTCCACCCAGGGGCTCATCCCGCGAAGTTTGTCGTATTCGGCTCCGGAGGGCGTGCCGTGCAGGAGCCATTTGTCCTGCCCGAGCGTTCCGGTGCGGCAGAGGACATCGTAGGAGACGTTGAAGAAATCGGTCATGTCGCCGGTCAGGTCCACATTGCCCGCTTGTTTCCGTTCGTTGTGGCATGAAATGCAGTTGCGGTCGAACACGCCCTGCACCACCTCGGCGTAGCTGAATCCCTTGACGCCCCAGGCCGGCGGGCGGAGATCCTGCGGCTGGCCATGCACCTTCGGCCTGCCGCCGGCGCTGGACATGACCGAGTTGCGATCGGCGTGGCAGCCGACGCATCCCTGCACCTCGCCCGGCATCAGATGGGTGAACGAGCGCATGCGCTGCACCGCCCGGCCTTCACCATCCAGCGCCAGGAAATAGATCGGCACCTCCGCGGGCACCTTGAAGCCCGCGCTGCCATCGGCGGCGACATCGGCGTATCCCCAGACCTTCTTGGGCGCGTAGGTTGCGCCGCAGGAAACCAGCGGGAACTGGAAGCCGAACACCGCGATATTCCGCATGCCTTGTCCGTCCGGCCGGGTGTTGTTCTGCGGCGTGTGCGTGCTCTTTTCGACCTCCTGCACCACCGCGATCTGCTTGATATCCCCGCGTTTGACGGCCGGTTCCAGGCCGTTGTAGACATCCTGCATGAAGAGGGTCGCCCAGCCGCCGGTGACGCTGCCATCCGAAGGCAGGTTGTCGCGGAATTTGCCGGCCACGACCGGCGGCATCGGTCGCGCGCGGATCGGCTGCGGGCTATAGAAACCCATGCCGTCTTTCGGGGCCAGCAATGATGCGGCGTTGGCGTCGAAGTCGCGGATTTGGATCACGCCCCCCTTGGAGACCATGAAGCGGTTTTCATCGATCGCGAAGGGCTTCTCGTACTGGCCGCGAATACCGGTATCCAGCATGCCGTTGCCGTAGGGGCCGCCGCCGATGCGATGGGCGTAGATATCGAGCTCGGGCGTGAGGTTTCGCACCGACTCTTTGGCATTGGCGCCTTTGGCCGGGTCGATCGCGGCGATCGCGCCGCGGCAGGGGCCATTGTGGTTGGTCACGGTGACGATCACGGAATTGGTATTGGGGATCGGCTGGGCATCCATGAACGTGCCCGGCGAGATGACGCGATTGCCGTAGAAGCCGGACAATCCCGTGCCATCGGGGTTGATCGCCCACAGGCTCTGGATCGGGCAGGCGGCGCGGTCGACGTACTCCCAGCGGGTGTAGATGAGCCGGCCATCGTTGAGCACCGAAGGCGTGAAATCCATCAGGTAATTGGCCGACAGCCGCATCTGCTTCGAGCCGTCGCCATTCATCCGGTAGAGCACGGGCGAGGTCACGACGTAGCAGTAGGCGTAGGCCGGCTTGCGGTCCGAGATGAACCCGATCCCGCCATCGGGGAGCCAGCAGGGGTCGAGATTGTTGTTCGCGCCATGCGTGAGCTGCTGGAGGCCGGTGCCATCGATGTTGATGCGGAAGATGTGGTAGTTGCTGGCCTCATCGGTGTAGCGCGAGATGTCTTCGATGTGCGCCACCGGATTGGATGCGACATGCCCGCCGCGGCGCATCGCGAAGATGACCTGCCTGCCATCGTAGGAGAGGTTGGCGGTGGTGATCATTCCCTTCTCGGCATCGAAGATGCACTTGAGATCGCCGCCCTTGTCATCCGGCCGGAAAACATACAGCCCGCCGCCGGGGCGATATCCCTCGACGTGATAGACGTAGACGTGCGAGATGTTCAGGGGCTTGCGCTTGACCAGCAGAATGTCGCGGAAGCCCAGGCGGCCCTCGATCAGATCCTTGCGCAGCGCCAGGGCCTGCGGCGTTTTCTCCCCAGCGGGAATCTGGGCCACGTTAAGCTGCGCCGCGGTGACGGGTGAGGAATAGACCGCGATCTCGGCCGCGCCCGGATTGGGCGAAGTGGGATGGGCCGACAGAAACTCGATGCGGATCTTCGTGACCTTCTGCTTCGGAATGGCGATCATCTGCGCGCCGCGGCGATGCTCCAGCGTCCCGCGAACGGCCGGGTTCTTTTCATCATTGAGGTAAACCGCGTAATCCTTGAAGCATTCCAGCAGAGGGCTGGCCGTCCGCGCGTAATAAACGATCTGCGCCACCTCGACCGGCTGATCCCATCGCAGCTCGAACCAGCCTTTGTCCGTGCCGCGCACCGCCCAGTCGCCGCTGTCCTCCTGGAACTCGGATGGAATCAGTCCGCTCACCGCCATCTCCGGGCGATACGCTTCGCTGTGCTGGCTGCTGGCCGAGACCTTCGCCTTGGGCGCGAGATTCTCCGGCACCTCATCGGCCACGGCCCGGCCGGCGAACATCACCCCAGGTTGCAGCATGAAGAGCACAATGGTGGCCCGGCGAATCATCGATGACAGACCCATCTTCCTGACGTCTCGCATGACAGTTCTCCTCCGGCGCAGGCGGCTGGAATGATCGATCCGACCATGCCCTGCGCATGCAGGACACGCGGACCGATTCATGGAGAGACTACCCCACCTGAATTGAAGGGTTACCGAAGAATCCGGCCATTCAGTCGACAATTCCTGAAGAGCATCGCGCAAATGCACAATGGGAAGAAGTTCGCACGGCGAATGGCGGATGGTGAAGCGAACAAACCTCGCGCAATTCCGCGCTTCCGGACAAGCCGGGACCTTTATGAGCATGGCTCGGGCTTATTTCACTCCCGCCCAATGGCAGTGCCCTCCAATCAATCCGCGCAGAAAACCGCAACGCAAAAATAATGATGCCGTCCCACCCCTGCCATCCCCGCGCTTCATTCCTTATCATGCCCCACCATGTCCTCCGATGTCAGTTCCAATTCAAGTGTGCTCGCCGCCTCCGCCGTCCCGGCGATCGCTTCACCAGCGCCGGCTGCCGCGCCCGCCACACCGGTTGTCGGCAGCGCCTGGAGTCCCCTCCGCATCCCCATCTTCCGCGCCCTCTGGATCGGCTACGTCCTCTCCCAGATCGGCATCTCCGCCCGCGAGGCCGGCGCGCAATGGCTCATGACCGCCCTCGTCGGCAACCCGCATGAGCGATCCTCCTGGCTCGGCCTCATTCAAACCGCCTTCTACCTTCCCGTCTGCGGCCTCTCCATCGCCGCCGGCGTCTGGGCCGATATCACCGACCGCCGCAAGCTCCTCATTTTCACCAACGTTGGGATCCTCGCCGCATCCGCCCTTCTCGGCTTCGTCACCCTCGCCGGCTGGACCAATCCCGCCTGGCTCCTCGTATTCCTCTTCATCATCGGCATCGGCACCGCCCTCAGCGGCCCGGCCTTCCAATACGTCATCCCGGAACTGGTGCCGCCCAAGGACATGCCCCTGGCCGTCTCCCTCAACTCCGTCGCCCTCAACGTCGGCCGCGCCGCAGGGCCGGCCCTGGGAATGGCCATCGTTTTTGCCATCAAGCTCCTCACCGCCGATGAAGCCCGAAGCACCGGCGGCGCGTTCCTGGTCAACGCCGCCCTCTTCATTCCCGTCGTCTGGGTTTTGGTCCGCTGGCAGCGCGCCCCGCAAAAATTCCTGCCCCATCCCGAAACCTGGCTCGGCGCAACCCAAACCGCATTTCGCTATATCGCCTATTCCCCGGCCATGCGGGCTATCCTCATCCGCGTCGCCGCATTCATTGTGTGCGCTGCGATCGTCTGGGGGCAGATCGCCATGATCGCGCGCGTGCAGCTAAGAGGCGGCGAAGCCCTTTTCGGATTCCTCATGGCGGCCGTCGGATCGGGGGCGGTCATCGGCGTCTTCTACATGCCCAAGATGGAACGCCGGTTTTCCACTGATGGCATGGTCGCCATCTGCACCGCCGTCTTCGGCATCGCCCTTATTGCGCTATCCCAATGCAAAGGCCCACTCGCCACGCTCTGGCTGGCCTGTCCGTTGGCGATGGTGATCGGATTCAACTGGGTGGTCGTTCCCACCAACTTCAACATCGCGACTCAGCGCTCCGTTCCCACCTGGGTCAAAGGGCGCGCCATCGCGATGTACATGACCGTTCTCTTCGGCTCGTTCGCATTGAGCGGCCCGCTCTGGGGGCGAGTCGCAGATCTCCTCGAAAGTCCCGATCCTCAATTCAAGGGCACGGGCGTTTCGTATGCCTCTCTCATCTCCGGCTCCCTCATCCTCCTCGGCCTCCTCCTCGTCAAACGCTTCCCCCTCACCCGCGCCATCGGCCAGGATTTCGCTCCCGCCGCCCGCCCCGCCCCTTCAACCCCCTCCATCGCCTCCACCGGCGCGCTTCAATCCATCATCGAATATCACGTTCCCGCCGCGCAAGCCGACGACTTCATCCACCTCCTCCGCGATCACCTCCGACTTTCGCGCCTCCGCAACGGCGCAACCCAATGGCGTCTCGAACGCCGCGTCGATCATCATCATCCCACCGCGCCGCCAACCGCCGGCCACCCCCACTCTTCCGCCCAATCGGCCGCCTCCCATCCCGCCCCCATCCGCTTCCGCGAATCATTCAACTTCTCCTCCTGGTCCGACCGCCTCCGCCACCACAGCCGCACCACCAAGGCCGATGCCCAACTCGAAGACCAGGCCGCCGCCTTCTGCACCTCGGCCCTCGACTCCCCGGCCGATCCCCCCCAGCCCACCTACATCCGCCCCACGCGCCCACTCCTCTCCGAGCGCCTCCTCGATCTCATCACCAACCCCCTCCGAATCCCCCCGCCCCGCCAGCAGTGGATCCCCGCCCGCTCCACCCGAGCCTCCTTCACCGGCCGACTCGCCTCCGAGCGCAACAACTTCCTCGCCCGAGTCCAAACCCCCTGGCAAAAATCCATCCGCCAAAAACTAAACCTCAACAACTAACAACTAACAACTGACAACGGACAACGGACAACGGACAACGGACAACGGACAACGGACAACGGACAACTGCCAACTAACAACGTCGCCGCTCCCTTCCCCCCATACCCCACACCCGATACCCTATACCCTCTTCTCGCTTCTAACTTCTAACTTTCACCTTCTGTTCCACAACATGCCCACCCACCCCCGCGTATATCCCCTCGTGCGCAACCTCCTCTTGGCCCTCAGCATCTCCGGCCTGATCCTCTCCTGCGCCTACAACTCCTCCGGCGATTCCAAACCTGCCAACCCCTCCGCCCCCCCCGCCAAACCCGCCGCCACCCAACCCACCAGCAAACCCGTCGTCGCCAGGTGGACTCCGCGCCCCTATCCCGCCAATGTCGTCAACCTCATCGCCATGGGCGACTGGGGCGGCAACTCCAAGGAGCAGAAAGTCGTCGCCGAAGGCTTGGCCAAATACATCGTCAAGACCGGCGTCCAGTTCAACGGCCTGCTCTCGGTCGGCGATAACTTCTACGTCAAGCTCAAGGATGAGGATGACTACCAGTGGCAGAGCATTTTCGAGGACATGTACGATGCCAAGCGCATCAACTTCCCCTTCTTCGCCGCCCTCGGAAATCACGACTTCGAAGGCACGAAGATGAAGACCGAGCTCGCCTACGCCGCCAAACATCCCGAATCGCGCTGGAAGATGCCCGCCCGCTATTACCGCGTCGATCTCCCCGATGCCGAGCATCCCCTGGTCACCGCCCTGGTCCTCGATTCCAACAAGCCCCAGATGAAGCCCGAGGAGTGGCTGGCCGAGATGGACTGGATCGACAAGCAACTGGCCGACCGCCGCGGCGCTAAATGGACCATCGCCTGCGCCCATCACCCGCTCTTCTCCAACGGCGCTCACGGCGACAACGGCGTCATGCAGACCCACTGGGGCCCCCTCTTCAAGAAGTACAGCCTCGACTTCTACATCTGCGGCCACGACCACGACCTCCAGCACCTGCAAATCCCCGGCTGGGACACCAGCTTCATGCTCACCGGCGGCGGCGGCCGAAGACCCACCAAGATGCGCCGCGACCTCCGCGGCCCCTTCTCCAAAAGCATCAACGGCTTCGCCCACCTCGAAATGACCCCCGAGCGCGTCGACGTCAAATACATCGACGCCGAAAAAGGCGCCATCGCCCACGAGTTCGTCCGCCAGCCCGGCGCGAATGTCGCCATCGTCCTCAAAGGCGGTAACGACAAAGCCTCCACCCAGCCCCTCAAAGTCCTCCTCGGCCTGGATGAGAACGACAAGACCGGCGAGGAAAAAGCGACGGATGAGAAAGTCCCGTGACGGTAGGCAGTAGGCGGTAGGCGGTAGTCAGTAGACAGTAGTCAGTAGTCAGTAGAAATTCGGACTCGCCTCTGGGCTCTCGCCTCTGGCCTCTCGCCTCTCGCCTCTTCGCCCGGAGGGCGGGCGATAGTTGCCAGGGGTTTTAACCCCTGGACCTGTGGGGCAACTCGCAACTTCTTCCCGTCCCAGGAGGAAGTAGTCAGTAGTCAGTAGAAAACTCGCAACCGGCTGGAGCTATAACCCAAAGCTGTGGATGATGCTTCAACAATAAAGGCGGCGTACCTTGGGTGCGGTGTTCAAAGCCCACCCGTTTGGCCAACAAGGCCAGGATGGTTGCGCCACATGTCATCATCCCCCGTTACTCATCAACGCCGCCCGGGACCATCATGACGCCGACGGCCATCGGCTGGCGGTCCGCAACGGCCATAAGCCGGCCCGCACGATTCTGTCGGCCCTGGGACCCCTCGAGGTGAAGCAGCCCCGCGTCAAGACAATGAGACAATGAGACAATGAGAAAATGAGACAATGAGATGGAGGAAACCAAGCCGCGCGCCTTCGGTGCGTTCTTCTTTCTCGCTTCTAACTTCTAACGTAATTGTTTACCGCCTCTCCCGCACCTTTTCCATCGGGCGGCGTAGATACTCCTGGCATGGAGGCCGATCCCACCCATTTCCCGTCGCCCATTTGTCCTGGTTGTGCCCGGCGTGATCGCCGGATCGCCGAATTAG
>JBBRTW010000105.1:0-17118 GCA_038244055.1 Tepidisphaerales bacterium | reverse complement strand
TGGAAAGAGTCTTCACGGGCGGGACGCCCGTGCGACCTCGCGCTACGGCAGGGGGAGATCCTTGAATTCAAAATTCACATCCATTTCGCGGGTCTCGGTGGGGATTTCCCAGACCAGCCGTTGGGGTTCGCCGGGCTTGGTTTCTTCGCCGCCCCAGTTCTGGCGGCTGAAATTCCAGTTGTATTCCATCTTGGTGCCGTCGCCGCTGGAGCCCCAGCCGTGCGAGGAGAGGGGGCGGCCGTCTTTGTCGAGCAGTTTGATCGAGTTGGCGTTGTACTGCATGGCGTTCCAATCCTCGACGGCCATGCCATCGCGGAAGACGGTCACCAGCACTTCGTATGCGGTATCGCTCTGTTTGCGGGCCAGTTTGAAGAGAATGCGCCGGCCGGCAATTCGGCGCTCGACGCCCTTGGCGGTCAACACATCGGGGATGTCGAGAGTCTCTGACTGCACCTGCAAGAGGAACTTGACGGAGCCGCGAAAGCGGGCGATCAGTTTGCCGGCGTTTTCCGGGTAATTCAATCGGGCCTGCAAATTCCACATCCACTGCTGGCCGGAGTTGAAGCCGTTGGAGTTGCGATCATCGATGGCCAGCGAATTGCCCTTCTCATCCTCCGCCTTTTCGACTTTCACGTTGTAGGAGGATTGGATTACTTTGATCTTAGGTTCGGCGAAGGCGGAGAGGGAGAACGAAAAATCGTGTTGCACGTTGCCGGGATTGGTGAGCTCGACCGAGTTGGTGCGCTGGATGCGGTTGGCGACGATGAGGAACGGGCCGCTGACGACGCTGGGGCCGTTCCAGTAGGGATTGCTGCCCTGGTGGAGGGTCATGCGCGGGTCGTTTCCGAACTGTTGGGGGTAGACGCCGGACTTCTGGCAGGCTTCCTTGAAGGCGGTCCAGAAATCGACGCGCTCGAGGTTCATGCTGATCGTGCCGTTGGCCGCGCCGGCTTGCCAGAGGTTCTTCGGATAGGTGGGGAATTCGCAGTGCGCCTGTTTGGCGAGGAGGTCGAAGATCGTCTGCGGTTTGGCGTCTTTGAGACTGATCGTAATCAGCGATCCGCCGATCAGCGCGTTCTCATCGATTTGTCGAAGTGCGGCCGAGGCGCGGGTGCGGACTTCCTCATCTTCAGCGCGGTCGGCCAGTTGGCGCAGGTCGGCGACGGCATCGGGGCCGAACTTTACGAGCTTATCCTGGGCCGATTGGCGATCCTTCCAGTTGTCGCTGGAGAGGTCTTTAATGATCGCATCGATCTGCGCCTTGACCGCGGGCGAGACGGTGGCGGAGGGCTCGACGGTCATCACCGGCTTGGCGGGCTTACCGGGTTGGGTGGCGGCCGAAGGGGCGGATGGCGCGGTGACCGGTTGCGTGGCGGCGGGCCGGGTGGTGGGCCTGGCGTCATCCGCGAGGATTCCGGCGGCCGATCCGATGACGCAGAGCGCGAATGCACGATGAAGCAGGCGCATGTGACTTACCTCCCAAGGCGAGGACGTTACCAGATGGCCGGGCAATGCGACAGTTGAAAGGGGAGGATGGAGGGGTTGGACGGGGGCAATCGCGTGTAACGAGTTTGTGACAAGGGCGTCGCCCTCGCGGGAAAGAAAAGGCCGACGGGGACGCCTGCACCGCAATCAATTTAGATTTATTTGGAACCGGAGCGCGACCCGGCTCGAATCGCCGAATCTGCGGCCGCAGGGGTTTGAGGGACGGTATCGGCCGATGGCGCGGATGCGGCTACCGGCACGAATTCCGCCTTTTCGGCCGACCGCATGGTTTGGAACCAATTGAAAACACCCAGGGCGATCAACAATAGACTAACTGCTCCCGCCAGAAGCAGCGGGTTGATCTGCACGCCATCGCGGGGTGGGATTTCCTGAACTGTTTCAGATTCGACTGCCATTTGCGTGGCTCCTGCTCCTGTTTCGTGGCCGCCGGGAGACAGACTCATGGTATTGGACTGGGCATTTCCGGCAAGGGATTGGGGTCTTGGACCGGAAAAGGGCATCATCTTGCTGTGGAATTGGTTATGGATTTCCTATTTCCCCCTTGTTAAGCTTCTCACAACTGATCCCGCGAGCCGGACGACTTCCCGCTGGGAGGAATTTCATGCGTTTCTCGGCCAACGTTCGTATGATCGCTTTGCGCGCCCTGACTGCCGCCTCCATGGTTGCGGCGGTGCTGGCGCTCCCCGCCCCGGCCGCTCAGGCCGCCATCCACATCAAAAACCGAACGGTCAATGAGCCGCTCGTGCTGGATCAAAACGAAGATTACATTCTCCATAAGGTCTACATTTCCGGCATCACCGATGTCGCCGCGCTCACCCTGACCGGCCGGATCAATAGCGTCTCATTGACCCAATGCACCTTCAGTAACATCTGGTCGGCGATGGGGAACAAGGCGGTCTGCACGGAATCTCAGGGGGCGATCGTCGGTTCATTCTCGGCCACCGATTCGGCGTTTGAAGATGCCCAGCATCAACTGATCTGCCTGCGCGAGGGCGCTTTTGGAACGGTCACTTTCACCCGCTGCAAGTTCCGCACGACCGATCAGTTCCTGAAGAAGATTTACGCCGAAGATCCCTGGCGGACATCGCCGCCGACCACCGAGTTCGCCAATATCGATCGGCTGGAACTGATCGATAACGAATACTCGAATACGGTTCTGGTGATTCATCCGAGCGTCAAGCTGGTGGTGTTCAGAGGCGATATCGCCAATGTCCGTCTGGTGTCGCCCAATACGCATGTGATCCGACTGGAGCGCAATCAGGATCCATCGGTGATCGCGGCCGATGGCACGGCGGTGGCGGGGGCGCAGATTCGCGCTGAGCCCGCGGCGGCCGAAGTGCATCAAGGCGCGGCGTCTCCATCGAATAATTCCGCGGTGACACCCGTCTCTTCCGCCAAGCCCGATCCGGATTTGGAAGAGAGCGATTCGCAAGCTCTCGACCCCGTCTCTCTCGTGATCGCTTCACCCGATTCCCGCCAGACGTGCCGGCCTGATCCTGCTTCACTGCATCCGTGAAATCGCTCGCCTCCGTCCTTCGCATCTGATCGGTGCATCTACTATTTCAATCCGCCATATCCTGTCACGAGGGTGAATTTCGTCTTCGGTACACGAAGCAGCGATTTATATTTGATCACCGTATCCCACGGCCGCGTCGGCGAATGGCCATCGAGTACGGCATATCGCCCCTTCAACTCGGGCGCGTTCACATCCGTCGCCGGCCAGAAGTCGTAGGAGGTCATTCGCTGGCCCGTCGCGGTGCCGGCATTGAACACCACGGGCTGCCCGGGCAGGTAAAACGCATCCAGTGAAGCCTCCTGGTAATAGCGTGTGATGACGATCGTCGGCAGGCCACTTGGATCGCGATGGCTGTCGATTCGGGCGGCCAGTTCCGCGGCGTGGGCGCGGTGGCCGGAGATTCGCTTGAGCACCGATCCCTGGAACATGCCGCCCAGATACGGAAGATGCCCGAGCATATTTGGAAATGCGATGATGACCCACGCGATCGCGCCATAGGTCAAGCCCATTTTCCAGGCTTCGAAGGCCAGCGTTTTCTTTGGGCGCCGTCGCGTGGCGGCCGGATCTGCCGCGTGGATCGACCGCCGGTCGATTTCAGTCAGGATCATCAATGCCGCCAGCGGCACCAGCGGCGCATACGATGGGAACGGCCAGGTCGCGATCACGGGCTTGATGAAGCTCAACAGCACGAAGAACCCCACCGACGGCACCGAAGCGCAGATCAGCCACAAATTCGCAGGCCATGTTGCGGGATCGGCCTTGCGGCGATGGATGGCCCGCGCGATCGCCAGGCCCATAAGAAGCAGCGCCGCCGGGCCGACCACGCCCACCTGCGATCCGATCAGTGAGAGAGGCCAGAGAATACTCCAGCCCTCGGCATCCTTTTCCGCATCGTGATCTCCGCCGGGAGCACCGAGGTGGCCAAGCGTGTGGGTGAGGGTTGGCCAGCCATGTTGATGATTCCAGATCATCATGGGCGTGAGCATGAGGATGAAGACCAGCACCACCACCAGCACCTGAAGGATGAGCCCGGCGCTCCAGGGCAGCGATTTCCGCCTGATGAACATATAGAGAAACAGGCCCGAGCCGATCAATAGAATTGACTGTTTGAATAAGAACGCGATCCCGAGGATCACCGCGAATCCAAACCAGTTGAAGACGCCGGCGCGGCCTGCTTCCCAGCGGCGCAGCGCCCCCAGGCCTGTGGTGGTGAGCAGCGTCCAGAGAAGGATGATCGGCCCATCCTGGGTGCAGATCTGGGCATTGGCCTGGAAACTGGGGATGAAGCAGAAGAGCAGCGCGGCGATGAAGGCGGCGCGCGGGTCGCCGCGGGCGGTTTGTTGGCCATCGCCACCTGTTTTTTGTGCGGACAAGACATACGCCAGATGCGCCACCGCCAGGGCGGAGGCTGCGGAGGCGAGGGCGACGGGGAGGCGGATGGCCCATTCGGTGGAGCCGAAGATGTGGCAGCAGGCGGCGATCAGCCAGGGCAGGGCCGGGCCTTTCTCGTAGTAGCAGAGAGACAGGTTGCGCGAGCATTCCCAGTAATAGGCCTCATCGCCGGCCAGTTCGTAGGGAGAAAGCCAGATCAGGTAAATCAGGCGCACGACCAGGACGGCGGCGACGAGAAGGAACGTCGCCGGCCAGGTGGCCCATGAAAGTGGACGGGCTGCGCCGGTGCCGTGCTCCAAGGGCAGGGGAGCGAGGGTTGAAGCGGCGGATGGGGATGGAGTTGAATGAGCGCCCCACCCCGGCGAGGGGCTGGAAGGAGAACTCACGAAACGGCCTCCTGGTGGCGGGGACGAGAATCCTGCTCGGATGGCGAATTCTCCAGATGCAGAGTGAGCACGGGGCGGGGCTGCTCGTCGGCGGTGGTCGCGGTGGGCGAAAGCGCGGCTGATTCAACGTGGATGCGCCGGCTGACGACGTAGAGGGGCCGGCCTTTGACTTCTTCGAAGATTCGGCCGATGTATTCGCCGAGAATGCCGATGCTGAGGAGAATGCCGCCGCCGATGACGCAGAGCAAAACGGTCAGGGAGGTCCAGCCGGGAACGGTTTGGTTCATCAGTTTGCGGTAGATCGCATAAGCGCCTTCGCCGAGGCCGAAGAGGGCAACGATAATGCCTCCGAGAAGGCTGAGGCGAAGAGGGATAGGCGAGAAGGAGATCGCCGCGGTCCATGCGAAGGCGAGCATCTTCCGGACCGAGTAATTCGTCTTGCCGGCCGTCCGAGGGGCTCGCTCGAAGGGGACATCCGTCTGCGGAAAGCCCACCCATGCCACCATGCCGCGGATGAATCGATGGGTCTCGCGCATCGATTTGAGGGCATCGAGACAGGGCCGGGAAACCAGCCGGAAATCGCCGACATCCGCGGGCAAATCCTTATGCACGAGCTTGCGCATCAGTCGATAGAAGCCCCAGGCGGTGAATCGCTTAAAGAGGGTCTCACCCGCGCGGGAAGTGCGCCGGCCGTAGACCACATCGTATCCTTCTCGGTATTTTTCCAGCATCTGGACGATGACTTCGGGCGGGTCCTGAAGGTCGGCATCGATCGCCACGATGGCCTCTCCGCGGGCTTCATCCAGGCCGGCCGTCAGCGCCGCCTGATGGCCGAAGTTCCGGGCCATGCAAAGCACATTGATGCGGGGATCGGCGCAGGCCCAATCGTGCAGCACATCCAGCGTGCCATCGGTGCTGCCATCGTTGACCAGCAGCACCTCTACTTCGCATGGCAGCGTATCGATGCAGGCGGTCAGTCGGGCGCGCAGGGCGGGTAGGACCTCCTGCTCGTTGTAGACGGGAATGACGATCGATAGCAGCGCCGGCGATCTCCGAGGTGTCAGGAGATGGCGGGTGAGGCTCATTTTACCTTCCTTATCGGCTCCGAAGGGACATAAACCAGCCCAGACAGGCCGCCATCTTACCCGATTTTCGAATGAAGCGATGATGAAAGCAGGGAGGAATTGCGGTGGAGACGGGTGGGAAGAATCCGAGAAAAATCTGGCTGGAGAGAATGAATTGGGATACCTTGGTCGCAATTCCGCGGCGAGATTTTGACAAACCATGCGATTGTTCAGGCGAGGCACCTATGGGTTTAATCGGGTTCTGGTTACGCAAGTTTGCGGCTGGCGTTCTGGTTGCGAGTTGGGGTGTGACGGTGGTAGCGGCTGGTCCAGATGTGCCGGCAGCGCCGCTCGCGCCGGCGCCGGCGACGGCGGAGGATGCGGCGCGCTCGGAAAAGGCGGCATCGGAGAAGCTGCGGGCGGAGGAAGACGCAAAACTGGCGGCGGTGCCGAAGATCATTGACCGCTGTCAGATGGCAGCGTTGGGCCTGGCGGACAAAGCCAAAGCGCTCGCGCCCGATGCGCTGAAGATCGAATCGAATCCTGAATTTCAGGCGATGTGTCTGGAATGGGAAAAGGGAATTGCGCGCGTCGATGCGATGGTTCGCGAAGAAAAGCCGTGGGATGACGTGGAGAAAGCGGAGAAGGGGCTGGCGGATCTGAGGCAGCGCTGGGAGGCGCGGCGCGCGGATTCATCGAAGGCTTTCGATGAGGCGATCGATGCCATGATGGCGAACGCTGAGATGCTCTATAAGGCGAAGATCGACTTGGCCTATACGCTTGCGGAACGAAAGGCCCGCGTCGAGCTCGATCAGATCCGAAATGATTTTCGGGCCGTCGCCTCGGTGCAGGAGCCCCGCCTGCAGAATGCGGCGGCGGGCCAGGATAAGCTGGAGCGAGAATCGTTCGAGAAAATGGAGAAGGCGGCCCAGGCGTTTAACGAACTGGCCAATCAACAGACCGTGCGCATTGCAACGGCGCAGAATGCCATGATGGAGAAGATGGAAAAGGCGCGTTTCGAGCTCGACAAGGCGAACCTGGAAGCGGAGGCGAAAGTGCGCCAGGCCGCCGAGCGCGCGGCGGCGGCGGTTCGCGGGAACGATCCGGGGCGGGCCGATGCGGTGAAGGCGGCGGATGAGGCGCGAGCAACTTTCGACTGGGAGCGGCGCGCGATGCTGGAAAAAGGGGCGGCCGAGACTGCACGCGATGGAGCGGCCTTCAATGCGCTGGAAGCCGATGCCCGCGATCAAATCAAGAAGGCCGAACAGCGCCGGGCCGAGACGGATGCCCAGGAGGAGAAGGTCCGCAATGCCGCGCGGGCGGAGCACGAGAAGGTGGTTGCCGATGCCCAGGGTCTGCTGCAGGCGGCCGAGCGGGATGCGCACGGTAGAAGGACCAATGCGGAAAAGGAGAAACGAGCGTCCACCGTTCTGGCGATGCGGGCGGCCGCGGCTGAGCGGGACAAGATGGCCGATCTTCGCGCGGGGCTGATCCCGGCGCAGGCTCGGCGGGAGGATCTCGACGGCGCCCACGGCTCACTTTTCATCGACAGCGCGCCGATCTACGCGCAATTGCAGCGCGTGAAGATGCCCGAGATCAAATTCAACGCCGTCGCGGCCGATGATGCCATCGATTTTTTTCGGGATGTGACGGGGCAGGCGATCGTGGTGGACTGGCGGGCTCTGGAGGCGGCCGGGATCGCCAAGGATGCGCCCATCGATTACACCAAAACGGATGTGCCGGGCTGGGAGGCGATGACGACCGCCATCGGAGGATTGAAGGACAGAACAGGGGGCAAGCCGGTGGCGGTGTGGGGACAGGGGAAATTCGTTTACATCTCCACCGCGGGCGGTGTGGCGGCGATGGAGAAAGCGTTCAAGAGGCTTTCGGCAGCGCGGCCGGCGGAAGCGATGGGCCAGGCAATGTTGGATCGCCGCCTGCCGGAAGTGAACTTCAACGCGAACGCGCTTTCGGACATTCTGGATTTCATGAAGGATGTCACGGGAACGAAATTCGACACCGACTGGAAAGCCATGGAGGCGGGCGGGTTGACGAAGGACAGTCCGGTGACGCTTCGGATGCGGAATGTCCGCACGGGCGAAGCTCTGCTGTTGACGCTGATCGTCAGCGGGGCGGGTCCGGAGATCGGATTCTCGTTCAAGGACGGCACGTTCCATGTGGGCGCGTGGCCGAAATGATCCGGCGACATCGCCGGCGGCGGCGGTGGCGGTGGCGGTGGGTCGGGACGTTGAGCGGGCGGTGCTGCGGCAGGGGGGATGGAACAATCATTTCTGCGCCGGCGCGGCATTGATCGCGGCAGGGGGCATCTTTCGTGCGACATGCTCGATGGCCTCGCAGGCCTGGCAGCCGCCGTAGAACATCCACTGGGCGTAAACCGATTTCGGATCGTGCTTGTAGGATCGGAAAAGTTGATCGCCCGGGCCGGCGTAATCGATCAACTTGGTGAGAAGGGCCTTTTGATCCTTGTCGTTCATGTGCAGGGTGTTCATTCGCTTCTCGATCCACGGGCGCATCAGGGTGCCCATCGCATAGACGCGGGTGCGGATGTCCTTGGATTTGAGCTGTTCGATAACGGCCGGATCGAAGTTCTTGCCGAAGGTGCTTTTGGGTTCGTTGGTGCCATTGAAGGCGGGGCGATGCTGGTAGAGGACGAAGGCCTCGTAGGCCGCATGGCACAGGGGGCAGCGGAAGACGAAGCACTGCTTGACGTTGTTATCGAGGTCGGTCTTGGGCGGCACGATGAGATCGACGGCTTCATCGGGGACGCCATCGGTATACAGGCCTTCGAGGACGGCGAAGAAAACCATCTGGCAGGCGGGGTCAGAGCGCCATTCCTGGGTCGGGGGATCGAGCTTGGGTAATTGCGGCGCGGCGGTGGGATCGGAGGCGGCCGGCGCGGCGGGAAGGGGTTTGCGGGCGGGGGCGGCGCTATCGGCGCTCCAACTGGTGACCGAGAAAAGCGCCAGACCGAGCAGGGTTGCGGCGGTGAGGATTTGGCGATGCATGGATGGTCCTTTCGGAAATGATATCTTGCCTGTCGTGGGCATCTTACATAGCGCGGGTGTTTTGTGGCGTAACCAATTGGTAACAAGCCTTCGAGGTAACAGGAGTGATATGCGTGTTCAGGCGAGATTCAAATCACGGGCAGCGCTGCGAGTGGTTGCGGAATGAAAGACGTGGTTGCGGAATAAAAGACACGGGCAAGCCTCTGAGGGCTTACCCATGCCAAGCACCAATGGATGATGCCAATCAGTTGCGCGTTGGCCGGTGCCATTTTCCTTTGAAGTAGCCGCGGTCGATGATGATGCTCAGGATCAGGGCGGTGGGGATGGAACCGGCGAAGAAGAACCATTCGAAGTGCGCCCAGGACCAGCGGTCGATGGCGAAGAGCAGGCCGCGGGTGGTGCCGGGGGTGATGGTGCCTCGGTCGTAGAGGTCGAGGATTTTGGGGACGGCCGATCGCGCCTTGGGGCCGAGGTATCTCAGGGCATCGTCAGCGCGGGAGCTTGCGGTGCTGTAGTTGGCGGTGGTGTCGAGGGCGGCGATGCAGGCGTCGATGCCGCGCTGGCCCATGGCTTCGATCAATTCGCCTTTATCCAGGGGCGGGGTCTTGCCGGTGCGATTGAGGTAGGCGACGGTTTCGTTGCGGTCCATGGCCCAGAGCAGGTTGATGACGCGTTCGAACTCGTATTGATTTGAAGCGGTGTCGAGGAAGGGAATCATCAAACCAGTAATCGGTTTGGCGGCCGGTCCGAGCTCCCGCAAAATCTGATCGACGCCGTAGGGGAAGTTTTTGTTGGCGGGGGCGGTTTCTATCGCGGTTCTGGCGATGTCGAGGGCGGATTGCGTATCTCCCTGGGCCAGGAGGATTCGGGCGATTTCATACTTTTGATCCGGATGAGTTGCGATGGCGACTTTGAGCTCGGCGGCGACGGATTTTCCGGCGGGGCCCATCTCCTGGAGGGTGGCGAGGGCGGGGCCGGCTTTGCGCGGGTGATCGGGGCTATTGAGTAATCGGGCCAGCGCCGGCGCGCCTTGGGGGCCCATCTTGCCGAGAGCGCGAATGGCATTCCAGCGATCGTCATCGGAATCGAGAGAGAGCTTGAGCACCTCTGGAATCGCCGAAGCGGCATCGGGGCCGATTTCTCCCAGAGCTTTGGCGGCCTCATCGGCGACGACTTTGTCGGTGAGCAACCCGGTAAGAAGGGGGATGGTGCGCGCGTCGTTTTTGGCGATGGCGGCGAGGGCGAGAACGGCGAATCGGCGCTGGTCGCGGATGCCGGCGGAGTGGCTGCCGGCCAAGGGGAAGAGGTGCTCTGCTGCGGTTGCGCCGGCGGGGCCGATGGCCTTGAGCGCGGCCAGGGCGTAATCCCGGTCCTCACCCGGGAGGTTGGGATTGAGGAGAATGGTGACAAGAGCCGGCGCGGCGGGGGCGGAGGCGGGGCCCATCTCCTTCAACACATTCATGGACTTCTGGCGAATCTGGGACGAGGGGTCCTTGAGGAGCATGACCAGCGCCGGGACGGCATCGGGGCCGGCAGCGCCGAGAGTTTCGACGTGGGCGGGCAGGCCGGTCTGGATGGCGCGAGTAATGGCGGGAATGGCGGGGGCGGCATCCTGGCCGAGGGCGCGGATGAGAATTTCGGCGCGCGACTGCACGGGCGACTTGGGATCTTCGAGCCATGTGATGTAGGTCGGCAGGGCCGATTTGGCATCGGGGCCGAGTTTTTCGAGGCAGCGGACGGCCTGATGATTGACTTCTTCATCGGCGGCAGCGCGGAGGTAGATTGGAATGGCGGATTTTCCGATCGGCGAAATGCAGAAAAACGCGGTCCGGCGCACGGGGAACCAGAAGTATCCGCCAAGGCCGAAGGCGGTCACGATCAGCGCGACCGTCGTCGCATGGATCGCCGCGGCCCCGGGGCGCATCGACTGGTCTGCGGCCGATTTGGGCTTGCGGCGACGGGCCCGCAGATACGCTATGGCGAAAACCACCCCCGCGATCGCGAGGGCCGCGATGCTCCAATGCCCCGCCGTCCACGCCCCGACCGTAAACAGAATCCCCAGCCCTAAATAGGTGAAGATCAGCAGGCCGAGGCTGGATAATGCCCAGATCGGTGCGCGAAACAGTGTAAATGCAATGTTCATGGCGACTTCATCCGTCCGAGTGAGGGGTCTTCGTTCAGCCGGAGTACGAAAGCGCAAAATCAATGTGACAGATATACCCAATTGCGGGCCGTTTGCCGATACAATTCCTGCATATGCGATGGATTTGGCTCCCGATTCTTCTCGGTGTTTTCGCCTGCCGGGCCGGCGCGGCCGATTCGGAAGAAATACGCGTGCGCGAGGTCATCAAGCGGCTGCCGACGGCCGATCAGGAATTTCTCGCCAACGCTAAATACGCCGGGCATTTCAAGAAGAGCCGGCTGGTGGAGTATTCGAACCAGGATGGAAGGCTGCTGGCGGCGTTTCGCCTGCCCGATGAGCTGGTGAAGCAATTCAATGGGGCTGAGCCGCTGCTGATTTCATTGGAAGGCACGCCCCACGCCTGGAGCATCCATCGCCGCAAGGCGGGCACGCTCGATGAGGGATTCTCCCTCATCACCTTGACCTGCTACGCGCCGGATGTCACCTGGCCTTTCAACAGGTGTGCGGTCACCTGCGACGCGGCGGGCGGGTTGATGGTGTCGGGGGCGCAGATGTTCGGGCATCCGCTGTTTTTGCCCTACATCTCACTCAACCAGGGAGAGCGCTCGGTGCATATGGTTTGGCGCATCGAGGCCGAGAAATACGTCGTCAAAAAGATGGAGCTGATCGAGGCCGGGCAGATCGCCAATCGCGCTCCCAATCTTTTCGACAAGTACCTGCTGCCGGTGATGCGCCAGCTCGGCCCGGCCACGCCGGCGGGCGATGTCTACCGCGTATTCGATCAGATTCCGGCGGACCGTGAGGTGACGAAGAAAGTGCTGCCCCTGGTCGCGAAACTCGATGCGGCCGAGGCATCGACGCGCGATGCGGCGCTGGCGGAGCTGCGGCGGATGGGCCGGCCGGCGATCCTGGCGACCTTGAGAATCGAATTCAGCGCCCTGTCGCCGGAACAGAGCAGCCGATTGAGCGCCTTCCGCGCTTCGGAAGGGTGGTTCCACGCCCCCGATATCGAGGCAGCGCGGAAGGATGAAACGTTTTTGACGGCATGCCTGGAAGATGAAGACCCGGCCGTGCGCTCGGCCGCGGAAGCGACCTTGGCGGCGATTCGCGCGGCGCGGGGGATCGGGCGGTGAGATTCGTCGCATCAGCTCCCTCTCCTGTACTCGGGAGAGGGCGGGGGTGAGGGTCTTTTTTTTGCCGCGAAAAACTGGACGCTTTTCAATTCCGCAGAAGACCCTCACCCTTACCCTCTCCCGAGCACAGGAGAGGAGACCAGAACATTCGAGGGGACCAGAACAGCTTCAGAGAAGGGAAGGCAATCAACACGGGCAGGATGCCTGTGCTACGAAAGGACCTTCACCATATACGCCTCCATCACCGGCCCACCGGTCTGCGATTCCAATCCCGGTGCTGGCTCTCGCGTTAAAACGCAAAACCCGAGCTTCGAGAATATCGCCACATTCCCCGTCTCCTCCACTGTATAAAGCGACAGTTCTTTCAGGCCGCGTTCGCGTGCGATCGACTCGAGCCGCTCGATCAAGTTTCGCGCGATCCCGCGCCCGCGCTGATTCGGATCCACCGCCAGGCCCATCAAATGCAGGCGAGTCTGTTCGATGTAGTATTTCACGACACCGACGACCGCCTGATCCATCACCGCCACCAGCCCATGCAGGTCAAACCTTTTCGCGCCATCCGGGTCCGGCCCCGCGATGGGCCGGTAAACGTCGCGCCACTTCGCGAACACCACCTCCTGCAGCCGCTTCGCGGCCGCAGCGTCCGATTCCATCATGTCTCGAATGATCGGCATCATCGTAGCACGGGCATCCTGCCCGTGTGGGTTACTGTTGCGGTCGGAAATCCATTGATGTCTTCATGGGCAAGATGCCCATGCTACGACAAGTTCTCCGCGAACGCTGCGTCTGGGCGGTGAATTCTTCCTCGCCTCCGTTGCCACAGCGCCCGCGCCGGGGATAATCAAGCGATCATCATGGAGGACGATTTATGGCAGCAGTTTCGGTGTCCGATGCGATCAAAGGTAAAGTAGCGGCCGGCCAGACGGTCACCGTCAAAGGCTGGGTGCGCACGCGCCGCGATTCCAAGGGCGGTTTTTCCTTCGTCGCGGTCAATGACGGCTCCTGCTTCGACAATATCCAGGCCGTCTGCCCGGCCGCGCTTTCCAACTACGCCGATGAGGTGACCAAGCTCACCGCCGGCTGCGCGGTGGAGATCACGGGCACGCTCGTCCAATCGCAGGGCAAGGGACAGTCGTTCGAAATCCAGGCGGCCGAAGTGAAAGTCATCGGCTGGGTCGATGACCCCGAGACCTATCCCATCCAGCCCAAGCCGCACACGATGGAGTACCTCCGCGAGGTGGCGCATCTTCGGCCGCGCACGAATACATTCGGCGCGGTCACGCGCGTGCGCAATACGCTGGCGATGGCCACCCACCGCTTCTTCCAGGAGCGCGGCTTTTTCTGGATTCATACCCCCATCATCACCTGCTCCGATTGCGAAGGCGCGGGGGCGATGTTCAAGGTCAGCACGCTCGACCTGGCCAATCTTCCGCGCAATCCCGAGGGGCAGATCGATTTCAGCAAGGACTTTTTCGGCAAGCCGGCCAGCCTCACCGTTTCCGGCCAGCTCAATGTCGAGACCTACTGCATGGCCATGTCCAAGGTTTACACCTTCGGCCCGACCTTCCGCGCGGAGAATTCGAATACCGCGCGGCACCTGGCGGAGTTCTGGATGATCGAGCCGGAGCTCGCCTTCGCCGATCTGACGACCGATGCCGATCTGGCCGAGGCGTTTCTCAAATATCTGTTTAAGGCCGTGCTGGATGAGCGCGGCGATGACATGAAATTCTTCGCCGAGCGGATCGATAAGGAGTGCGTCACGCGCGTGGAGAAATTCGTCGATTCCTCCTTCGAGCAGATGGACTACACCGCCGCCATCGCCGCCCTGGAAAAATCCGGGCAAAAGTTCGAGTTCCCCGTGAAATGGGGCATCGACATGCAATCCGAGCACGAGCGCTGGCTGACGGAGAAGCATGTCGGCCGGCCGGTGGTGGTGATGAATTACCCGAAGGAAATCAAAGCCTTCTATATGCGCCTCAACGATGATGGCAAAACGGTGGCCGCGATGGATGTTCTGGCGCCGGGGATCGGCGAAATCATCGGCGGCTCCCAGCGCGAAGAGCGACTGAGTGTTCTCGATCAGCGCATGATCGAATGCCATCTCGATCCGCAATCGTACAACTGGTATCGCGATCTGCGGCGCTATGGAACGGTGCCGCATGCGGGCTTTGGGCTGGGATTTGAGCGGACGATTATCTATGCGACGGGGATGGCGAATATCCGCGATGTGATTCCCTTCCCGCGAACGCCGGGGCATGCGGAGTTCTGACGGCTTCGTAGCATGGGCATCCTGCCCGTGGGAAGCTATATTCTTTGGGGAGGCCGTGTCACAAATTGCACGGCCAGATGCGCTTCACAAGCGGAGCGGCTAACTCGCGCATTACTTCGATTCTCGCTCCTATAACAGTTGGCGCCCTACTCGCTTCTCCCCTTTTTTAACATTGAACATTTTACTTCTTACATTTCCCCGCCTCGTGTAACCTATCCTAACCCATGAAAACAAGAACCCTCTCAGCGGTCCTCCCCGCCCTATTCGCTCTCGCAACGTTTTCCGCTTCAGCCGCCCAACCCCTCCCCCGCGCCACGCCGGAATCGCAGGGGGTTTCTTCGGCGGGCATCCGGGCGTTCGTCGAGGCGGCCGATGCGCAGGTGGATACGCTGCACGGGTTTGTCCTGGTGCGCCACGGCAAGGTCATCGCCGAGGGGTGGTGGAAGCCGCAGACGGCCGAGACGCAGCATGTGATGCACTCGCTCTCCAAGAGTTTCACCTCCACCGCGGTCGGCCTGGCGATCGAAGAGGGCAAGCTCGATCTCTTCGACCCGGTGCTCAAGTTTTTCCCCGAGGATGCGCCGGAAAAGCCTTCGAACAATCTCAAGGCCATGCGCGTCCGCGATCTGCTGACCATGTCCACCGGCCACCAGACCGAGCCCAAGTTCACTCCGGAAATTCCCTGGACCAAGACCTTCCTCGCCCACCCCGTGGAATTCAAGCCGGGCACGCACTTTCTCTACAACTCCCCCGGCACCTACATGTGCAGCGCGATCGTACAAAAAGTCACCGGCCAGGCCGTTCTCGATTATCTCAAACCGCGACTCTTCGAACCCCTCGGCATCGATGACCCCACCTGGATGACCAGCCCCCAGGGCATCAATACGGGCGGATGGGGTTTGAAGATTCGCACGGAGGATGTCGCCAAGCTCGGCCAGCTTTACCTCCAGAAAGGCCAATGGAACGGCAAGCAGCTCATCCCCGCCAAGTGGGTCGATCAGGCGACCGCCCGGCAAATGTCCAATGGCTCGGACCCGACCAGGGATTGGGATCAGGGGTATGGCTTCCAGTTCTGGCGCTGTCGCCACAACGCCTTTCGGGGTGATGGCGCGTTCGGGCAGTTCTGCCTGGTCATGCCCGAACAGGATGCGGTCCTGGCGATCACCGCCGATTGCCGGGATATGCAGGCCGAGCTGAATGTCGTCTGGGACAATCTCTTGCCCGCCTTCTCTCCGGCACCGACGCCGCTGGCCGAGAACGCGGCCGAGCAGTCCAAGCTCAAGGATGCGAGTGCCAAACTGGAGGTCAAGGCGGGGCACAAGGAGAATGTGATCAAGCTGCCCGGGAGCCCGGCCGCGCCAGTGCCCGCGCCCGCGCCCGCAGCCCCACCCACGCCTGCGCCTGCAGTCGCACCTGCACCCGCGCCGAGATAGACGCCGCGATCGCCGCCCGTTGCCCCCGCAGGGCAATCGCATGTAACTCCTATCGCATCGATTTCGGATTGTGGATTGCGGATTGCGGATTGAAAACCGCATTTCAATCCACAATCCGCAATCCGAAATCCGCAATTGTTGCCTACTTCATGCCACATGCGATGTCCCTGGTTGCCCCCGGCGGCATTCCCCGAATTATCGTGACTCTCCCCGCCTCCCGCGTTACCATCCGGCCATCACGTCCGTCGGCAGGATCGGTCCGCATCACATCGGCTGGAGAGTTATTATCATGTTTCGATACGCCTTAATCGGGTCGGCGCTGTTGGCGGTCTCCTTTTTTGCGCATCAGGGGCGCGCGGAGGATGCGTCCGCCGCGCCCGCTCTGCCGCTGGTATCCAGGGTGGCGCTGCAACCGCTGGCAGCCCAGGTCCGCAACATCGCCGATGCAATGGAGGCGCTGGGGACTCCGCTATCGAAAGAAACGCGGGCGGCGCTGGATGCGGCCGGGAAGAATCCCGATGAGTCGGCCGCGATCGCGGCGATACAGGCCGCCCTCGATCCGCTCTGCATCGCGGGGATCGACATCAATCCCGAATCGCGCGTCAAGGCGCAGGCCGGGCCGGCCGCGCCGAGCCTGATCGAGCAGGGGTGGCGGACCTTTCTGGTGAAGGTGCACAACCAGGCCGGGGTGACGGCCGAGCTCAAGGCGCTGAGCCCGCAGGCGATTCAGCTCGCCAATTCACCGGCCGAGCAGATCAAGGATCGCTGGCTGGAACTGGCCGCGTTCAACGACCGGCCGCTCTCGCCCAAACTGAGCGGCCTGGAACTGGAATACCGGATCATCCAGCTCTACTCGCGCGATGCCGGCAAGCGGCAGGCGACGCTGATGTTCAATGTCGGGCAGGGTACGCAGGATCTGGGGTTCCGGGGCGAGCTCAATGTGCTTTTCAGCGCCGAGCCGACCCGCGAGGTCACGTTCCACATCAAGGATGAATCGGGCAAACCCGCGATGGCCTGTCTGATCCTGCGCGATAAGTTCGGGCATGTCTATCCTTCGCAGGCCAAGCGCCTCGCGCCGGATTTCTTCTTCCAGCAGCAGGTGTATCGCTTCGACGGCGAAGCCCTCAAACTCCCGGCCGGCGCTTACACCCTCCAAATCTCCCGCGGGCCGGAATACATCCCCGAAACCCGCGCCATCACAATTGACAATGGGCCATTGACCATCGACATCGCCTTGAAGCGCTGGATCG
>JBBRTW010000104.1:0-17166 GCA_038244055.1 Tepidisphaerales bacterium | reverse complement strand
TCGCTGTACATGGCCCATTCATCGCCCAGCGGCGCGAGCAGGTCTTTTTCAATATCGATACCGGTCGATTCGCGCACCTGCGCCAGGCCCTTCTCGATATCCGCGCCGGCCCGCGGCTCGATCTGAACGACGGCGCTGCGGATCGCGTTGAGGAATCCGCCCAGGTCAAACCGCCCGGCCGTCGCCAGCGTGACGCTTTGCGGGATCGCCTTGTACATCTCATCGCTGACGGGCTTGGCATTGAACAGCCCCGCCAGCGCGCCCTGCCGCGGCGCGGGCGCATCGATGAAGGCCTGCGTCTGCCAGTCCTTCCCTTCAAACCCGGCCGAGACGGCGACGCGCTTGATGCTCGCCAGCCCGATCGCATCGCGAATCTTCGCCCACTGCGCCGCCGGCGGGCTGTTGGGCGGGAGCATGGTATCGACCAGCTTCAAGGTCGCTTCCATGTCGAAATAAACGGCGAAGACCGGGTCCTTGCCGACATTCGCCATGGCGGCCGTGAAGGCCTTCGACTGCGCCAGCGCCGCCGCCGGCTTCTTGCCCGCGCCGTAGTTGGGGATGCCCGCGTAGACGGCCACCGAGCCGCCCTGTTCATCGACCTTGATCTCATAAGGCGGGCGGGCACCGGCGAGAATATTGCGCAACACATCGGCCAGCGCCTTGCCCTCATCGCCCGCATCGCACAGCAGCGCGAAGACGGGCGTGGGCGGGCCATTGGGATTCGGCACCATGCCGCCGAGATAAATGGCGGTGGGATGCCGCCACATCGGCCCGCCGATCGCCGAGACCATTCCCGCGATCTGTTCGACCTGCGGCTCCTTGGCCCCCAGCTTTTTCAAGAATGCCGGGATCGATTGATTGATGAGCTTGGGAATTTCGGATTCCTCAAGCACCGCCTTGAGATGCGAGCCGGCATACCCCGGCCCCATCGAGTCCGCCCCGCTCCACCCGATGTACAACAGCGCCCCCTCCGGCACGCGATCGGCCAGGGGCTGCGCCTGAGCCGCACGAGACAACACGAGCGAAAACAACGCCGCGAAACATACCGCGATCTGAAGACGCAAGCGCATGATGATCCTCCCGTAAAGTTGAATGTGATTCACCTTACCGCCACGACGCGGGATTGGGAAGATGAAAGTTCTTTGTCAATTGTCAATTGTTCTTGGTCAGTTGTCCGTTGTCCGTTGTCCGTCGTCCGTTGTCCGTTGTCCGTTGTCCGTGATCGGTGATCGGCCGTCATGTCGTCACCGTCATTCTGAGGGGAGCTATGCGACCCGAAGAATCTAGCCGATCCGTATTGGCCCGCCGTGCAGACCAACTACAGGCCAATCCGTAAAAGCCAGATTCTTCCGTCGCCTGAAGCTCCCTCAGAATGACACTCATTCGTTAATCGTCAACGACACGCCATCTGTGGGACCGATCCAGTCCTATTGACGTGGCCGCCATGAAATCGTTCAGAAAATTCGCATTGTGATCCAAAGCCCCCCGCGCCCCTGCGTTATGTCCCGATGCAAAACTGCGAAAACACCCTCCCCAGCAGGTCATCGGCCGACATCTTCCCCAGTACATCACCTAACGCATCCAGTGCCTCGCGCAGATCCAGCGCCACCAGCTCCGCGCCCGCCGAAGCCGATTCGCCCGCCCGGCCCAGCGCAACTCGCGCAATTTCAATCGCCCGGACGTGCCGCGCATTCAGCGCCAGCGAATCCTCCGCCGCATCCGCGCCGAACGCCAGCGCATCGAGCGCCTGCCGAAGCGCCGGCATTCCGAACTGCGAGAACGCGCTCACATGAATTTCCGCGCCGGCCTCCTTCGCCGCCTTCAGTAGCGCGCCCGGCGTCAGATCAGCCATCGTCCGCACGATCAAATCCGGCGGACGCGGCAACTCAAGCATCGGCCGAAGATCCCCGCACGATCGCACCAGGACAAGCAAATCGGCGGTTGCCGATTCCCGCAGCGCCTGCTCGCGCATCTGCCGATCGATCGATTCCCGCGGCGATTCGGCCGTTCCATCGCCCGCGGCATCAACGGACAAACCACCGGACCCCGCGGCCGGCGCTTCTAAATCATCCAGCGGATCCGCCTCCAGCCCCGCCACATCCACCAGCATGGCGATCCCGCGCGGAAGCTGGATATGCGCCCAGATCGCATCGCGCGTCGTTCCCGCGACATCCGAAACAATCGCCCGCTCGCTGCGCGCCAGCGCATTGAGCAGCGTGCTTTTCCCCGCGTTGGGCCGCCCTGCCAGCACGATGCGCGGCTCGTGCGAAAGCCGCTAGAACCGCGCGCTCTCGGCCAGCAGTTTTGCCAGCGCCGACTCGGCCGACCGGCAATGCTCCTCCACCTGCCGCGTCGAGAGAAACGACACATCCTCATCCGAAAAATCGATCCCCACTTCGATCAGCGCCAGCGCCGAAGCGATCTGCTCCATGATCGGCGCAAGCCGCCGCGCCAGTTCCCCCGCCAATAGCTGCCGCGCCGCCCGAGCCTGCCGCCCGCTCGATGCCGAAATCGTCGCCGCCACGCCCTCCGCCTGCGTCAAATCCATCCGGCCATTCAGATACGCCCGCGCTGTGAACTCCCCCGGCTCCGCCGCCCGCGCCCCCCGCCGCGCCAGCTCATCCAGAATCATCCGCACCACCACCGGCGACCCCGGCACATGAAACTCAATCGAATCCTCACCCGAATAACTTCGCGGCCCAATGAAACAGTAAACCCACCCCCGCACCCCCGGCCAAATCCGTGCAATCGAAGCCCCACCCGCCCTCAACTCCGCATCCGCCGCCAGCTCGCGCGCCAACCGATGCGAATCCGGCCCACTCATCCGAATCACACACCGCGCCGCCGGACCACCCGGGCTGCTCATCGCGACGATGGTGTCTCCGGTAATCACGTTAGCTCGTAATTGGCAGTCATCCTGAGGGAGCTTCAGGCGACCGAAGGATCTAACCTATGCGCATCGGTCATTTCACTTCACGAACGGGCCAACACGAATCGGCAAGATTCTTCGGTCGCCTCAAGCTCCCTCAGAATGACCATCGACTCATTCACGCGACTCGGCTCATTCACGCGACTCGGCTCATTCACGCGACTCGGCTCATTCACGCGACTCGGCTCATTCACGCGACTCGGCTCATTCGACGATCACTTTTAACCTTTTGACCTGCTTTAACTTTTGACATTTGACATTTGACATTTGACTCTTGCCATTTGCCATTTGCCATGTCCTCACCGCCCGCGCTTATCCTTATCCTGCTGATTCCTCAACTCCTCCGCCTTATCCTGCAGCCGCGCCAGCCACCCTTTCTTCACGACCACTTCCTTGGCGGCCGATCCTTTGCCGGATTTCTCCGGCGCAGGCCCGTCCACAATCGTCGGCCCGCGCAGCGCTTCGAGCTCTTCGCGTTCCTTGATGTGTTTGCGGATCACCTTGCTCTCGACAATGCCAAAAGCCGTGCTGGTCAGGATGTACAGGTTCAACCCGGAGGGGCCGCTGTACAACAGCAGCGGGAACATCAGCGTGCTCATCCAAACCATCATCTTCTGCTGCTGCGCCTGCTCGGGCGTGGCGGCCGCGGGTTTGGGCTGGAGCTTGCTCTGGAGATAGAAGACCACCGCCAGCCCAAGTGGGAGAATGTTCAGCCCGGAGATCGTGAAGAAGAGAAAGTGATACGGCTGCGCGAAGCGGATCAAGTAATCCGGCTGGGCCAGATCCTTGATCCAGGTTAAGCCGTAGAGGAACGGCTCGGCCCGAAGCTCGAACGTGCTTTGCAGCGAGTTCCACAGCGCGATCCAGATCGGCATCTGCAAAAACATCGGCAGGCAGCCCAGCACCGGCGCGAATCCCTGCTCCTTGTAGAACTGCATCTGCGCCTTGGCCAGCGCTTCCTTATCCTCGGCGTGCTTTTTCTTGAGCTTCTCCAGCTCCGGGCCCATTTTCTGCATCTTCACCATGTGGACCTGAGACTTCTTGGTGATCGGATGCAGCAGGGCGCGGACCAGCACCACCAGCAGGATGATCGCCACGCCCCAGTCGCGCGTCATCATGTGGAAGAACCCCAGCAGCATGACCAGCCCGTTGATCAGCCAGTTCCACGTGCAGGAGGAGCACATGCCGCTGGTGACCACGAGCGTCTCATCGTAGCTGCGCGGCAGGCCGGCGTAGTAGCCCGTATGGAGCACATTTCGCGACTTGGGTCCGAAATAGACTTCGAAATTGAAATCCTTCCCCTGCCCCTTGGCCACATCCTGTGACGCGGTCACCAGCTTGAGCGAGACGTGGAAATCATCCGGCTTGGCCGATCGGTTCAGCAGGTCCCCGCCGATCTGATACAGCCACTCGGCCGGCTTCTTGCCGTTGTCATCGAAAGGCACCGGCCGAACCACCGCGTTGAAATACGCGCTCTGCTGGCCGACCCATCCCGCGACGTGCCCCTTGTCGTTTTTGGTCCATTCCTTGGCGAAATGCTCCGGGCCGAACTCGCTCTGAATCGTGTGCGAGGCGACGTTGATCGCGCCTTTTTCCAGGTCCCAGTACCCGAGGATGATGTTCTGATCCGGCTGCCGCTCCATCTCGCGCGGCGGCGTGGTCGGGCCGTTCAATACGTTGATCACGCCGATGCTGGCCAGGTTCTCGCTCACATTCTCCACCCGCTGGATCACGCTGAGCTGATACCCGCGCGGCGAGCTGACCTCATCGCTCCGCGGCGATAGCTGAAAAATCTTCACCACCCGCGCGACTCGGTCCTTCCCCTTGTAGATATCCACCGAGTATTTCGCCGAGCTCGCATCGGCCGATTCGAGTTTCCAGGCCACATTGCCCAGCGCCACTTCATTGCGGTCGATCAACACCGACCGCGTCAGCATCGACCGGCTTGCCTCATCGACATTGCCATCGATCGAATAGGGCTGCTGGAACGTGTAGCGCGCCTTGCGCTCTTCTTCAGACTTGGCCGATTTGTCGAAGCCATTGAGAATGACCTCTTCGATGGCCGCGCCCTTGTCCGAAAGTCGGACCGCCATGGTGAATTTCGTATCGCCCGTCTTGGCCGAGCCGAGGATCGTCGGCTGGGTCGCCGGTGCAGCGCCTTCGGGCGTCTTGGCGGACCATGCCGACAGATCGGCGCTGACGGTCCCGGCGCCGGTGCCCGTGCCGCCGGTTGCGGTCGTGCCGCCCGCGGGTTGCGAAGCGCTTTGCGGACCCGGAGCCGGCGCTGGCGTGGTCTGCGCATCCTGCTGGCCGGGCTTCCAGTTGGGGTAGAGCAAACGCAGAATCTGGTTGTAAGCGATGACGACGCCCAGCGCCACCAGCATTCCTATGAAGAGTCGTTTGGTATCTTTAGACATTTCGAGAGTGTTCAGGGGTCAGGGTTCAGGGTTCAGCAAGGATGAAGGCAGAAGGATGAAGGATGAAAGGAAACTGCGATTCGCAGGCTTTGGATTTCGGCTCTACTTCAGATTTCAGATTTCAGATTTCAAATTTCAAATCCCAAATTTCGTATTTCGACATTCGCCATTCGGATTTCGGAATTCCCTTACCGCCCATCCAGCAGCCGCGTGCCCAGGAAGTTATCCAGCTCGGCAATCGCCTCGACCTTCTTGACCGTCGAGTCCACATCATAGGGCACGCGGACGAACTCGATGGCGGTATCCGTCACGATGACAAAACTGCTCCGCGGGTCGCGATCGCGCGGCTGGCCGACGCTGCCGACGTTGATGATCGCCTTTTCATCCGTCAATTCGAACTTATAGTCCAGCTCATCGGGACTATAAAAATCAGGTCCTTCTAGAAAGACCCCCGGCACATGGGTGTGGCCGACGAAACACAGCCGGTCAAACCGCTCGAAAATGCTCACGAACTTCCCCGGATTGGTGTAGATGTCATCGGGGAAGATGTACTCATTGATCGGCCGGCGCGGCGAGGCATGCACCGCCACAAAATCCGGCGTCTTGAGCCGGACCGGCAGATTCCCCAGGAACTTCCACCGATTCGCCCGCCGAACCGGATCGGGATCGCTCTCAAAACATTTGCGGGTCCAGAAGCACGCCGCCTCCGCCCCGCTGTTGAAATTAAAGGGCTCGTACAAAACCGCGAAATCGTGGTTCCCCATGATCGTCGCCCGGCACCGCGTCGATACTAAGTCGAGGCACTCCATGGGGTTAGGGCCGTAGCCGACCACATCGCCCAGGCAGACCACATGCTGAATCTGACGCCGATCGATCTCGGCGAAGACCGCCGTGAGGGCTTCGATGTTACCGTGGATGTCACTGACAATCGCAAACATACGGGGGCTTGCCGTGGGGACAGACTGACGCAAGCCCGCTAGTGCCCAAACAAGAGCGGCCAGCCTGCCACGTCGAAAGAGATTGGATCGTAAGGCCTGCCCGCAAAAGCGTCAAATGGCCAGCCAGTTTGATGCAGCCGTTCCAGCATGCAATATTTGTGGTGCGGGCGTCTCGCCTGCGGCTTAATAATGGCGCGGGCGTCCGGCCTGAAACCAGACCAGACGCCCACGCGACAATAAATCCAGACGTTGCTCGAACTCCCGTCCAACCCTACCGAATCACCGCGCACTGCGGGCTGATCAACACCAGATACGCGGCCGTCCGCGCCCGGATATTGGGGTCCGAGATCGTGTTGCAGTGGTTGACGATGATGGTCGTCGCCGCGGGCGGAAGGCTGCCGGCGCAGAGCATGAGGTTCAGCCGGTCCACCAGGGCGGCCGAAGACAGATTCTGCTCCGTGGTCATGTTCAGCTTGATATCCCCATATTTGTAGCCATCGCCGTGGATCGTGGCCCAGTAGAACCAGTTGCTCACCGTCATCGAGGTGGTCTCGGTGGTGATCTGGAACTCGGGCGCGGTCAGTCCGTTCTGGGCGATCGCGCCCGGTTGGACGTAACCGGGCTGGTAGAAGTTGAAGACCGTCGGCGGGCTCATGGGGGTCTGCCCAAGCGATTCATCGATGCGATCGATCGCCCAGAGTCCTGTGACCGTGTAAGCGTGCAGCGCCCGCATGCTCGCGGTGGTGCGCAGCAGCGGCTCGCGCAGCTTTCCAAAGCCCTGCTGCGAAGACATCGCGCTGGAGCGCGCTTCGTAATCGGTCAGGATCGCCCGCACCACCGCCTTCATATCCCCGCGCACGCCCGATCCATTGTCGTTGAATTTCTGCGCCACCCGATAAACGTAGGCCGGGCTCGGGTTCGAGCAGACCAGCTTCTTGATGAGCTGCCTGGCCAGCATCGGACCGACATTGGGGTGATTGAAGATGTTGTCGAGCGCGGCCGTGAGATCGGACTGATTGCTCCCGCCGGCCGGGATGGTCGTGCCGTTGAGGAGCAGCTTGGAGCCGGTCTCATGATACTGCGGCAGCGCCGTCATCGGCAGGAGGTAGTTGAATGGTGGATTGCCATCGGTCCCCGATTGATGGTAATCCCAACCCGACAGCGCCCGGGCGAACCCGATCACCACATTCTGGTCGTAAGTCGGGATCGGCTGGCCATTGGCATCGAGCTTGAGCGTTCCATCGGGGTGGAGCTGGTACAGCCCGACCGAGAAAAGCTGCAACAATTCGCGGGCGTAGTTCTCGTTGGGGTTGGTGCCGCGGGTGGGGTCGGCCTTGCGGCTGCCGCGGAGATTCAGGTACTCGCCCATCATCGGGCTGACGGTTACGTCCTCTAACAACTGGCGAAAATTTCCCAGCGCATTCTTCGAAAGCATATCGTAGTAAAGAGACATGCCATCGGGGAACTGCCCGAGAATGGAGGCGTTTTCGGAGACGACATAAATCTCCGACAGCGTGAACGCCATCCGCTGCCGAAGCTGATCCGGCGCGGTGTTGGCGAGCTGCCACCAGGAATTCCAATACTGGTTGAACGTCGCCACGCCCCCGTTTTTCGACTTCTGGAAATTCAGATTGTCCATCTGCAGGGTCTGGGTGGTGTTGAACTGGTTGGTGATCCACGCGTCGTAATTCTGGGAAACCACCGCGCTGATCGAGGCATCATCCGGGCCGTAAGTCGCCTGGAGCAGAAACCGCGAAGCCTCATTCTGCGTGGGCGTCCCACCCGGAAGCGCTGGCGGCGCGGGCGGCGGCGTGAACGTCTGCGATCCCGTCGCCGTCAAAAAATGCCCGCGCAACTCGCCCGAAGGATAGCGCGATGAATGCACGTTCACATAAAGCCGTCCGGCTTTGAGCGCTGTGATCTGGTCGCTCACCGTCGTCGTTCCGCTGGTGACGAAAACCCACTTCCACGATCCATCCGCCTGCGTGGGCGTGCTGTCCAGATCGAAAATGATCGCGCCCGTAGCGCCGGGATCGGCCGGGCCGTGGATGTGCATGCCCGTTTTGCTGGTCGTCAGGTTCGAGTAAGTCACGCGCACGGTGGCGTAAGTCTGGTCCGCCGACAATATCAAAGTCGCCGACCCGGACCCCGCCGACTGCGCCGTTCCTTCAGGCGTGAGCGAGGCGACGAAAAGCTGCGTCGACCCCGTGCCCGCCGGCGGGCTGACCGTCAACACGAACGTGTCGGTCGTCGAATAAAGTCCATCCGAAACCAGCAGCGTGATCGTGGCCGTGCCCGTCTGCCCCGATGCCGGCGTCAACGTGATCGTCCGCGCCCCCGCCGATCCGCCCAGCACGATACTCGCATCCGGCAAGAGCGTCTGATTGTCCGAATTCGCCTGAATCGCCAGGCCCGAGGCCGGCGTCTCGGCATCGGCGACCGTAAACGCGATCGCGCCGGTGGATGTTCCGGTGGTGGTCGATTTATCCGCGATACCCGAGACCGTCGGCACCGAATTGGCCGCCGCCCCGCCGGCCACGCTCGTGCCCACGCGATACTTCACGAGGTTCACATCCGCGACCGAAATCGCGCCGGTGACATTCACATCCGAGCGATAGTTGAACCCGCTCAGCGCCGCCCCCACGTAATACTTGCACATGTTGACATCGGAAACCGTCACGGATCCGCTGCCGTTGATGTCCCCCTCCAGCACGCGGAAGGTGAATGTGCCTGCGCCTTTTGTCGCATTGCCGCTGGCGGTGATATTGGAATAGGAAATGGTGATCGCCTGCGCGTTGGCGATCGTCTGCAAATTGACCAGCATCGATGTGCCCGAGAACGTCGGCGCGCCGCTCACCGTGGCCGAGCCCGCGGTCACCGCCGCGCTGCCGGCCGTCAAGGTCTGATCGAAATTCAGGATCAGCACCATTCCGGTCGCCAGGTTGCGCGCTTCGATCCCGGAGTTGCCGGTCAGCGGCAATCCCAGGTCGTAGTTCACGCCGTTGTGCATCTTGCGCGATGCCGCCGAAACCAGCACCGGCGCGGCCGCCAGCGCATCGTTCGATGCCGCCGCCAGGATCAATAATGCCGCCAGGGGCAGTGCCAAAGGTCGGAATTTCATGATGCCTCTCCTCGGTGATTTGGCCAAAGCCGGTCAGAGGTGCCGGCCGCCGGGAATTCGTTTGGGGTTACTTCGGACTGAAAATCAGATCGTCGGTCGGCTACAGCATGAAGCCCAGGTCGGGCCGGGCAAATCGGCCCAGGTTCGGGAGAACCGTCGACATGTTCGTTGCGCTCACGCCAAACCACTTGGCCAGCGTCGCCGAATACTCATCCACCGCCACGCTCGGAATCCACCGGCCCAGGCCCGTATCGTCCGGCCCGTTGATCGCCAGCGTCGGGAATGCGCCATAGGTGCGCTGCCCCTTCACGCCCCCGCCCATGATGAGCTGGTGATTGCCCCAGCCATGATCCGAGCCCGTGCCGTTGCTGGTCAGCGTCCGGCCGAAGTCCGATGCGGTGAACGTCGTGACGTTGCTCGCCACGCCCAGTTCCACGGTCGAATCGTAAAACGCCTTCATCGCCCCGCTCAATTCCTTGAGCAGGTCGTTGTGCGGCGACATCTGCGAGCCGTGCAGATCGTAGCCGTTGACCGAAGCGAAATAGATTTGCCGATTGTGTCCCAGCGCGCTCCGCGCCGAAATCAGCCTGGCGATCATCTTGAGTTGGTTGCCCAGTGTCGTGGTCGGGAAGGCCGTCGCCAGGGCCGGCGCGCTGGCCAGCGCGGTTTTCAGCAGCGCATCGTTGTCGATCGCGCGGGTCATGATCTGGGCGTGAGCCTGTTCGTACAGATTCGTATGCGGGAGATTCAGCAGGTCGCGCACCGCCTGGAGGCGCGTGGGCGTGACCTCATCCAGGCCGATGCTCCCGTTGACGCTCACGCTGTATTGCGAAACCGTGTTGCCGATCTCGAAGACGTTGCTGCCGGCCAGGCTGATGGACATGGAAACCGTGGACGTTCCGTTCAGGGACGCCAGCAGGTCCGCCGATCGTCCGCCCCAGCCCGTGCGGCTGACGCGATCCGAAAGCGAGGTCTGCCACTGCACCTGTTGATCGTTGTGCGAGAAGAGCTGCGGCGGAAGCGGCACGCTCTGCGCCTGGAACTGCGTCCGCGTCGTGGGGACGACCAGCGTTCCGACGTTCCACAGCACCGCGAGCTTGCCGGTGTTGAACAGCGACGCCAACTCCGGGCAGGCGGGATGGAAGCCGTAAGTATGGCCATCGCTGACCGCCTGGGTGACGGCGTTGAGCTGTCCCGTCGGGATCGCCAGCCCCGCGCGGGCGGCGGAGTAGGCGGAATACGAGCTGGAATCGGTCGGCACGATCAGGTTGTTCCCATCGTTGCCCCCGTACAGGAACAGGCAGACCAGCGCCATGTAGTCGGTTGGAGTGGAAGCGGCCGCCGCCGCGTTGATCAGGCGAAGGTCCGATACGGTGGTTGCTACCGCCGTCGCCCCGACGGCCGCGCAGGCCGCCCGCCGCAGGAAATCGCGCCGGGTCGTCCCCGGAGCCTCCGCCGAGTCGGCCCGATCGCTTGAATTGCCGCGAAAATTACCGCGTTTGCCATCTCGCATGAACTCTCTCCTCTTTAAGACAACAAGAGAATCGGCCACCCGCGAGGGGGTGGTTACAACCGCGGACTCAAGATCCACAAAAAGTTGTCCGAAGGTTGGCAAGACCGCGCTGAACGATCGCCACGAGCCATACAGCCCGGCGCATTCACGACGCAGTCGTACCTTCGTGTTTCTTCCCCATCGATTCGCGGAAGACTTCATCGTTACCGCGACAGCGACTCATTTCAGGCGGGACACGCGGCGATTCAGAAACAACTCGGGATGCTCTGATGACCGATGACCAACGCGAAACATTTACAGGAATAACTTGAATGTTTCCAGCTAAAAACAAGGGAACTTCGGAAAATTCATCAAATTCTAGTTATCGGCCGCGACAGAATTTCCGCCAGCGCGCGATACCTCACACTGCGCCCGCATAACCAGCATCCGCCGCACGCGCCGAATCGAAAACAGCGCAATTCCCGCCGCCGGCCGTTTAAGTCCCCTTGCCTTTGTCCCGAAAGTTCTTTTGTCCCCGCCTCCGATTGCGGACCGCGAGGGTGCGAAGCTTCGCCAACCGCGCTTCGAACCCCGCCTCGGACAACGGGACACCAGGAGGAGCGATTATGAAACATGCAACCAAACTTATGATGAAGCTCGCCGCCGTCGCGGCCCTGCTGACCGCCGCCGCGCCGGCGGGCGCGACCGTCTCGCTCAACCTCGCCGACGGCGATTCGACGCCCACCAGCGTGATCGTCAATCCCGGCGCCACCTTCACCGTCACCGCCAGCCTGATCACCACCAGTGAGAAGGTCACCGGCGCGGATTACTATCTCACGCTGCCGGCCGCGGTCGCCGGGAAATTCCGTCTCACCGCCCGCAACGCCGCCGGCAGTTCGCTCTCGGACCTGGTCAAGTCCGACACCGGCGACAATGCCTCCAGCCCCGGCATTCTCGATGCGAATTTCAGCCTGATCGCCACCCAGCCCGGCGTGGCCGCGCCGCGCAACGCCCTCGATCTCGGCGCTTCGATCGCCAACGTCAATTCTCCCTTGAATGCCGGAACCTACATCCTGGCGACCTACACCTTGTCGGTTGCCGCCGATACGCCCGTGGGAGCCTACACCCTCGCCACCACCAGCGACGCCGGCACCGGCTGGGTCGGCATCGCGCCCCTCTTTCCCGAGAGCGCCTTCTCGGCGCAGGGCGCGTTCACCATCAACGTCCAGGCCGTCGCCACCGCGCCCACGCCCGTCCCCGAGCCTGCTACGGTGTCGCTGCTCGTTCTGACCGCGATCGCGACACTCGGCCGCCGCCGCCATGCCTGAAAGTCGGGCTCGATGAAAGACAGATCGAAGAAAGCGGCAACCCATTCGCGGGTTGCCGTTTTCGCGTTCAACCCGCGCTTCTCTGAAATCCATAAAGCCCCCGCAGATTCAAAATATCCGTCAATTCATCCAGCGCCGCGCGCGATTCGGCCTGCAGGTTCACATCCCCCAGGTCTTCCGGCCGCAACTCTTCCCGATAGTGCTTGTTGACCCACGCCACCAGCCGCTCGCAAAGCGTTTCATCGAATAGAACACCCGGATGCACCGCCTGCAGTTCTTCATCGGTCAATACCACGCGCAAGCGCAGACATGCCGGCCCGCCGCCATTGCGCATGCTCTGACGAACGGACAGGAAATGAACCGCGCGGATCGGGCAGCCCGATGCGAGGATGCGGTCGATCACCGCCCGCGCCCGGGGATTCTCGCGGCATTCCTCCGGCGCGATCAACGCCATCGTTCCATCGGCCAGCGTGACGATCTGGCTGTTGAACAGATACGTTTGCACCGCATCTTGCAGGGGCAACTCCGCTTCCCTGACTTCGATGATGTGAAGTTCCCCGCCGCCGATTTTATCGAACGCCCGGCCGATCGCATCCAGATGCCGGGCCTGGTCGACCCATGCCTTTTCATGCAATAAGAGTATGTTTTCATTCCCGACACAAATCACATCATTGTGGAAGACACCCGCATCGATGGCTCCAGGATTCTGCTGGACCAGGAATGTGTTCCAGGGGTTGAGCTCGTGCCGGCTGGCGATGGCATCGCTCGCCTCGAACATCTGCCGGGCTGGAAACGTGGACGGGTGCGCGGGGACCTGTGGCACCCGGCCATAGGTGAAGATTTCGATGCCGGGCTGGCCATGGGCGGCGCAGAGTCGGGTGTGGTTGGCCGCGCCTTCATCGGATCGATCGGGCGGGAGTGGATCGTGATGAACGAAATGCGAGGCGCTGGGGAAAATGCGTATCAATGTCGCCGCGGTTTGCGCTGCTTCGATCCGCCGATGCCGCGTGCTGGCGAGATTGGCGGGGGTGAAATGAACGCGGCCATCGGCGCTGTCGGCCGAGGGGGAAACCGTCGCCGCGTTGGCCGCCCACATGCTGGAGGCGCTGCTGCATGCGACAAGCAGGGCTGGGTTTTCTTTGGCCGCCGCCGCCAGAACTTCGGCATCGCTGCCTGAAAAACCGGCCTGCCGCAACTCCGCGACGTCGGGGCGATCCTGTGGTGGGAGGACGGCCTGCTTCACTCCCAGCCCCGCCAGAAATTTCATCTTCGCCAGCTCCTCCAGCGCCGCCTGGCGCGGATTGGAAATGCTCCCGGCGTTTCGGGTTGAGGCGAGGTTTCCACGCGACAGGCCCGCGTAGTTGTGGGTTGGGCCGACGATCCCGTCGAAGTTAAGCTCGTAGGCGGGCATTGAGGTAGCTCGACATTCCGATGTCGAGGTATGTAGCCTTCGTACTCAACATTGGAATGGTGAGCTACATAGCGGTCGATCTCAACATTGGAATGGTGAGCTACATAGCGGTCGTACTCAACATTGGAATGGTGAGCTACATAGCGGTCGTACTCAACATTGGAATGGTGAGCTACATAGCGTTCTTACTCGACATCGGAATGTCGAACTACACGGGTTGGGCGACTTTTAGGTCGCCGGTGGCATCGTCCAGGTACGCGAAGGTCTCGAAGTCGTTGGCGTCGAGGGCGACGCTGAGCTGGCGGCCGCCGGCGGTGGCGACGGTTTCGAACTGCCAGCCGGTGGATTGATTTCGCGCGACCATCGCGGCGTTAGCGGTCTTGTTGAAGTAGTAGATCACCGGCAGGAAGTTATTGCCCGAATCGAAGAACATGTTGGTGTAAAGACCCTGCGAGCCCTTGGCCGCGATGGCTTTGGTGCTCCATTTGCCGGCGCTGAAGCGGGCGAACTTCAGATCGGCGTTGTAGGCATCGTAGTAGCTGAAGGCGGGCAGGCCGTTGTTGTCGTAGGCGAGCGAGGCGAAGCCGCCGCCGCCGCGGGTCGGATCGACGACCGTGATCGACCAGCCTCCCTTTTTTAACTGCTCGGCGTAGCGGAAATCGCCGCTGGTGGTTTTCTCGTAGGCGATGCCCCAGCGTCCGGTGGCACCGTTGAGGGCGAGGCTGGGGTAGCGGCCGACATCGCCCTTGGAATCGATGGTGGTGATGCTCCAGACCGAGCCGTTGTTGGTCGCCAGGCGGAGGTCACCGCTGCTCTTGTAGTAGTAGGCGATGGCCGGGTGATTGTTGGCGTCGAATTTGATGGAGGGGTAGTAACCGGTGGTGAAAGCGGAATCGACGGTCTGGAGGGACCAGGTCGAGCCATTGAAGTGGGCGTATTTCAGGGCGGTGTTGGTCTCATCGTAGTAGGCGATGGCGGGCAGGCCGTTGTTGTCGAGGGACATCGACATGAAATTGCCCGTGTGGGCAGCGCCATCCACCACCACTGGCGCGGACCATACCGAGCCGGTGCGCTTGGCGAAATCGAGCCGGCCGGCCTGGGCATCGAACCAGGCGAAGTTGAGATTGCCACTGGGATCGTAGGCGATGCTGTTGAAGGTGCCATTTTGCCCCGGCGTACTTGGGCCAATGATCGGTGCATCCTCGCCGACGGCGACGGAATAGAGCCCGCTCAGGGTCGAGTCGCTCAGGAGCTTGATGTAGTACGTCCCGGCCGTCAGACGGCGGACGATCCCACCCTGGGTGATGGTGGCGACGGCGTTTCCATCGGCATCCAGCAATTGCGCGGGCGGGAAGGCGCTGCTGCCGCCGTAGCCCACCGACACCTTGTAGTCATTGGGGCTATCGATGGTGAACGTGTAGTAGTCCACATCGTGCATCAACAGCTTGAGATTGGTGATCGAGCCCGCGCCGTTGTTGAGATTGATCACGCCGGCGTGGGCCAGGTCGTCGCTGCCGCCCTTGCCCTGGTCGTAAATGTCATCGCGGCGCGTGTAGGCGAGCTGGACGGCGGCGTAGGAATTGAGACTGGAGTAGTCGTAGGACTGGTCGGGATTGGAGACGGTGTCGTTGTCGAGCGTCGGCGTGCCGCTGTCCTTGAGGATCTGCATGATCTCATCGGGTGTGATCGAGGGATCGATCTGCTGGAGCATGATGGCGGTGGCGGTGGTGTAGGCGCAGGCCCAGGAATTTCCGACGCCGTAGCCGCTGACGATGATGTGGGAGTTGGTACTGGGAATGTAATAGGGGAGGGTCACCCCGTCGGCCGGGCCGACGAGGTCGAGGCCGGGCCCGCGCTGGGTTTGATCGCGCAGGCGGTTGAGAGTGCCATTGCCTTGAATGCCGCCGATGCCGAAGATGCTCGGATCTTTGGCGGGCAATCCGATCACATAGCGCGGGTTCACCGGATCGAGCCAGTCGTTGGCGACGGGGGTGACGATGAAAACACCGGCCGCCTTGAGCTGCTGGGCGACGGTGGCGTAAACGGCCGTATTGGCAAAACTGCCAATGAAATCGGTCAAGTTGATGGCGGTGATGTTGTAGAGGGCATGATTGGCGAGGACCCATTGCAGGGAGAGCTTGATCGTATTCTGCGAATCGGCGGAGTTGGTGCGAAGATTGTAGAGGAGCGATTCGGGACTGGTGAGAACGCCCTGGTGATAGACGTTGTACTGGTCCTTGTATCCATTGGCGGCGATGACGCCGGCGACGCCGGTGGCGTGGGCGCTGGTGACATCCGTGTGCTCATCGGTATCGGGGAAGGGGAGATTATCGCCATCCTTGTAGTCGTGAACATTGACGATGCGCGGGGCGACTTTGTTGGTGGCCTCGTTGCCGCCGAGGACGGGGTGGAAGTAATCGATGCCTTTGTCGATGATGGCGATACCGTTGGTGCCGCCATCGAGCCAGGGATAATTCTGGGCGATCTTGTCGAGGCCGAGGAATTTCTCCCAGTATCCGGTCAGCACGGCCATCATCTGCCGCGCTTCGAGGGATTCGACTTGGAAGGAACCAGAGGCGGGATTCGTCTTTTTCACAACCATTAATAACCTGTGTGGTGGGAATTAGCTTCCCGCGGGCCGGAGACTTCCTTGTTGGACCCAAACTATAGCCCGTCATATGGTGCGGACAACGCACCCGGCGGGTCGGGATAAAAACCCGGATTTCACATCAAATCCGGGCATTCGCGGGCAATGTTAAAATAGGCAATCCGCTCCGTGGATTCCGAATGTTGACCGCGAACCACAATCAGAGACGCCGCAAGCAAATCGGCATTCCGGGAAGGAAATGATCCGTAATCCGGGTCGCCAGCAGGTTTTCGCGATCGATGGCCCTCGGAGCATACGGTATGGCATGGGGGGAAATGCTGCAAAGGGCGAGCCAGTGGAGAATTGTGGATTGCGGATTGTGGATTGTCGATTGCTGGGGTGGATTTGGGAAAAAAGATGTTCTGAATGTGGGGGTAAAGATTTAAGTCGTTTGTGGGGTGATGTTTGTGTTTAATTTGGCGGGTTGGTGAGGTGGAGAAACCAGCGCCTTTGCAGCGCCAAAGCCGCGCCCAAATAGCCCCACACCAACCCCAAAGCGCCTCCCATACGACGCCCGTTTGACCCGAAATCACCCTAAAGCGACGGTGTGACCTGGATTGGAGGTCGGGTTGGAAGGGGGTGGCGGGGAGGGAAACAGCATTGACGTAGTAGGTTGGCATGATGGGCCTCCGTAGCTACTTGGGGTGTCACGCTGGGATGATGTGGGGCGCGCACGGTGTGGCGGTTTTGAATTGCGAATGGGGGAATTCTTTTTGTTTTTGTGTGTCTGGGGGGTAGCGCGCTGAGGACGTTGGATGCGCACGGATGGGCTTCGACGGCGAGACACCTTGAGGGAGACAGGAAAGGGTCAGGAGCCGGGGGGCGATGGTCAGCGGATGAGGCGTTTTTGGTGGCCGGCTCCTGACCGTGAGTGCGTTTTTCG